>CAITQH010000286.1 GCA_903894475.1 uncultured beta proteobacterium
AACCCGGCACAGCTGAATTCCGTGCTGCACTGCGCGACGCGCTCGAGACAGTCAAGGAAGTGGCCGGCGCACACGGTGTCTTCAATATGTCGCCGACCGACCACCTTGGCCTGGATCAGCGCGCCCGCGTGATGGTCAAGATTGAGGGCGGTGCCTGGAAATTCCAGCCCTGATATGGACGGTCAGGTCGCCTTGCTGCTGGCGCAGGATGGCATCGTCAATGGTGCGGTCTATGCACTGATGGCGTTGGCGCTGGTGCTGGTGTTTTCGGTCACCAAGGTGATCTTTATTCCGCAAGGCGAGTTTGTTGCATTTGGCGCGCTCACGATGGCCTTGCTGCAGGCCGGGCGCGCGCCCGGAACCCTGTGGCTGCTGCTGACGCTGGCTGCGTTGACCCTGCTGGTGGAGTCTGCACGACACCAGCGCGGGGTTGCGGTGGACTGGAAATCAACGGCCTTCTGGGCCGTTTTGCTGCCGGCACTGGCTGCCCTTCTGGTGCTGTTGCTGCGGCCCAGTTCTATGTTCGGACAGGCCGCCACCACTTTGCTGGTTATCACACCACTGGGCCCGCTGGTGTACCGCCTGGCGTACCGCCCGCTGGCCGACGCCACCGTGCTGACGCTGCTTATTGTGTCGGTCGCCCTGCATGGTGTGCTGGTCGGTTTGGGCTTGCTGTTCTTCGGTGCCGAGGGTTCGCGAACCAGCGCTTTTTCAGAGCTCCGGATTGAACTCGGCGGGATTCCTGTCAGCGGCCAATCGCTGGTCGTGATGGGGGTGGCCAGTTTGCTGGTGGTGGGCATGTTTTTGTTTTTTGAGCGCACCATCATCGGCAAGGCTTTGCGCGCCACGGCCATGAACCGGATCGGTGCGCGCTTGATGGGGATACCAACCGAACTCTCGGGCGACTTGAGCTTTGCGCTGGCCGCGCTGATCGGTGGTGTTTCCGGGCTCCTGATTGCGCCGCTGACCACGGTCTATTACGACACCGGATTCCTGATAGGTTTGAAAGGTTTTGTGGCAGCCATCATTGGCGGCCTGACCAGTTACCCACTGGCCTTGTTCGGGGCGCTGCTGGTGGGTCTGCTCGAATCGTATTCTTCCTTTTGGGCCAGCGCGTTCAAGGAGGTCATTGTTTTCACCCTGATCATTCCGGTCCTGTGGTGGCGTTCGCTCAACAGTCATCACGTCGAGGACGAAGAATGACGACGCGCCAACTCACCATGCTGGCGGTCGCACTGTTGCTGGCGGCCTGGGGCTTTTTGCCCGAGTTCACCGTCACCATGCTGAACTACATTGGTTTGTATGCGCTGGTTGCTGTGGGCCTGGTGATGCTGACAGGCGTTGCCGGCATGACTTCGTTCGGGCAGGCCGCCTTTGTCGGTCTGGGCGCCTACGCGACGGCCTGGTTTTGTACTGCCCCTGCTGGCGCTGACCTGTTCGGTCTGTCGCCCGGAGCGCTTGCCCTGCCCTGGATCGGGCTGGCCGCCGGACTGCTCTTGAGTGCCACTGTGGCATGGTGTCTGGGCGAGGTGACCCTGCGTCTGTCGGGGCATTATCTGCCGCTCGGTACGATTGCCTGGGGCCTGAGTTTGTATTTCCTGTTTGGTAACCTGGAATTCCTTGGTGGGCACACGGGTCTGGCCGGGCTGCCGGCACTGTCGATTGCGGGGTTTGAGTTGCGCTCGGTGCGCCAGCTCGGCCTGCTGACCTGGGCCGTTCTGCTGCTCACGCTGTGGGCTCTGCACAACCTGCTTGATTCACGTGAAGGGCGCGCCATCCGAGCGCTCAAGACCGGACGCGTCATGGCGGAGAGCATGGGTGTGGACACGGCACGTTACCGCATCAAGGTCTTTGTGCTGGCTGCCCTGCTGGCGGGCCTTTCGGGCTGGATGTACGCGCATCTGCAGCGTTTTGTGAATCCGACGCCCTTCAATCTGAACATCGGCATCGAATACCTGTTCATGGCGGTCGTCGGTGGCGCCGGCCATCTTTGGGGAGCGCTGCTGGGCGCCGCCTTGATCACACTGATGAAACAGTACCTGCAGGACATTTTGCCAAGCCTGCTGGGCAGCAGCGGCAACTTCGAGGTGATTGTGTTTGGCCTCTTGATGCTGCTGGTGTTGCAGCGCTTCTCCGATGGCTTGTGGCCGAGTCTGGCCAGGCTGGTGAACCGCTATCTGAAGCCGCCCCAAGCAGTCCGCAATGGCGCTGGCGACGCCTTGGCGCAGCGCCCGCTACCCGAGCGAGGCAGCGTCGTGCTCGACGCCACGTCGGTCAGCAAACGCTTTGGTGGTTTGCTGGCCAACAACAATGTTGACCTGCAAGTGCGTGCGGGTGAAATCCACGCCCTGATCGGCCCCAATGGCGCTGGCAAGAGCACCTTCTTCAACATGATTTCCGGCGTTGATGATCCCACGTCGGGCTCGGTGCGCCTGCTCGGGCGTGATATGCGCGCACAGGCCTCACGGGTTTTCGCCGCGGTCGGCCTGGCACGCACCTTTCAGCACGTGCGCCTGCTGGGCAACCGCAGTGTGCTCGACAACGTTGCGCTGGGTGCGCATCTGCGCGGTCACAGCGGCTGGATCGCGTCCATGCTGCGCCTGGACCGGACGGAGGAAGCGGCTTTGATGCGCGAGGCGACACGCCAGATCGAGCGCTGTGGTCTGGCGCCGCAACTGCATGAAACAGCGGCCTCGCTGGCTCTGGGGCAGCAGCGCATTGTCGAGATTGCGCGGGCACTGGCGGCGCGACCCAGCGTGCTCCTGCTCGATGAACCGGCAGCCGGTTTGCCCTATATGGAAAAGCAGGCGCTGGCGCGGCTCTTGAGTCAATTGCGTGAGGAGGGCATGGCCATTCTGGTGGTGGAACACGATATGGAATTCGTCATGAACATCGCCGACCGCATCACGGTGCTGGAATTTGGCCAGGTCATTGCGCGCGGAACGCCAGCCGAAGTGCAGGTTGATCCGAAGGTGCTGGCCGCCTACCTGGGCGGTGCCGATGGAGAGACCACGCCATGACGCAGCCTTTGCTCGAACTCAAGAAACTGAGTGTTTGCTACGGTGAGGTGGAGGCCGTGCATCAGCTCGATCTGGTAGTGCAGACCGGCGAAATCGTGACCGTGATCGGTCCGAATGGCGCCGGCAAGTCAACCCTGCTGCTGGCTGCCATCGGGCTGTTGCCCAGCAAAGGCGAAATCTGGCTCGACGGCAGCGTGATCCGCCGCCCCTCGGTTCATACGCTGGTGACGGGTGGCGTCGCGCTGGTGCCGGAGCGGCGCGAACTGTTCGGCGAGATGTCGGTGCAGGACAACCTCTTGCTGGGCGGCTTTTCGCGCTGGCGGCGCGGCCTGCGCGATCAGAACGAATGTCGCGACGAGGTGTATGCCATCTTCCCGCGCCTCGATGAGCGGCGAACCCAGATGGCTTCCACGCTGTCGGGTGGCGAGCGGCAGATGCTCGCGATCGGTCGCGCCCTGATGGCCAAGCCCAAGTTGCTGATGCTTGATGAGCCCTCGCTCGGTCTGGCGCCCAACATCGTGCGCGAGGTGCTGCAGGTGGTGGTGAGCCTGCGCCAGCATGGCGTCTCCATCCTGCTGGTCGAGCAGAATGCGCGCGCCGCGCTCGCCGTGGCAGACCGGGCCTACGTGCTGGAAATGGGCAGCATCGCCCTGACCGGCAAGTCCAGTGATCTGGCGAGCGATCCGCGCATCATCGAAACCTACCTCGGTATCGGTGGGCGCAAGGCGACTACGCCTCAATAGTTGTCATCCCGGACTGGTAGTTGTCATCCCGGCCCCGGATCAGGTCCGGGGTTTCAACATCCGGGATCCAGTGCCACGCCAACACTGGATTGCGGATCAAGTCCGCAATGACAGCCGGGGTCGCAATGACAGCCGTGGACGCAATGACAAGTCGGGAGGCCATGACAAGTCAGGGTCAGCCCGCCGCTACCTAGCCACGCAGGCGCGCCGCTCTGAGCCGCGCCTCGGTATAGCGGACCAGTGCTCGCGTCGCTCGCTCGCTTGAGCGGAAGATGCAGACGCCCTGCGCCATCAGCTTGTCGGCCATCGGGTCAAACAGTGCGCCTCCGTCAATAAAGGCCACGATGGGTTTGGGGCAGGAGGCGACCAGCGCCGGCAGCGTATGGACAATGCTCTCGGGGCTATCGATGTCGAAGCCCGCTCGCGCACTCTTCTGCAGTGACCTGACCATGGGCGAGGTCGGGTCCAGTCCAACCACGACGGAGTCAAGGTCCGGCTCAGCGGCCATGGCTTCGGTGCAAAGCAGGTGAGCTTCGTCGTCGGCACCCGGGTTGATGTCGAACGGGTTCCTGACTTCCATCAGCGCATCGAGCTTCTTGGACGCCAGCACCGCTTGCAGCCGTTCCCGGGTCGAAGTACCGATCGTGGCCAGTGACATCGAGAAGTCGCCCACCTGGATGCTGTCGGCGATGGCTACCGTGTCGTAGCCCGCGCCGGCCACGGCGCCCAGGCGCTTGCCGCCCACAACCTTGTCACGCATGCAGTCCGACAGGTAGAACAGGTCGGCGAACTCGCTGACGTCGCTGGCGACCAGCGCGCCGGCCTGCGTCAGCACGGCCAAGGCTACCTCGTAGTCACCAGCGATGGATGCCGTGTGGCCCATCGCGGCGCGTCCGCCGGCTGCGGACTGTCCGGCCTTGTAAATGACGACCTGCTTGCCGGCAGCGGTCGCCTTGCGCACGGCGCGCGCCAGAGCCAGCCCGTCGAGGTCCTTGAAGCCTTCGACGTAGGTCCCGATCACGTGAATGTCGGGGTTGGCTGCGAAGCTCTCGACCATGTCACCGTGCGTGATGTCGTTCTGGTTGCCCAGGGCGACCATGTAGGCCGGATCCAGCCAGGCGTTTTTGCTGAGTCGCGTGACCAGGAAGGCGCCACTCTGGCTGATCAGCGCCGAACTGCGTTGTGCCTTCTTCTGTGCTCTTGGCAGACGTTCCTCGGGAATGAACCAGGAATCGTAGTTGCCGGGGTGCGAGATGATGCCCAGGCAGTTCGCTCCGACGAATACCGGCCCGACTCCCGCGCGCCGCGCGTTGTCGATGGTCTCCAGCATGCGCCGGGCCGGCTCCCTGCTGGCCTCGGTTTCCCCCATGCCACCGGGGATCAGCAGCACCGATTCCACGGCGTCGGTCCGGATCACCTCATCGATGATTCCGAAGGCGACGTCGGCGGTCACCGCCAGGATCAGCAGGTCGAGTTTTGTCTCCAGCGCTCCCAGGCTCAGGGCGCAGCGCACGCCATCGACTTCCTGGCCGTCGGGATTGATGACGAGCAAGCGCGACTTGTCATAGCCGGATGCAATGATGTTCTTCAGCGTGATGCGGCCAAAGTTCATGCGCGTGGCCGATGCACCGATGATGCCGATCGATGCCGGGTGCAGCAGCTTGTCTATCTTTCCCTGTGGCCGCGGCGGACGCACACTCTGCGGCCGGCCGAAGCGGCACAAGCCGTCGAGTGCGACCAACGAGCCCTTGGCGCAGGTGAAGGGATTCACCTCCAGCTCCTCGATGACGAAGTCGGTCTCGGGGTTGCCCGCCGAGCAGCCGTTCGCCAGGCGGATGAAGGCGCCAAAACACTGGAGCAGGGCGCCGTCCGTCACCAGGCGGCGGCCGCCCCGCGTCAGTCCGGCGATCTTGCGGTAGGCAATCGTCGGTTTGAAGAGATCGAGGAATTCCTCGGCCGTGGTCAGCGCAGTCGAGGCCGACACGACCGCCTGCCCGCGCCGCGACCCTGCAGCAAAGAGCTCGGTGTCGACGCCGCCAAGACCGGCGCTGAGAATCATGCCGAACTCGCGTGTGTTACGCAGGCCGATGAGGAGCTCGTTGCCGGCACCTGCGGCATCCGCTTCGATGAACTCGGTCAGCATCACGCCTGCGACGTCGCTCGCCGAGAGCGCGGCGAGCATGTTCTGGCAGGCGCCTCGCACCGCCGCCGGCTCTTTGGCCACCACTGCGACTCCGCCCACGTCCGACTTGTGGGCAATGCCGGCGGAGACGATCTTCACAACGACACGGCTGCCAGGGAAAGACGCCAGCAGTTCGTCTGCCGCTTCGGAGCCGCCGGCGAGCACCTCGTGTTTTGGCGTGGCGGCAATGCCGGCCGCAGCAAGCAGCCGGTAGACCTCGTGCTCGAACAGCGCGGACCGCCCCTCGCTGTGTGCCTTGCGGAAGATGTCGCTAATCAGTGTTTCGCTCATGGTGGGGCCTTGGTATAAAAATGAAGTGAAAAAGTTTTGCTATCACATCGTCATTGCGAGCGAAGCGAAGCAATCCATGACTCCAGAATTCATGGATTGCCGCGTCGCTGCGCTCCTCGCAATGACGGCATGGGTGATTTCATGGTGCTCACAGACTCTGGGCGTGGAGCCGCGCTTCGCAGTAGCGCACCAGGGCCTTGGCGGCGCGCGCGCAATTGCGGAACACGCAGACGCCCTGGTCCATCAGTCGCGCCGCCATCGCATCGTAGAGGGTGCCGCCGTCGATGACGCCGATCAGTGGCTTGTCGCTGCGCTGCACCAGCGTCGGCATCAGTTGTACCGTGCTCTTGGGATCGCTGATGTCGTAGCCGGGGCGCAATTTGCTGCTTTCCAGCGCACGCACCGAGGGCGCGGTCGGGTCCAGCCCGACGACCACGGCGTCAATCTGAGGATCCTGCAGAAAGGCCTCGGTGATCTGCAGATGCGCCTCGTCATCGGCACCGGGGTTGATGTCGATCGGGTTTCTGACTTCAACCAGCGCGGCCAGTTTCTTGGCCAGCAGAATTTCTTCGACGCGTTTGACGGTGCCGTCCTGCAGCGCACCCATCTGCATCGAAAACGTGTCGGTGCTGATCGCGTCGGCCATGGCAACGGTCTCAAATCCGGCGCCGCTGATCGCACCGAGCCGATTGCCGCCGATTTTCTTGTGGTGCAGCGCGCCCGCGATGTAGAACAGATCATCAAAGCTGTTGACGTCGTCGGCAACGATGGCGCCAGCCTGGCGCATGATGGCCTCGAACAAGGCTGGATCACCGGCAATGGAGGCGGTGTGCCCCATCACGCTGGCGCTGCCGGGTGTGGTCTTGCCGGCTTTGTAGACCACCACCTGCTTGCCCGCGAGTACGGCGGCGCGCACGGCGCAGGCAAAGTGCAGGCCGTCCAGATCCTTGAACCCCTCGATGTAGATTCCGATCGTTTCGATTTGCGGAAGCAGAGCGAAATAGCTCAGCAAGTCGCCGTGCGTGAGGTCGGTCTGGTTGCCCAGGGCCAGCATGTAGAGCGGATCGAGCCAGGGGTTCTGACTCAGGCGCGTAATCATGAAGGCGCCGCTCTGGCTCAGCATGACCGAATTGCGTTGCGGCTTCTTCTGTGGCTTGGGCAGACGCTCGAGCGGAATGAACCATGAATCGTAGGCGCCGGGGTGCGAGACCACACCCAGACAGTTGGCTCCCAAAAAGATCGGTCCACCACCGGCCGACCCGTGGGCGGCGTTGATGCGCGCCGCCATCAGCGCGGCCGGTTCGACGCTCTTGGCGGTCTCACCCATGCCACCCGGAATCAACATCACCGACTCCACCGCGCCGCTTTCGATGATCTCGTCAACCAGGCCGGGGACGGCATCGGCGCCGACCGCGACGATCAGCAGGTCGAGCTTGTGCGCCAGCGCCTTCAGGTTGGCAACACAGGGAATGCCGTCAACCTCGGCATCGTCCGGACGAATGACGGTCAACTGCTCTTTGGGGTAGCCACTGCCAATCAGATTTCGCAGGATGATGCGGCCAAAATTCATGCTGGTGGCCGAAACACCAATCAGACCCATGCTGGCCGGATGCAGCAGCTTGTCAATCTTGGCAATCGGGCGTGGCAGGCGTGTGGCCGGAGCGGCCGCGATGAGGCATGCAACTTCGGTGGCTTGTAGCGCGACGCCATCCCACTGAACTTCGAGCGTCAGCGCTTGCAAGACCGATGCTGTGCTGGCTGGCAGGGCGGCAAGTTGCAGCAGCTTGTCAAAAAGCCCATGCAGTGGCGCGTCGGGCAGTGTCGTGTTGCTTCGCTTGGCCTGTGCCGCCAGCTTCTGGTAGCTCAGTGTCTGCTCAAAGCGGCGCAGAAAATCAGTCGGGTTGGTCAGCTCTGCCAGGGCATGAACCGTGGCGCGACCGGGGCGAAAATTGCGCGGGTCAAGCTCGCCCTCCAGGCCACCCAATCCGGCGCTTAGCACCAGACCAAATTCGCGACTGCGGTGCAGTTGCAAGCGCAGCGTCGTGCCGTCGGGCGAGGGCTTGGTTTGATCTGTCGGCGGGCATGCCAGCGCCTCCAGCAACGGAGCCAATTCGGCGGCATTGAACGTCTTGCCTGGGTTCTGCGCGAGCAGCGCTACGGCCACCTGTTGGAGGGTTGTTGATGCTCTGCTACTGGCTGACTCTTGCATGTTGTGGCTCCCACCGGGTGTGATCGCTGGAGCGGCTACTATAAATGATGGCAGATCAGGACTGTGGCGGTGGTCCGGGGGCGCTGGGGTGAGTGACTCCGCGACTGTCCCCCGCCCTTTGGGCTCCTCCATGATGTCGCTGCGCTGAGCGCCCCACCAGCCCGATCCTCGATCCGAAGCTGTCATTGCGGGCCACGACCCGCAATCCAGTGTGCGCGTGGCACTGGATCCCGGATGTTGAAACCCCGGACCTGATCCGGGGCCGGGATGACAGCTACTGAGTCCGGAATGACGCCTTACCCGTACGGGAGGACGTTGTCGACCCGCCTATTCCGCTTTCACACCAGCGCTAACAATCACCCTGGCCCACTTGAGGATTTCGTCGTCCAGAAACTTGGCCGCCTGCTCGGGGTTATTGCCAACGCCTTCGATGCCCAGGCTTTCGAAGCGTGCTTTCAGCTCGGGTGAATTGACTGCCCTGGCGGTCTCGGCTGACATGCGGGCGACGATCTCGCGCGGGGTGGCTGCCGGCGCCAGAAACAGGACCCAGGTCGAGCCCTCGATGGCCGGTCCGCCGGATTCGACGATGGTTGGCACTTCGGAGGCACCCGGAACGCGTTTGCCGGCAAAGGAGGCCATGGCCTTGATCTTGCCACTGCGCACAAAGGGCATCAACGCACTGGCGGTGTCGGTCAGGATGTGCAGGTTGCCGCCCATCAGGTCAGTCAGCGCCGGGGCCGTGCCTTTGTACGGCACATGGATCATGTCGAGTCCGGCCACCTGCTTGAACAACTCTTGCGTCAGATGGGCTGCGGCGCCGACACCCGAGGAACCGAACGACACCTTGCCCGGGTTGGCCTTGGCATAGGCGATCAACTCCTTCATGTCCTTGGCGGGGAAACTGTTGGTCACAGTCATCACCAAGGGTGCAATGCCGACCAGCGACACCGGTGCGAAACTTTTTACCACGTCGTACGGCAGGCGGCCGGCGTAAAGCGTGGCATTGGCGGCGTGCGCACCGATCACCGTCAGAAAGGTGTAGCCGTCAGGTGCCGAGCGGGCCGCGATGTCGGCACCCAAAATGGAATTGGCGCCGGGCTTGTTCTCTACCACGATGGTCCAGCCGGTTTGCTCCTGCACCTTTTGAATCACCATGCGCGTGGCGCTGTCGGTAATGCCACCGGGCGGATAAGGAATGACCCACTTGATCGGCTTGCTCGGCCAGGCCTGCGCAAAACCGAGGGCAGGCAGTGAAACCAGCAGCGCGATAAGGACGAGCCGAAGAACAGGAAACAGTCGCATGGTGTCTCTCCTCTTGATTGTCGGAACTCTTGGTCTGGGCAGCGTATGGCGATTCAAGCGCTCCATGCCAAGTATCGCTGGTTCAGAGCTTGCCGCGGACTTCTTCCCTTTGAAACAACTTGCGCACCACACCGCGCAACCAGCTGTGAGCGAGGTCCGGACTGGCCGCCCATATTGCCGTGGAGGATGGCCGCCGGCTATGCAACTGACAAAAGGTCACCCCTTGACTTCGACACGATGTGCCCCGAGGTAGCATGCCAAATTGCGCGAGCCAGATGGGTTCTGCCCGGCTTTTTCTACTTGTTTCCACAGCACATCAAAGGCTCAATGCAAGTAGGTCAAGCACTACATCACCTGGCAAGAGTCGTGTCGCAATTGCGGGCAAATGAGGAACCCTATCCAGTTGGATAGGACTGGTTTTCTGACAAGGAAGTTGCGGGATACGAGCAATCTCTCGCCAGTAACGATGCTGAGAGAATTGACGACGCCACTGGGCGCGATCTGGATGTCAAATCGTATTTGAGACTCATCGGGGAGTCAACAGCGTGCCTGCCGGAAATCAACCGGTTGCTAGCGGCTCTAAGGCCGACGTTGGTCGAACGAATTCCGATGATCGCTGAGTATGCGAATTTGTTTGTCCTGCAAGAGTACGTGACCTTTGCGCGGGGTGTAGACCGTTTCAAGAAAGATCTTCCCGCTCTGCGCAAGATCTATGAGAGTTTGTCGGCATGTGAAGCGGCACGTGCCTGAAAAAATGCTTCGGTGTTCAGCGCTGAAATTGTTTCAGCGACAGCGGTGACGATGAATTGATTCAACGAAGCGTTGTCCCCCGCCTCAACCCTCCGAAGCCAGCAGGGCCTGCCAGTTCTCCCGCGTGGCCACGGTATAGCTGGCCTGCGGGTAGGCGGTCGTCCAATCGGCCGGCGCCTTGCTTCTGGTACTGGGTGACCACTTGCACTCGAAGGCGTTGAGTTTCCCATCGCGGTCCTCGATCAGGTCAATTTCTTTCTGGTCGTAGGTGCGCCAGAAATAAAAGAGCGTGGGTTGGCGGGTATTGTCGGCGCGCTTGATGCGTTCCATCACAAACCAGTTCTCGAACAATTCTCCGACATCCCCACGCAGGGCCAGTGGTGTGAAATTGCGGATCAACGCATTGCGCAGGCCAATATCGCAAAAGTAGTAGCGCGAGGTCTTGGTGACTTCTTTGCGCAGGTTGCGTGCAAACCCGCGAATGTTCACCAGAACAAACATCTTTTCCAGAATGTCCAGGTAACTCTCAACGGTCCGCTGGCTCAGGGCGAGCGAGCTTGCCAGTTCCGACACCGCCACCTCGCGCCCGATCTGATGTGCCAGCAAAATGAGCAGGTCCACCACCTTCTTCGGCTTCTTGATTTGCTCGAACTCCAGCAGATCACGGTAGAGATAGTGGTTGATGTAGTCGTAGGCATATTCCTCTCGCTCGCGGTCGCTCTCCAACATGTGGATGCGCGGATACATGCCAAAGCGCAGCATGTCCTGCATTGCTGTCTCGGGCGAAGTGAGTCGATATTTCGGCGCCAGCTCTGGCCACGAAAGGGGGTGCAGATGAAAGGTGCGAGCGCGCCCGGTCAACGGTTCGGCCAAGCGGTCGGCCAGTTCAAACGAGGCGGAACCGGACGCAATGACCTTCACTGGCAAATGATCGACCAGCAACTTCATGGTCAGGCCGATGTTGGCAATGCGCTGGGCCTCATCAATGAAAACAATCGGCGCCTTGCCAACGACCCGTTTCAAGTGATCGAGTTCATGGCGGGCCAATAGGGTCTGGATGTAGAGGTCGTCGCCAGTCAGTGCCAGCGCATCGGGTGTGTCCGCCAGCAGCGAGCGCACCAGTGTGGTTTTGCCCGCTTGGCGCGGCCCATAGAGAATCACCGCCGCCCCCGCTTGTCCGGGCGCCTGGTTCAGCTGATCCAAAATGGCCTGTTTGAGAATGCGATCAAACATGGTACGGCTTAAAAAATTGATTGATGTTGAATTGTATCAATTACTACAAATTGATTAACATACGATTCCAAAGACAATTCCTGAAATCAGGCGGCGTGAACGGATGGCTTGCGGTCAATCAGTGAGCAAGGTGACGTAATAGTTTCATCGCCGGCGATATCAGCATCAACCAGTTTGTGAGTATCGCGGTGGCCGAAAAGTTGGCCATGATTCAAGCGCAAGCCTATTTTTCGGAGCGCAGCGCACGTGCAGACATGGCTGCTTTTGACCAACTGATGCAGCGTACGGGTGGCGAGCTGCCACGCGCCGGGGATGAAGTGGTCTGATGCTCAACCCAAGCTCAGCAGCGACAGCGACCGTGCATGCTGAGCGTGGCCTTTCGTCAGTTGTTGTTTCTCTGAAAAAGTTGACGCACCACACCGCGCAACCAGCTGTGAGCGAGGTCCGGACTGGCGCTGTGATGCCACAGCATGCTGACCTCGTAGCGCGATCCATGCTCGGGCAGCTTCCAGATTTTGACCTCGTAGCGCGGCGCCAGCGAGTTCGCGTACATCAGGGGCACGATGGCCATCAGGTCGGTGCGCGTCACCAGCTCCGGCAGCGCCCCGTAATGGCGTGCCCGCAGCACAATGCGTTCGTTCAGTCGCAACTCACTTAGCATCAAATCGATGCTGCCGTGAAAGGTGGCGGCGGGCGAGGCCACCGCCAGCGACGCAGTGGCAAGCTGTGTTGCACTCAGTTGGGCGCCGGAGCGCCATTTGGGGGGGCGCCAGTTCGTGGCAGTGATGGCGACGAAGTTCTCCTGAAACAGCAACTCGCTGGCCGTCGAGCCGCGTTTGCCCTGCAGAATGCCGATGGCCAGATCGATGTCATGCGCATCAAGCGCTGCGCTGACCTCGGGTGCCGCCACTGCGATATTGGAGATATGGCTGCCCGGCGAGTGCGTCCGCAGCGCCTGTGCCAGCGGCGCCAGGAACATCATCTCGCCCAGATCCGACAGCGAGAGACGCCAGTGCACGTGGCTGCTGGCTGGGTCAAATTCTTCAGCGCTGCTGACCGTACTTTCCAGCAAGTGCAGTTGTTCGATCACCGCCGGCACGATGCGTTGTGCCTTGCGCGTCGGGTGCAAGCCATTGGGGGAGCGCACAAACAACTCGTCATCAAAGATGGTGCGCAGTCGTGCCAGCGCGTTGCTGGTCGCCGGCTGCGACAGCGCCAGATGGCGCCCGGCTTCGGTAACGGAACCAAAGCGGTACACCGCGCACAGGACGCGCAGCAGGTTGAGGTCGAGTTGTCTGAAATTCATATAAGGGTTTATCCTGATTATCCGTTTCATGAATGTAGCTGATTCTAAAAATCAATTAGACGGATGGCCTCAAACAGCCTAGATTCGGCTTCAGACAAATCCCTTTCGGGAACACAAGCTTATGAAAATCTGTTATGGGCATGTGTGCTGGCAGAAATTGAGAAGGAGACGACAAGGTGCTTGAGATCATCATCCAGGGTCGCGGCGGCCAGGGTGCTCAGACTGCCGGCAACCTGCTGGCGGGCGCGTTCCATGCGCAGGGCCTGCATGTGCAGTGCTTTGCCAGTTACGGCGGAGCGCGTCGCGGCACACCCGTGAACTCCTACATCCGGGTCGACCAGCGTCCGGTGCGGGTGCGCTGCGACATTGAGCGCGCCGATGCCATTTTGTGTTTTGACGCCAGCCTGCTCGAAGGTCGCCTGCTCGCTACGGCCGATGAACGAACCCTGATTGTGGTGAATTCGGCGCGCAGCGCCGCTGACTTTGCGCAGATCCTGCCAGGCAAGCGTGTGATTCCGATTGATGCACTGACCATCTCACGCCAGCAGGGTCTGGGGCGCATCGTCAACTCGGCTCTGTTGGGAGCGTTGGTGCGCGTCATCGAAGCGCCGTCGCTGGCCGTGCTGACACAGGCACTGGTGGACAACGCGCCCAAGCACCACGACGAAAACGTCGCGGCCTGCACCGAAGGTTACCGCTGTGCAGACCAGCAATTGCTCGGGAGCATGGCATGAGCGCCGCGACAAGCGTGGGGGCTCCCGCTCCCATCCCCGCTACCTGGACCACGGGCAGCACGACGGCCATCAAGACCGGCACCTGGCGCGCTTCGCTGGCGCGCCACATCAAGGCGCCTGCACCCTGTCATGGCGCTTGCCCGGTCGACGGTGATATTGCCGAGTGGATTGGCCTGGCCCGTGAGCGTGATTTCCGCGGCGCCTGGGAAGTGCTGACGCGGCACAACCCCTTCCCTTCCATTGCCGGACGCATCTGTCACCACCCCTGTGAAGTGGCATGCAATCGCGCTGGCTATGACGAGGCCCTGTCCATCTGCAAACTGGAGCGCTTTGTCGGTGACGAGGGGCTGGCGCAAGGCTGGGGTTTCGAAACGGCACCAAGCTCACAGAGTGGCCGCGTGGCGATTGTCGGTGGCGGGCCCTCCGGTCTGTCGGCCGCCTACCATCTGCGCCGCATGGGCTTTGCCGTCACGCTGTATGAGGCGCAGGCAGAACTCGGCGGCCTGATGCGCTACGGCATCCCCGCGTACCGGCTCTCGCGTGATGTGCTCGATGGCGAGATCGCACGCATCGTGGCCATGGGCGTCACCGTGCATTGCGGCCATGCTGTGGGCAGTGCCGAAGAATTCACCAAACTGCGCACGCAGCACGACGCGCTCTACCTGGCACTGGGCGCAACAAGGCACAAACGCCTGCCGACGCTGGACTACACCAAGCCCTGGGTCTGCGACGGTGCGGTCTTTCTGGCTGCGCCCAACGCGGGCAAGCCCCTGGCGCTGGGCAAGCGTCTGCTGGTAATCGGCGGCGGCAGCGCTGCGCTGGACGCTGCGCGCAGTGGGCGCCGTCTGGGTCACGAGGTGACGCTGCTCTCGCTGGAGCAGCGTGCGCAGATGCCGGCGCAGGCTGAAGAAGTAGCGGAGGCGCTGGAGGAGGGAATTACCCTGCTCGACGGCGCACGGCTCGATGCGGTGAGCGATGGCGCTGCCGGCGCCCTGACGGTGAGTTGCAGCAAGGTGCTGTTTGTGGCGGGTGCCGAGCGCGGACAGTTCACGCTAAGCGCGGTAGCGAACAGCGGCTTTGCCATCTCGGTGGATGCCATCGTCACTTCGATTGGCCAGGACCCGGACCTCTCGGTGCTGGGCGAAGGATTTGCCGCGGCCGGTGGGCTGCTCAAGACCGATGCGCAACTGGCCACCAGCAGCGCGGGTGTTTATGCCGGCGGCGATATGGCCAGCATGGCGCGCTTTGTGACCGAGGCTGTCGGCATGGGCCAGCGCGCCGCACAGGCGATGGCTGCGGTTTTACTGCAGCGCCAGGGCGCGGCAACAGCCGCTGAACCGCTGGTGCGCCTGACTGACATCAGCACTTTCTACCATCCCAAGAAGGAGCGGGCCCACACCGGCCTGCTCGATGCGCAGGAGCGACTGTCGCACGACGTTGAAGTTCAACTCGGGCTCGATATCGAGCAGGCGCTGGCCGAGAGCGAACGCTGCTTTTCCTGCGGCACCTGCATTTTCTGCGACAACTGCGTCGTCTATTGCCCGGACATGGCGGTCAAGCGGGTTGACAACGGTTACGTCGTCCTGACCGATTACTGCAAAGGCTGCGGCGTTTGCATCAAGGAGTGCCCGACCGGCTCCATGGCGATGCAGGAGGAACTGAGATGAGTACCCCCACCAACATCATGCTGTTGACCGGCAACCAGGCCGTGGCCTGGGGCGCCCGCCTGGCACGTCCCAAGGTGGTGCCGGTCTATCCGATCACGCCGCAGACGCCGGTGCTGGAACAACTCACCGAGTTCGCCGCCGAGGGTACCTTCGACGCCGAGATCATCACGCCGGAGTCCGAGCACTCGGTGATGTCGGCCTGCATTCCGGCCTCGCTGGTGGGAACCCGCGTCTTTACTGCCACCGCTTCGCAGGGCCTCTTGCTGATGCACGAGTTGTTGCACTACGCCAGCGGCGCACGTGCTCCCATCGTGATGGTCAATGTGAACCGCACTGTGGCTTCGCCCTGGGCTTTCTGGCCGGACCAGACCGACAGCCTGTCGCAACGCGACACAGGCTGGATTCAGTACTACGTGGAAAGCGCTCAGGAAGCGCTCGACACTGTGTTGCAAGCCTTCCGGGTGGCAGAGCAGGTGCTGCTGCCAACCATGGTGAACCTGGATGCGTTCTATGTCTCGCACGCGCTGGAGCCCGTGGACGTGCCGCAGCAGTCGCTGGTAGACGGTTATTTGCCGGCCTTTGATCCACCGCACCGACTTGACACCGAGCGGGTTGAATCCTGGGGCAATGTAGCAACACAGGACATGTATTTCCGGCACCGTCAGGCGCTGGGCGAGGCCATGGCACAGGTGCCCGCGTTGGCCGCGCAGGCCGACTTTGATTGGGCCAAGCTGACGGGCCGCAGCCACGGCGTGATCGAGCGTTACCGCTGCGACGGTGCGCACACGGCGATTGTCACCATGGGCAGCATGTGCGGCACGGCGCGCGACGCGGTCGACGCCATGCGCGAGGCTGGCCTGGCGGTCGGTCTGGTCAAGGTGCGACTGTTCCGGCCGCTGCCAACAGCCGGGCTGCGTGAAGCGCTGGCAGGGTTTGATGACGTCATCGTGCTGGACCGCAACTACTCGCCAGGCTATGGCGGCGTGCTGCACCAGGAACTGCGCTCGGCGCTTTACGGCAGTGCCGTGACGCCACGAATCCATGGTCTGCTGGCTGGCGTTGGCGGTGTCAATGTCTCGCCGGCAAAGATTGCCGAGTTCGTCGCGCAGGTCGGTCAGAGCGAAGTGCAAAGCGATTCGCAGTGGGTGAGGTGAACACATGATCAAAATAGAACAAGCCAATCAGGAAGCGATGCTGTGCTCAGGGCACGCCGCCTGCCCGGGTTGCATTGATGCCCTGTCGGCACGCCACATCCTGACGGCGATGGGTCCCAACACGATGGCGGTGATTCCGCCTTCCTGCATGGCCATCATCGCCGGGCCGCAGCCCTTCAGTTCGCTGCGCATCCCGGTGTACCAGCCCACGCTGGAAGCCAGTGCCGCTGCTGCCACCGGCTTGCGCCGGGCGCTCGATGCCCAGGGCAAGCACGACACCCAGGTGATTGTGCTGGCCGGCGACGGCGGTACCTACGACATCGGATTTCAGTGCCTCTCCTCAGCCGCGGAACGCAACGAGGACTTCATTTATTTCTGCCTCGACAACGAGGGCTATATGAACACCGGCGCCCAGAAGTCTTCCTCGACGCCGCATTTTGCGCGCACCGGCTCGACACCCGCCGGCAAGACTTCGCGCAAGAAGAACCTGACCGAAATCATGGCGGCGCACCGTGTGCCCTATGTGGCCACCGCCAGCGCCGGCCATCTGCCAGACCTGCTGCGCAAAATCGAAAAAGCCAAGGGCATGCGCGGCACCCGCATCATCACGCTGCTGATTCCCTGCATGGATGGTTGGGGTGTGGCCGACGATGCGGGTTTGGCGACAGCTCGTTACGCGGTCGAATCCGGCGCCTTCCCCTTGTATGAAATTGAAGATGGCGACCGCTACACGCTCAACCACACTTCGAAGACACGCCCGGTTGCCGACTACCTGGGATTGCAACGGCGCTACCGCAACCTGAGCAGCGTCGATATCGAAACACTGCAGGCCGAAATTGACGATGGCTGGGCTACCTTGCAGGAGCGCGTGGAGCGCAGCGAAAGGAAATATCATGCCTGAACTCAGCAGCGTTGATCGCAGTACCACCCCGCCGCGCGTTGATTTTCCGCGCCAGTACAACGCCGCTTACGACCTGATCGGGCGCAACCTGCAGGCCGGGCGCGCGAACAAGACGGCCTTCATCGACGACGCCGGTAGTTATACCTATGGTGAGCTGGCAAAGCGAGTTCGACGTTTTGCCAATGCCATCACGACTTTGGGTGTGCAAGCTGAGCAACGCGTGCTGATATGCATGCTCGACAGCATCGATTGGCCCGTGGCGTTTCTGGGCTGCATCATGGCCGGCGTGGTACCTGTGGCTGTCAATACGCTGCTGACGACTGAAGATTACGATTACATGCTGCGCGACAGCCGGGCACGCGCACTGCTTGTCTCGGATCAACTGTGGCCCAAGCTGGAACCCCTGATGGGCAAGATTCCTGGCTTGCAGCATGTCGTGGTGTCGGGTCAGATGTTCGGTAGCTCCGTGGTCAAGCGATTGGGTTTTTCGGCCATGCTGGCCTCTGCCAGTGAGCAATTCAGGCCGGCCGAGACCTCGCCCGATGAAGCCTGCTTCTGGCTCTACTCCTCTGGCTCCACCGGCGCCCCCAAAGGCACGGTGCACGTTCATTCGAGTCTGATCAATACGGCGGAGCTGTTTGCCGGTCCGGTACTCGGTCTGCGCGAGGATGATCTGGTGTTCTCCGCCGCCAAGCTGTTTTTTGCCTATGGACTAGGCAATGGTCTGACCTTCCCGATGGCTGTTGGCGCCACGGCTCTGCTGATGGCCGAGCGCGCGATTCCCGACGCGATCTTCAAGCGTCTGCGTGAACAGCAACCCACGATCTTCTACGGCGTGCCAACCCTGTTTGCTTCGCTGCTGGCCAGTCCTGCGCTCCCCAAGCGGGGCGAACTTCGCATGCGTCTGTGCACCTCAGCCGGTGAGGCATTGCCAGCCGATATCGGCAAGCGCTGGACCGAGCACTTCGGGGTTGAAATTCTCGATGGCATCGGCTCGACAGAAATGCTGCACGTGTTCCTGAGCAACCGCGCCGGGCGGGTCCGTTACGGCACCACCGGCTTGCAGATTCCAGGCTACGACCTGCGCGTGGTGGACGAGCACGGACATCCTGTACCGGTCGGTGAGGTCGGTGAGTTGCAGATCCGCGGCGCCACGGCGGCGGCGGCCTACTGGAACAACCGCGAGAAATCGCGTGACACTTTTCAGGGTCCATGGACGCGCAGCGGCGACAAGTACTCGGTCGACGCTGACGGCTATTACACCTACGCTGGTCGCAGCGATGACATGCTCAAGGTCGGCGGCATCTACGTCTCGCCGATCGAAGTCGAGTCGGCGCTGATCAGCCATCCGGCGGTGCTCGAAGCGGCCGTGATTGGACGTGCGGATGAGGCGATGCTGGTCAAGCCGCAGGCTTTTGTCGTGCTCAATTCCGGCTTTGCCGCCACCGATGCGCTGGCCAGTGAATTGCAGCAGCATGTGAAGAGCAAACTGGCGCCCTACAAGTACCCGCGCTGGATCGAATTCATTGACGAGCTGCCAAAGACCGCCACCGGCAAGATCCAGCGCTTCAGGCTTCGGGCCCGCTCTGCTGGCGCTCGATGATGCGCAGCATGGTCGCCAAGGTGATGGAGCTCATGGACGCCTTCGCAATTTCATCGATTTCGGACAACACCGAAGCCAGCGCCTGCCCGACAGGAGTTTCTTCGCGCTGGCTGTTTTCTGCCGGCAGCACGTCTTCAAAGCGCGAGATCACGTCCATCAGCGTGAGCCGGCGCGCGTTGCCTGTAAAACGGTAACCCCCTCCCACCCCACGAACCGACTGCACCATGCCGACGCGCGACAATTCTGCAAGTACCTTGGCCAGGTGGTGTGAAGACACCTGGTACTTCTGCGCAATTTCCGCAGCCGGAATCTGGCGCTCGGGGTCGCTTGCAAATTCAAGCAGACTGAACAGGGCCAGGCGTGTGTTCTGTTGTAGTTTCATGGCAAGTCCATCGATGCCCGTGCCGGTAGCTCAGAGTTCAAGGTCCATCTCCAGCGGAATGAATGGGCCAATCATCATGCCCTGGCTGCGAAAGAAGGACAGGATCAGCGTGTTGTCCCTTGACAGCAGGGTGCGCACTTTGCTGACACCGGCTTTGCGGAAACCCTGGCAAATGGCTTGCAACAGCGCGGTCGCCGTTCCGCCGAGTCGGGCATCCGGCCGCACATCAATGGCAAAGACCCAGCCGCACGGAGGCGAGCCGAATTCCCAGTCGCGCACCTCACCGATCACGAAGCCGATCACCTCGTCACTGAGCGTAGCCACCAGAAAATGCTGGCCGGTTGCAACCGCGTCGGCGTAACGCCGGTAGAGCGAATTCCAGTAGTCCCGTTTTTCAATACCTGTCACCATGGCATCCATTTCGATCACCGCATTCAGGTCGCCCCGGCGCACCGGGCGAATGCTCAGTGTGCTGCTCGCAGCCGCAGCCTCAGGGCCGGGCGGCGCGCTCTGGCGTTCCTTCTTTGGACGCTCGGTGCTGCTACGTTGTGCTGTGATTTTGCTCATGATTTACAGGGTCCCGCGAATTATTGCATGCAAATGCAAGAATATGTAGAATGGAATTTACCGTAACAAATAACAGGTGTCAAAGCTGCGCCAAGCGGCCGCCGGCACCACACTCTAACGGAGGCAGGCGATTCCCATGAAGCCCCAAGCCAAGGATGTGCGCATCGTCCCGACCTACTGTTATCAGTGTGTGGCCGGCCCCGACCTGCTGACGGTCAAGGTGGAGCAGGGTGTCGCCACCGAAGTCCAACCCAATTTCTGCGCCGCTGATATTCATCCGGGCGGTGGCAAGGTCTGCGTCAAGGCTTATGGCCTGGTGCAAAAGACCTACAACCCGCATCGGGTGCTGACACCGATGCGGCGCAGCAACCCGAAGAAAGGTCGCGATCAGGACCCGCGCTTTGTGCCGATCAGTTGGGAAGAGGCCTTCACCTTGATCGCCGACAAGCTCAACGCAGTGCGCGCTGCAGGCATTCTTGACGCATCCGGCTATCCACGCGTGGCGGCCAGTTTCGGCGGTGCTGGCACGCCGCAGTCCTATATGGGTACGCTACCGGCCTTCCTGTCGGCCTGGGGTCCGGTTGACATGGGCTTTGGCTCCGGCCAGGGGGTCAAGTGTTACCACTCCGAGCACCTGTACGGGGAGTTCTGGCACCGCGCCTTCATCGTCACGCCTGACACGCCGTTGTGCAATTACCTGATTTCCTGCGGCTCCAACATCGAGGCCTCCGGTGGCGTGATCGGCGTCTGGCGGCACTCGGAGGCACGTCTGCGCGGCTTGAAGCGGGTGCAGGTTGAGCCGCACCTGTCAGTCACCGGCGCTTGCTCTACCCAGTGGGTTCCGATCAAACCCAAGACCGACGCCGCCTTTCTCTACGCGCTGATTCATGTGCTATTGCACGAGGTGACGCGCGAGCGCCTGGATGTGGCCTTTCTGGCGGTGCGCACCGCGTCGCCCTATCTGGTCGGTCCGAATGGCTATTACCTGCGCGATCGCGTCAACCGCAAGCCCCTGGTCTGGGACCTGTCCAGCGCCAGCGCGCGAGCGCACGACAGCGCGGACTTGCGGGAAGCGATTGAAGGCAGCTTTGAAGCCGATGCGATCGAGGTCGGAGCCGACGACGAGGTGCTGGCCGAAGGCCTGCTCAAAGGCAGCACCGGTTTCACGCGCCTGGTGGAACATATGCGGCCCTATTCGCCCGAGTGGGCGCAAACCATTTGCGATGTGCCGGCAGCCAATATCCGCCGCATCGCCAACGAGTTCATAGACCACGCCTGTGTCGGTCAGACCATCGAGGTTGACGGCATTACCATGCCGTATCGGCCGGTGGCGGTCACCTTGGGCAAGACGGTCAACAACGGCTGGGGTGGTTTCGAGTGCTGCTGGGCACGCACCCTGCTGGCCACGCTGGTCGGCGCGCTGGAGGTGCCGGGCGGCACGCTGGGCACCACGATACGGTTGACGCGACCGATGTCGCAGCGACACGAGAGCGTCAAAGCCGGACCGGACGGCTTCATGCACTTCCCGCTCAATCCAACCGACAAGGCGACCTGGTCACCGAGCCCGAATATCCGCAACGCCTACCGATCCATGGTGCCGCTGGCGGCCGATGGGCCCTGGAGTCAGGCGCTGGGGCCGACCCATTTTTCCTGGCTGTTTCTGGATGAAACACCCAAAGGCCTGCCGCGTGTCACGCTGCCCGAAGTCTGGTTTCTGTACCGCACCAATCCGGCCATTTCGTACTGGGACACAGGCGAACTCGGTGAGAAGATGGCGCGCTTCCCGTTCACCGTGGCGTTTGCCTACACGCACGACGAGACCAACCATTTTGCCGACCTGTTGTTGCCCGATGCAACGGATCTGGAGAGTCTGCAGCTGATGCGTATCGGCGGCACCAAGTACCAGGAGCAGTACTGGGAGGTCAACGGCTTTGCGCTGCGCCAGCCGGTGGTTGAGCGCAGTGGCGAGGCGCGTGACATGACAGACATTGCCAGCGAACTGGCAGCGCGCACGGGTCTGACCGCGCCCTACATTGCGGCCATCAACAAGGGCGCCGGCAGTGTGCCGCTCAAGGGCGTGAACGGTGACTTCTCGCTCGACACCCAGCAGCGCCACAGCTGTGAGGAAATTTGGGATGCCGTGTGTCGCGCAGCCAGTTCGGAAGTCAGCGACGGCGCGGATGCACATGGTCTGGAGTGGTGGAAGGAAAACGGTATCGCCACCAAGCCACTTTTGCGCAGCACCTGGTATCTGGATCAGACCATGGTCAAGACCGGACTGCGCTATGAATTACCCTACCAGGAGCGTCTGCTGCGGGTCGGTACCGAACTGGGCCGGCGTCTGCATGAACACGATATGCACTGGTGGGACGAGCAACTCAAGGAATATCAGGCCTTGCCGATCTGGAAAGACTTCCCCGCACTCTGGGAAGCCATCATTGGCCAGACCGGAGGGCAGGCCAGGGACTACCCGTTCTGGCTGCTGACAGCGCGCAGCATGCAGTACGCCTGGGGCGCCAACGCCGGCATCCAGTTGATGCATGAAGTGGCCGACAACATCACGGGTCACCGTGGTGTCGTCATCAACACGGGCGCGGCGCAGAAGCTCGGTATTGAAGAAGGTGACGAGATCGAAATCTCCACACCCAAGCGCAGTGTGCGCGGCCGCGCCGTGGTGCGCCAGGGCATACGGCCGGACACGCTGCTGCTGATCGGTCAGTTTGCGCATTGGGAAACACCGATGGCCAAGGACTTTGGCGTGCCCAGCCTGAACACGCTGGCCACGATGTCGATCTCGCTGACCGATGCGACCGGCTCGGGTGCCGATATCGTGCGCGTCAAGGTCTGCCGCGCCAGTGAGGTGGCAGCATGACGCGCTGGGCCATGACGGCGGACTTGCGGCGCTGCGTCGGCTGCCAGACCTGCACAGCGGCCTGCAAGCACACCAACGCAACCCCACCCGATGTGCAGTGGCGCCGCGTGCTGGACATGGAGTTCGGCGAGTATCCGGATGTGAAGCGTGTCTTTGTGCCGGTGGGCTGTCAGCACTGCGAAGACCCGCCCTGCATGCACGTGTGTCCGACCACTGCCACCAAGCAGCGCCCTGACGGCATTGTGACCATCGATTACGACATCTGCATCGGCTGCTCCTACTGCGCCGTGGCTTGCCCCTATCAGGCCCGCTACAAGACCGACAAGGCCACATTTGCCTACGGCGAGCCGAGTCAGAGCGAGAGCCAGCGGCGTGACGATTCGCGCCTCGCCGTGGCAACCAAATGCACCTTCTGCGTGGATCGCATTGATGCGGGTCTGGCGGCAGGCTTGAAGCCTGGCGTCGATCCGGCAGCCACACCGGCCTGTGTCAATTCCTGCATTGCCGATGCGCTGGCCTTTGGCGATCTGCAAGACCCGGCCAGCAATGTTTCACAGCTGCTCGCCAACAACCAGAGTTTTCGCATGCACGAGGAACTGGGCACCGGGCCCGGCTTTCATTACCTATGGGACAAGGTGGACACATGAGCACCAAGCAGGGCGGCGCCAGCGCCTATGGCCCCAATCCGTGGCTGCAGACCAGTTGGGACTGGCGCGCGGCCGGCAACTTCATCTGTGGCGGCGCGGGTACTGGTCTGCTGATGGCGCGTGCGCTGTTTGGCGGACCCACGCAGGCATCGCTGTGGAGCCCGGACTGGGTCGTTTTCATCGGCTTGGCGCTGGTCGGCTTGGGCCTGCTGTGCGTCTGGCTGGAGATCGGACGACCGCTGCGTGCCATCAACGTCTTCTTCAATCCGAAGACTTCCTGGATGTCGCGCGAGGCTTTCGTCGGACTGCTGCTGTTTCCCGCCGGGCTGGCGGCCATGCTGGGCTTTCCAGGCTGGAACTGGGTCACGGCGGCGCTGGCGCTGGTGTTTCTGTATTGCCAGAGCCGCATGCTGCCAGCGGCACGCGGTATCCCAGCCTGGCGCTCGGGTTTGTTCTCGCCGCTGTTCCTGCTCACCGCAGGGTGTGAAGGACTCGGCATCTTCATGCTGCTCGGGCTCTTTCATGCCCAGGTGTCGGGCGCAGCCTTGCTTGCCATGCTGGCGCTGCTGCTGCTCCGTCTGCTGGTCTGGTGGCGTTACCGCAGCAGTGTCGATGACAGCCTGGCCGCTCGCGCCCGCAGCGCAATGGATCAGGCTGGGCGGACTTTGGTGCTGGGCGGTAGTCTGCTGCCTGGCCTCTTGCTGGTTGCCGGTTGGATGCTGGGTGGTCATGCCGCCTCAATCCTGTTGGCGCTGGCCGGTGCCTGCGCCGCCTCGACGGGTGCCAGTCTGAAGTTCATACTGGTGACGCGGGCCAGCTACAACCAGGGCTTTGCGCTGTCCAAGATGCCGGTGCGTGGTGTCAGGACCCCTTAAAGACATGGCAGTTACGAAAA
>CAITQH010000287.1 GCA_903894475.1 uncultured beta proteobacterium
ACAACCACAAGAGATTGCACTCGACGTTGGGCTACGTGAGTCCGATGACGTTTGAGCAACGCTGGATCGCGGCCCAGCAGCAAGACAGAAAGTCCGCATAATGGGCAGCCTAAGGAGTCCGGAAAACAGGGGCAAGTTCAAATTGCGGGAGCGTTCAGTCATGGGGCCTCGTACAAATGCGTGGAGGAAATTCTCTCCACGGTCCGCGCATCGCTGACACGCTTTGCACGTAACCCAGACCTACTGGTTAGACGAAAGGCCGAAGACGCTCTTCGACATCGAGAAAATGTATTCATCATCCACGGTAGAGATGAGGCCAAATGGAGAGAACTTAAAGACATACTGAAATCGGAATTTAGGCTTAATCCTATAGTCTTGTCTGAACAACCTGATACCGGTTGCAGGACACTTATAGAGAAGTTTGAGCACTACGCACAGACCTGCACCTATGCCATCGCTGTTTTCACACCCGATGACGAAGTCACGTTCAAGGAAGACTCCTATGTTCAAGCGCGCCCAAACGTTATCTACGAACTCGGGTGGTTTTGCGGAAAACTTGGGCGCTCGGGGGCCATGCTGTTGCTAAAAAATGGAACATCCGTTTTCTCAGACTTTGGTGGGATTGTCCAGAAACGGTTCGAGCGAGACGTGTCGGAGAAGCTTCAAGAAATAAGACGGGACCTCGTCGTCGCGGGTGTCCTGTCACCGTCATAAGGACATTTCTGGCAGAGGCAAATCCAGCCCTATAGCTTCACCTACCCCCTATAACAGTGCAATTGTGTTAACCCCGGGGTATTAACTGCAATTAGCAACTATTGCGAATACCAAGACTACGAGGACCTAAGGTTCTGTTGGTACCAAACTTTAGTTTGGTCAACGGCAGCTGGTATTCACTCTTTCTCCGTCCTTCGTCGTCGTGCAGTCGAATCCTTGATTTCGCGGCAGCTGATACACGGGCGCCGGAGGCTGAGGGGGAGGTAGGGCCTGCGATAGGGTTCGTAACGCGGCGTTGGCTCGGTCCTGAGCTTGTTGAACTTGCTGCCGTCTCGATGTTATGTCTAGTTGGTCGGCCTCTTGCATCTTTGAACCAGCAGCATTGCCTATGCGTTCTCGTTCAGCAATGAATTGGCCATAGGTGATGCTGCCTCCATATAGATTAGCGATTGCCTGCAGAATCAGACTTTGGCTCTCATCGAACGCAGCGGCCCACCCGGGAGGTGCGTAGCTGGCGCGATAGGAACGGCCCATTTCTGCACATTGCTGACGGGCTTGCCCCCACTCGCTCAGGGCTTGTTTTTCCTCCAATGTCGGTTTAGTCTGATTGGCCCTCATTTCAATCGTTGGGTCTGCTCCGCTGAACAGTCTTCCAACCTTTGGTTTGAGAATGCTTAAAGACGGCGTGTTCTCCCTCGCGTCGTAGCAAGCATATGACGGGTCTCCTGCCGCTGTTGGTCTACCCTGGGCTTGGCCCGTCCCACTTGCACACCCTATCAAGAAGGCGCCAATCAAAATCAAAAGTAGCTTCATAACTCCCCCCTAGACACTTCTCAGTGCATTGTTCCTGCTGTGTCGTCTATTTTGAGCTGCAACGCTTACTTTGTCCACTCGGAAATGACACTCGGAAATGGGCGAGATGCATCGAACGCCACAAAAGCCACAGAGTTCCGTCGATTCGGCCCACCGGTCACCGCGAATCTTCTTTCTGAACAAAAAAACACGGTGCCTATACAGCCGCATCCACAACTTTATATGAGCAGCCAATGTTCACAAAACCAAACCCTGGGGGCAGTCCAGGAAAGATACACACCCCTGCAATCTCCGATTGCGAGGCAATCACCCCGCACATCCGCGACCAGCTTGAGTTTGACTGGGCCACGCCCCGGAAATCACCGGTCCACGATTGTGCCCACAAAGCCGCTAAGACCAGCAGCCGTGCGGTCCCCAAGGCAGGAGGCGCCAAATGATTGCGCGCAGCCAATTCATCAAAGTCCGGGTCAACCGCGACGAGCATCGGGACATCCAAAGGCGCGCCGACGGACTTGGTCTGACTCTGTCGGAATATGTCCGCGACACGGTCGCAACGGTACACGAACGGCTCGATGTGGTCGCCGCCCTGAATGCCTTGCGCAGCCGTTGCGAGGCCTTGGCAACCACCGTCCCGGTCGCAGGCTCCAAAGTCACAGAGGACGCGCGGCAGGCGCTCGCCATTGAAACGGTGCTGCTGCTGCGCGAGCTGGCCGCCGCCCGCGATGCACAAATCCTTGCGCGTGTGCGTGCGCAGCTCAAGCAGCGTAGCCTATCGGCAAATGCAGCAGGGAGCGCATCATGAGTACTCATGACCCTTTCTTGCGCCATTGGCTCAATGCTATCGATAGAGCCCTTGTCTGGTTAACTCTCAGCGTCGGATGCGCAGCCCTTATCTGGTCCGTCGCCTGGCAACGAGGCCTGCAGCTGCCGGCCCTCAATGGCTGGCGCCTTCTGAACGCCTTGCTGACAGGCGAAGCCATCGACCGGACCGGCCTAACCATCCTCGCCTTGAGTGCCGGTTCCGGCCTGCTGTTGGCCACCTTGCTGAGCGCCTGGCTGTTTCGCCGATGGACGCGACAGGGTGAGCTGCGCTTGCACCACCTCCGCGGCTCACGCCTGGAAGGCTGAACCATGAAAATCCCATGGAGACGCTTATGCTGTTCAGCAAAAGCGAGGACCGCCAAGCCCGTGCCCGGCAGGCACCGGCTTCTGACGCTGGGCGGGCAAGAAATACCAGCCCAGCTCGAAACACTACACACCTTGATTGCCGGAACCACGGGCTCCGGCAAGTCCACATTGATTGAAGAAATGATGGAAGCCATCACCGCTCGCGGTGAGCGCTTCATCCTTTGCGACCCGAACGGCAACTACCTGCGGCAGTTCGCGCGAAACGGCGACCGCCTGCTAAACCCCTTCGACGCTCGCACGGAAAAGTGGTGTCTGTTCAACGAAATGCGCAGCGATTACGACGCCGAACGGCTTGCATGTTCTGTGGTGCCAACCGGCCACGGCGACAGCGCGCCATGGCACCACTACGCACAGATTTTGCTGGCGGAAACCTTGCGCGCGTTGGTGCGCACTGGGGACACCACCACAGACAGATTGCTGCACTGGTCAACGGTTGCACCCGCGCGTGAGCTGGCCGCGCTACTGGCCGGAACGCCAGCGGTGGGACTGTTCGACGAAGGGGCAGAGAAGGCGCTGGCGTCTACTCGCTTCGTGCTCACTGCGCACCTGGCAGCGCATCGCTATCTCCGACCGGGCGAGTTTTCATTGCGTCGCTGGCTGGAGGAGGAAACGGGGGCGTTGTTCCTCACCTGGCGCGCTGACATGCAAGCCGCCTTGTCGCCGCTGTTGGCAACGTGGGTGGACATCGTTGCCAACGCAGCATTGAGCCTGCCACCTGACCCGCACCGTAGGGTGTGGCTGATACTCGATGAGCTGGCCGCGCTGGGCAAGCTGGGTAGCCTGGAGGCAGCATTGACACTCGGGCGCAAGCACGGTCTGGCAGCGGTTGTCGGCGTGCAGAGCACGGCCCAATTGGACCGACTGTATGGCAAGGAAAGCGCCACGGTGTTGAGGGGGTGCTTTAGAAACCTAGTGGTTCTGGCCATCGCCAAGACCGACCCGACCACTGCCGACGAATTCTCTCGGGCGCTCGGCGAGCGTGAAGTATTGCGCGAGGAGGAAAGCCGCAGCCTGGGCGCGAACGGCAACGGAGTGTCCCAGTCCCTGCGCCGAAGCCGCGAGCGGCTGGTGCTGCCCAGCGAAATTGCAGGGTTGCCGAGTTTGCAGGGGTTTCTTGCAGTGGCAGGTGACGCGCCGATTGTTCGAATTACGCTGACGCCACGCGAGCGAGATACGGTCATCGAACCGTTCCTTGAGGAGCCCGCATGTTGACATTGGCGAAGGTCACCAGCAGTGACGCAGCGGCAAGCTACTACGAGACGGCCGACGACTACTATGCCGAGGGTGGTCGTGCGCCGTCAGCCTGGTGGGGTGAAGGTGCCAAGTCCCTTGGCTTATCGGGTCCTGTGGATGCTTGCGACTTCAAGACCCTTCTCGAAGGCAATCTGCCGGACGGGCAGCAGATGCACCGGGGCGGTGAAGGCGAACGCACGGCAGGACTGGACCTTACTTTCAGTGCTCCGAAATCGGTCAGCATGCAGGCATTGGTGGAGGGTGACCAGCGCCTGCTCGATGCCCACGAAAGAGCCGTTGACCGGACGTTGACCTACATCGAGAGCACTCTGGCGGCATATCGCAACACCGTCGCCGGTGAAACCCATTCCCTCGCCAGTGGCAACATTGTGGCCGCGAGGTTCTTGCATGACCTCAGTCGCGAAACTGACCCACAACTGCACAGCCATTGCGTGGTGCTCAACATGACGCAGCGTAATGACGGCCAGTGGCGCGCACTCGATGCAAAGCCGCTCTATGAGCAGCAGAAGTTGCTGGGGACGTATTACCGCGCCGAGCTGGCACGCGAGGTCCAATCCTTGGGCTTTGCCATCCGCATGACGCATCACGACGGGCGCTTCGAACTGGCACAAATCACCGATGCCCAGGTTGCCGCCTTCAGCGGTCGCAGCCAGGCCATTACCCAGGCATTGGCCGCACGCGGCAAGAACCGAGCACATGCCACCGCACGCGAAAAGGAACTGGCCAGCCTGAATACGCGGCAACGGAAGAACAAGGACCTCGACCGCGTTGTTTTGCGTGACGCATGGCGCGAGAAGGCCAGCGCTTTGGGCATCGACTGGACGCCTCTGCCTGTGTTGACCCTGACCGATGAGCAACGAAGGGATGCGATTGAGGCCGCCGTGAAATTTGCCGTTGAGCACCTGACCGAACGCCAGTCGGTGGTCGGACATGATGCCCTTGTGGCCGTCGCGCTTGGCAGGGGTACCGGTGTTGCAGACTTGAAGGACATCTCCAATACTCTGCATGAGCAGGTCCTACTTGGTGAGCTTGTCCGAACCCAGGACGGGAAGCGTTACACGACGACGGCAGCGCAACAGCGCGAGCGCGAAATCTTGGCCATCGAATCAAGAGGTCGTGGCGTTCTGCGCTTTGGTCTCCATGAGACTTACCATGCCAGGGCACTCCTTTGCACCGCTGGCCTGACGGTTGGGCAACGTACAGCCGCAGAGCTGATACTGTCCACCCGCAATCGTGTTGTGGCTGTGCAGGGTCTGGCCGGGACGGGCAAGACCCACATGCTGCGCACCGTTCAGGAAAAAGCAGGTCTGCCATGGAAAATCACGGGTCTGGCCCCCTCAGCAGCTGCGGCAAGAGAGCTTGACGGGGCAGGCATCACTTCGCAGACTGTCGCGGCCTTCCTGGCACGTAACGGTAGCGGTCTGAACATCAACACCTTGGTCGTGCTCGATGAGGCGGGCATGGTTAGCGCACAGGACATGCACAGCGTCCTGACAGCCGTCGAAAGCGCAGGCGCGCGCATCGTGCTGGTCGGAGACACACAACAGCTTAAAGCAGTCGAGGCTGGAAGGCCTTTCGCGCAGCTACAGGCGGCCGGCATGACGGTGGCCCGCATGAGCGACATTCAGCGCCAGACGAATGCCATCTTGCGGCAGGCCGTTCAACACGCGGCCACAGGTGAAGTGCGTGACTCGCTGGCCCTGCTGGCGCCGAAGATTGCCGAGGTTGCGCATAGTGGCGACCGGCATGCCCAGATTGCGCGCCACTATGCCGCGCTGCAGCCGGAGCAGCAAGCGGACACGCTGATAGTTGCTGGCACTAACGCCGCGCGCGCCAGCATCAACGACTTGGTGCGGCAACAGCTCGGACTCGCCGGCAACGGGATGATGGTGACCACACTGGAGCGCCGGGACCTGACGCAGGCACAGCTCAAGAGCTCGCTGAGCTATTCGGCGGGTGACCTTGTGCAGGTGCAGCGGCACTATGACAGCATCGGCCTGAAACGCGGCGACCTCGCCCGCGTCGTAACCGCTGAACCGGGGTGCATCACATTGCAGCGTGAGGACGGCGCGCGGGTGGCGTGGCGCCCGACAACTATGCCCCATGTAGCAGTGTTCCAGGAGGCCCTGCGGGAGCTGGCGGTCGGCGACCGGGTTCGCTTTACGGCCAACGATTACGGCCACCAGGTCATCAACGGAGACACCGGCACGGTCAAGGCCACGGAGAACGATGGCAGTCGCTTGCACATCGAGAAAGCAGACGGGTCCCTCGTTGCGCTGGATAGCAACGCCCCACTGTACCTGGACCATGGCTATTGCACCACGGTGCATGCGGCGCAGGGGCAAACCTGCGAGCGTGTGCTGGTTGACGCCGACATCAAGAGCGCGATGGCGAGCGAGAGCCTGTACTACGTGGCAATATCGCGGGCGCGCAGTGAGGTGGCTATCTATACCGATGACCGCGAACTGCTACCGGAAGCCATGGCGCGCAAGGATGAAAAAACAGCAGCGCTGGATATCGAGCCATCACGGGAGAGAGAGCTCGCGTGGTAATCTGCAACAGAGTCATACAGCTCACAGAAACGTCTTGCCAAACATGCGCGCGTCGGCTTAAGATTGCGCTGGTCCGTAGGTCTCGATTTGATAGCGCAAATGATAGCGTTGGAGACTTCGGAAGGCGTCGGGCAGCTTCGGTCGTGTTCGGTCGAATTCGGCTAACTGCTTGATTTTGTTGAGAATGGGATGACGTTCAAACCAGTCTTAAAGCCAGAAGTCTCCGCTGTTAATCCGTAGGTCCCTGGTTCGAGCCCAGGTCGAGGAGCCAAAAATACCGTTCTAAATCAAGCACTTACAAGAAAACCGCTACATAAAGCATAGCGGTTTTTTTCGTCCTGAGATATGGGATACCGCCTGGGATACCAGATTACGGCCCTTTTGCACCTTTTTGCCCTGCTTTCGACGTAATTGCACCTGGCAATAATTCACCGACCAGCCCCGCCCAAAACGGCCTACAAGCGATTTCCGACCCGCACGAACCACGGCGCCGTGCATTCACCGATGTCAGCTGCCTGGCAGTTCAATTTGGCATCGAGCGAACGGCAACCGTTGTGAAGCAATTTCAGCTAGTTGTATCGAGCAAAGACGGGAAATAGCAATTCTTGCTAGTTTTCCAGCTGCTGCAGCAGGTACAGTCGTTGGTAGACCCCTTGAGGAATCGCCATCAAAGCGTCATGACTGCCCTGCTCATGAATGCGCCCGTGATTCAGCACCACGATGCAG
>CAITQH010000288.1 GCA_903894475.1 uncultured beta proteobacterium
AAGGTGTCAGCCACTTTGCGGCAACCGGCGTTTTTACCCATCAGGGCTTTGATGCGCAGCACTTCGAGCATCACCCATTCTGGCTTTTTACGGGAGAAAGTGGTGCTCAGAGCAGGCAGCGCCACGTCTTGATTGGGGCGACAAGCAAAACCTTGGCGCTTTTGTCGATTTTGGGTTCCGCCAATATAGGACAGCGCCGCAAGCATGAAGAGGAAGATCAAGAAAACTGCCGCCGCGGTGTGCCAAATTTGCATGGTGCGCAGTGTAGGGGCAGGTTCACTGAGCGAAAACTGGGTTGCCCGTTTGGTGGCAGGCAAATTCCGACCATTTAGCAGCGCAAATGCTTTTCCTTTCCAAGTTCGTCATTTGGCTGCTTTCTCCATTGGGAATGGTGTTCTGCCTGGCTGGACTGGCATTGGCGCTCGCATGGCGCCGACGTTTTCGCAGCAGCATGGCAATTGCGGCACTGGCCTTCGTCTGGCTATGGGCGTGGTCGATGCCGATGATCAGTCATTGGCTTGGCAACAGCATCGAGCAGCAGTACCCGCAAATGCCCATTGCTGCGCTTGCAAAGGCGCAGGCCATGGTGGTACTCGGCGGAGCGGTGTCCCCGCCACAGCTCGGCGGATCTGCAAGTGATCCCTACCCCGACAGACTTCGAAGCCAGCCAGGCACCACCACCTGGCCTGCTGGCCTGGCTGCCTGATGCACAGGCACTGGACGCCAGCGGCAGGGCAATGAAGGAGATTGTCGGCAAGTGGGTCGGGTGGTAAATTCCAAACATGCAAGCAAATCAAGACAACACAAAACGCTTCATTTATGCGGCGACGTTTGTTGTTGCCTACCTGCTTTGGACGGTTTTTCGTGGTGGTGGCGGTTCAGACAATGCTGCGGACGCATCAACCCGGTATCGGACGACCGGTTGAAGGCGGACTGCGAGAACTCATCATTTCGCGCACGCGCCATGTCAGGCCTTGTAGTTTCGCTAGGTTGCTGCAGTTAACGAAACATTCGCCTGCAACTCATCCCACGGCGCCGTCAGCTTCCTGCCGTCACGCAGTAATAACCCAGCGGACTCTAGCATGGCCACATCCTGATGCACGTTCTTGTAATCACGGCCCAGGGCAGTCGCGAGCTCACGTACGTTGGCTGCGCCGTGTTGGCGCACATGCCGTAATAATTCCAGGCGACGAGGAGAAAGGGTGTCCAACATGGTTTGCACGTCCAAGAAGGTCACATGTGTTTCGGAAACCTGTTCTCCGGCCGCAGCGCGATTCCATGCGCTAGCAAAGCGCTTGCCCATATCGGTGAGGCTACCAACGTCAACTTGAACCTTATTCGTGGTGCTCATTTTTCACCCTTTCAACATCGGCCAGAAAATCGGCCATCAACTGCTCGACACTCACAAACTTGTATCGAGATTGAACCTCATGCACATGCCTGTGATCACTTTTGCCGCGTTCGTTGTCGTAGCCAACAATTCTTTTGCCATCGCGTCCATAAAACAGGCTGTACTTGAATCCGTGGGCGCGTTCTGCTGATGCCTGCGGTAACTGCCATATGGTCATTTCAACGATGGACCCATCCGGCAACACGGCCTTGTCATAGAAAATTCTTGTTGCCTTCATATGGTCACTTTAACCATAAATAAAGATGGTGTCAACAACCATATAAAAGTCAGTTGGCACGAGTGCCAAATTTGCATGGTGCGCAGTGTAGGGGCAGGTTCACTGAGCGAAAACCTCAAGCGCTTCGCTGGAAGCCCCCCCCGGTCTCACAGCCAGAGCAGTTAAGCGATTAATGGCCGTGGCTGCTAAAAGCCGCTCAGTGACAGCAGGCGCCGATCAGGCAGTTGGCAACTCCCCACCAGCGCCGACGAGGTCAGCCAAGGTAATCATCAGCAGGTGCGGATCCAGTGGCGAAGGCTCAAAGCCGACTTTTTCATAAAAGGAGGCTGCGTCATCGGACAGAGCGTGAACTGTCATCCCTCGGATGCCAATGGCGTCGGCTGCGTGGATGACGCGCATGCCGGCATCTCGAATCAAAGAACGGCCGAATCCCTTGCTATGCAACGATTGGTCAACAGCCAAGCGGCCTAGAACCACGACTGGAATGGGGTCTGGCATGTTGCGGCGAAACCGACCTGTGGCTTGTGTCGTGGTGACAGCGCCAGAAGCCAGTGCGTAGTAAGCGACAACCCGCGCGTCATCACAAACCACGTAAGTTCGAGAGGCACCCTGAATCTGGTTTTTCAGGCTTCGGCGTTTGAGCCACTGGTCCAGGCTGTCGACACCGCAGGAAAACCCATCTGTCACATGATGCGCAGTCAACGGCATCGGTGCCGTCAACTTCATCCACGCTCCCAGGGTGCGGGAGTGAGCATGGTCTTGCGCAAACGCTCATTTGGGTTAGGTGGCATGTCCAATCGGTCTTGAAACTGCTCAAAGGCCTGCGGACTGACAGTCATGATCACTTGGTCGAGCAGGGTGTCTTCTGCCGCAACACGGGCAGAGTCCAGAATGAAGTCTGTGCGATTCTTGCCACGTGACTTTGCTGCACGATCAATGAGATCGCGAACTTCGGGTTTGATTCGAATGTTAAGAGTTTCGCGTTTGGCGTCGGTGACGGCGTGCATGTGGATTTCTCCTTGAGATGGAGCGACTGTAGCAGACTGTAATGACATTGTCATTAGTTGGCCCGTAAAACTACTGTTGCGGCCGTCAGGTTTCACAATCCGAAATGGACAATCCGCAATGAACGGACAGGAGCCCGCAGCATTACGCACCTGTTGAATTAGTCAATTTTCGAGCGAACAACTATCCACCACCATAACCCTTGACAAAGAGGCACTCTCTGTCAATTTGATGAACCCCGCTGGGCCACGTGCCACGCGGGGTTTTTCCTTTTTTGCCTTGCGGACTTTGCCTCATTTTTGAGCACGGAAATTCCCCCATTTTTGACCAATTTCCGCTCTCTCTTCTCTGTTCCGTCTTTTTCAGAAAACCGGCCAAGTCCGCAGGGAAATAGATAAATAAATCAATATGTTAAGGATTTATTGCCTTTTTAGGTATCGCGTTTTTTCGGATTTTTTACGGGAAAACAGCGAGTGAGAGTTGTTGATCAAGTCTGCGCAAACACCCCACATCTGTTCGCACTCGGTTTCCGCAAACAGCCGCATTTGCCCGCATCCGTTGTCAACCACCCGCAATCTTGCGAACTCGGGCATAAATCCCGCTATGGCCACCACTACCCTTGACAAAGAGGCACTCTCTGTCAATTTGATGAACCCCGCTGGGCCACGTGCCACGCGGGGTTTTTCACTTTTTCTTGCGGACTTGGTGTCCGTCTACTGCCCCGGTTCTTGCCAGTTTCCGCTCTCTCTCGCCCCGTTTTCTCTACTTCATGCGAACGAGCAGCGTCAAAAGTCCGCATGATGACCACGTTATAAATCAACGGGTTGCGGCGTTTTTGGGACAGGCATTTTTATTGAGCGTTGGTTGGGCGGTTTGTGATTCAAGAAAACCGAGACTATGAAAGTCTGCGAGCTTGGCAGTGCAATGGCCTCTTTTCTGGCTATTTGGGTTGCCGAACTGCGGTCGGTGACGGGCACCGGCTGAGTGCCCATTGTTGACGTTCACCGCAGCGCCGCCATTTTGAATAGTGCAGCGGAAGCCGACATGCGGAAGTTCAAATCGACCGCCCGTTAGCCGTCATTGGAACCAGTGCGCTATGACTGACTGAAGCAAAGGGGTAACAGGTTCGACCATGAAGATACGCAACAGTTGCCCTTGACAGGCGACAGAATTTGACCCTGCTCAATCGTACTATCGAGGTTTTTGAAAGGGACCTCCCATGGACGGAGCAAAAAAAATGGCGTTTTGGAGTCAGGCGCCAGTGCTGGATGACTGGGAATTGATTCCTGAAAAAAGTTCTATCAAGTCACTCGCGCGCGAACTGAAAAAACAGTGCCAGCAACCCTTTGACCGACAGCGTTGGCTGCTGACCGGTCACGCCATCATCATCGAGCATCTGGATTGTGATGAAGTGCAGCAACTGATGCCCCGTGTTGCTGAGTCAGCTGGCATGGCGTTCCATTGCATATCGCGCCAAGATGTCATTTCTGGAGCGCATGAATGGCTGCCCACGACACTGGTCGATACGCCCAGCCTATTCTTCCTAGAACCGGGCTTCTGGATTGGCAACCACAGCATTGATGATGACTTAAAGACTGATGTCATTGGAGATTCGGAAGGTACGCAGCAAGAAGGTGTTGCATTTCGTTTTCAACTAGCGCTGCATTTGGTAAACGACCTATCCAAGCATCCGGTCGTATTGGTTACGACGCTTAGAGATCTCAAGAGCCTGGATATTTCTCTTCGAAGACATGGACTGTTTGACCGCCGCATCAAATTGCCCGTGACGGCTCCGACCGAGTGCGCTGAATCCTTCTTGTGCCTGGCGGGTAAAGCGAACTGTGATGAAACGCTCCTCAGTCACCCCCCCCGCGTCACAATAGTTGTCGCCCCAATAGAACCAAGAACCCGGGGGCGGCGAAGAAGGAAAGAAGTTGGCACGATACGGACAAACATTCAAGAGCCGGGCGGTTGCTCGGTTGTTGCCGCCTGAAAGCGCGGCAGTGGAGTTGGTAGCGATGGAGGTAGGAATCGGAGTCGGTACGCTGCAACGCTGGCGCGATGAGATTCAGTCCATGCCCGCCCGAGGGCGGGCATGGACTGCGCCGTCGCGCTTGCAGGCCGTCATCACCACGGCAGCAATGGCCGAGGCTGACAAGAGTGCCTGGTGCCGCGAGCAGGGTGTGTACCCTACCGAGTTGGCCAAATGGTGCGCCAGCGCCACGTGCGCACTGAGCGACCCGCAGGACCAGCGAGCCAGCCCACAGGCCACGCGCAAAGACAAAGTACGCATCAAGGAACTCGAACGTGAACTGCTGCGCAAAGATCGCGCCCTGAGTGAGACAGCAGCCTTGCTGGTGCTGTCAAAAAAAGTAACGGCGATCTTCAGCAGAGGCGAGGACGCATGATCCTCATCGAAGATCGCCGTAGTCTGGCTCTTGACATCGAGACCGCTCACAGCGCAGGCGCACGGTTGCGTCTGGCTTGTGAGGTTGCAGGCATTGACGAGAGAACCCTGCAACGCTGGAAGGCGCACGCAGGGCTTGTCAAGGGTGATGGCAGGCCGCAGGCGGTGCGCCCCACACCCAGCCATGCTTTGAGCCAGAACGAGCGCTTAAAGCTGCTCAGCGTGGCCAATGAGCCACGTTTTGAGTCCGTGCCACCCGCGCGCATCGTGCCCATGCTGGCCGACGATGGCGTGTACCTGGCCAGCGAATCCACCATCAGCCGAGTGTTGCGTGCGAACAATCAAACGGCTCACCGAGGACGCGCCAAGGCGCCACATGCCAAGCGCCCACCTACCACACACATCGCCACCGCTGTGCGCCAGGTCTGGTGCTGGGACATGACCTACCTGCCAGCCACTGTGGTAGGACGCTGGTTTCACCTGTACCTGATTCTGGACTTGTACAGCCGCAAGATTGTGGGTTGGGAGGTGCACGATACAGACCATTCTGACCATGCTGTCCACTTGGTGCGGCGCGCGGCGCTGGCCGAGGGCATTGCCTGCCTTGCTGTCAAGCCGGTATTGCATGGTGACAACGGCTCTACGCTGAAGGCGACGACGGTGCTGGCCATGCTCAACTGGCTGGGTGTGAAGCCCTCGTACTCGCGCCCTCGCGTGAGCGACGATAACGCCTATGCCGAAGCCCTGTTTCGCACCGCCAAGTACCGACCAGAATTCCCGCTCAATGGCTTTGCTGATCTGGAGGCGGCACGCACCTGGGCCGCAGGCTTTGTGCAGTGGTACAACGTCGAGCATCGGCACAGTGGCATCCAGTACGTCAGCCCGGCGCAGCGCCATGCAGGTGAAGATGAAGCCATCCTGGCTGCCCGCCACACGCTGTACACGCAGGCGCGTGAGCTCAATCCGGCACGTTGGTCAGGCAAGACACGTGACTGGACGCCCATCCGGGCGGTCACCCTCAACCCCGAGCGCGACTGCGTCATCAAGGCGTATTCGGGCAACAACGATATTCAGCAGTTGGCTGCATGAATGAGGCGACAACTACCTTGACACGCGCCGCACCCCTACAGACTGGGTGTAATTCTGCAGGACGGCTTCGATGACAAACGAAGGCGCGATCTCGTGGCCCAAGCACTTCGGCGCTTGGCGTGGCGTGAGGGAAGAAAAGTCAATATCGCGGACCTCATTCAATGTGTCATATACGGAACCACTGAGGAGGATCCTGTGCCGCAAGATGCCACGCAAAAAAGGCGACACGCGATTCATGAGGCAGGACATACACTTGTCAATGTGAAGAACTCTGCTGGTGCACATATCCCCGAATACTGCCGTGTTCAGACACTCAGTGATTCACACGGCGTCGTGATGCCATCCGCCAGCCACATCCTGAAAATGAATGAGGATCCCGGTGTAGGTGACATGCTTCATAGCATTCGGGTCAGTTTGGCAGGCAGGGCGGCAGAGCAGGTTGTGCTCGGTGCTATGGAGATCAGCGTCAAAGGCTCCAGAAGCGACCTGATGAATGCAACACGCCTTGCCTATTCCATGTTTAGCAGGTGGGGGGTCTCACCGACACTGTGTGTTGGTGAAAAGGTTGGAAGCAATCTGGCAGTGACAAAAGCGGATCAAGAGCCGGGATCGTCAGCGCGGATCGACGCCATAGTGCGAAACTTTTTGGAAGTGTCAGTACAAAGTCGTTTTAAGCCAAATCGAAGAAAGTCGCCATCTATTGGACGTCCTCACGAGTCGGTTAATCAGTCAGTCCATCCTGGTCAAGGAAGATATAGAAGCGATCTTCTTTGAATGCTCGAACGCTAGGCCTGTTGCCTAGCAAGCGCTCAACATCAGGACAGTCGAATATGAAGATGAAAGACGCGGTGCGATTGCTAAAACTCCTGCCAACCAAGGCAGAGGATGCCATCACCGTGACCCAGTTGGCCCAAAAATGGTACGGATGGGAACCGTCTAAGGAAGAAAAGCGAAACATACAGCGCTACGTCATAGACCTTTCAACTGACCAAGACGGTGCGTCGCATCTAATCAACGTAATCGATGGACCACCCCGCCGGTTCTACTTGCGACTGTCCCAAGTAGCCAACTGGTTTATGACCGAAGAGGCTGCACTCACCATTTTGCTGACCCGGCAGGTGATGGGTCAGTCGCTTGAGTCACTGAGCGAGTTGGGCGCAACGGCTTTAACCGACATTGCAGAAAGAGTTGCCAACGCGTCGACCGCAACGCAACGAATCCGCCAGCGTGTGCGTATCGTCCCTGACGGGCTTCTTAAATTCGACACTTCCCACGCGATTTTCCGCTTTCCGGCGGCCCATGGGCAAATGAAATCAACGAGTTACGTGCGTTTTGTCGTTGAATTCTGAAAATGTTTGTAGTGGCACGTTATAAATATA
>CAITQH010000289.1 GCA_903894475.1 uncultured beta proteobacterium
ACGCCCACCGGCGAAGTTTGAAGAAAACGCAGAACGACCCCAAGAAGACGCGTCAGAGACGATCTTTGGAAGAAGACGGAGTCAGAAGAAAATGCAGATTCACTCCGGCTGAATCACTGCACATTCAGCTTGGCGGCCACACCGACAGCATGGTCTCTTCAAAATCGCGCTGGATCATTTGGCAACGCTGCCAGATTTGGTGAATCAGGCCTTGGAAGTATTCGAAGATGAAAACTCGATGGTGACAGTGACGCTCTACGAGATTCCTTCAGCAAATTAGGCCGATATTCGGTTGCGGCAACAACTCAACGCAGCAATCATGAAGCAGCCGTCTTCCCTTTACGCCTGCCCGTCACGGCAATTGATCGATACAGGATCGTGGTGATTGGTGCGAACCATAGTCATTTCCGACCTAAATTGTCGTCCGATATTGCCCCTAAATTTGTTAGTGGACAATCTTTGTCATTTGTGTTTGCCTAGACGAAATGCGTTGCGTTGACTGATGCAGACATCAGCTTCGATACTGACCTGTCTGCAGTCGTAAAGGTTACCAGCAACCGGATTCCGGCGCGCGATACTTTTCGCCGGATTTTATAGGAACCTGAATACCAACGAAGGAGGAGTCGAAAAATGCCTGCACCTGCGGACCAAGATACGGCTGTCGTCAAAAATGCTGCCAAAAAGCCCCAACGCAAAATACCAGTTCTTGCGGCACCCGTGCCGGATTTGCCGCTCGCGCCTGCCGTGGTTGACACCGAAGCCTTCAGAATATCCAGGAAAGCAGGTTCAAATCCTGCTCGCGCAACCAATAAATTACCGGTTTCCCCCGTTAGCAAATGCCCACTTTATGTGGGCATTCCGCTTTCTGGCCGGGCGTGATCCAGGTCGGGACGGTGCCACGGGTCAACATGGGTCATCAGGTTGAGCACTCGGTGATGCTGCAGCACACGCTGTCTGGCCTCAACCGCAATATCGTGGCCTGCTTCGACCGTGATGTTTGCATCAACCTCAATGTGTGCATCAACCACGATCATGTCACCCATCTTGCGCGTACGCACGTCGTGCACATCGCTCACACCCGGTGTTTCCAGCAAGGTTTTTCGAATGGCCTGCACCTCCTGCTCGTCCACCGCCCGATCCATCAGGTCATGCAAGGCGTCCCAGCTAAAGCCCCAGCCCATCCTGGTGACCATAAAGCCCACAATCAATGCAGCAATCGGGTCCAGAATCGGGTAACCCGCCAGATTGCCGATGATGCCAACGCCCACCACCAACGATGACGCGGCGTCAGAGCGGGCGTGCCAGGCATTGGCTACCAACATGCTTGACTTGACTCGCTTGGCAACCGACAGCATGTAGCGAAACAGAAGTTCTTTGGCAATCAAGGCACCACCAGCTACCCACAAGGCAATGATATGCACGGTCTGCACGGTCTCGGGCGCTTCGAGTTTGCGTGCGGCCGACCACAGCATGCCAACACCTACCACCAGCAGCAAGGTGCCGAGCACGAGCGAGGCCGCAGTCTCAAAACGTTGATGTCCGTAAGGGTGGTCGGCGTCAGCGTCCTTCTTGCTATGGTGACTGGCCAGCAGTACGACAAAGTCGGCCACCAAATCCGACAGCGAATGGATGCCGTCGGCGATCAAGCCCTGGGACTTGGCCAATACGCCGACGACGACTTGCGCGATCGTCAGGACCAGATTGACGCCAACGCTGACCCAGGTACTGCGTGAGGCCGCCGCAATGCGCTCGGCCGGGCTGTGTTCTGTGTCTTCGGCGTCGTCCGCCAGTTCGGTGAATTTCATGATTTCCGAAGTGTAGGGCAACCCGGCGATCAGGTCATGTGCTGAGTGCCTGAAGCGGCTAGGGTGCGCTCTTCGCCAGGATGCCCGCCCAGGGAGTAGGGAATTGACAGGAATGCAACCAGCACGACCGGGGCCAGCGCTGCAAGCACCACACCGAGCCACTGACGAATGAACAGGCGAAGGAAAAAATTCATGGTGAAGCTCTCTGGTAAAGTGAATCCATACCGCGATCTTCGGCGCGGCGCCTTAAGGCATTCTTAGGGCACAAGCCAAAGCAGTTTCATGATGACTTCTGAATCCTTCACAAGGGTCTGTATTTACGGTGCCGGCGCCATCGGTGGCTGGATCACTGCGCGCCTGGCTGGCGCCGGTTGTCGCGTGAGTGTTGTGGCACGGGGTGCCACACTGCAGGCCTTGCAGCGCCACGGCTTGCGTCTGCGCGAAGGAGGCGTGGAGAGCACTTGGCCGGCGCAGGTCAGCGCGGACCCCGCGCAACTCGGCGTGCAGGACCTCGTGATTATTTCGGTCAAGGCGCCGGGCCTTCTCGATGTAGCGCGCCGCATCGCTCCCTTGATCGGCCCTGACACAGTGGTGCTCAGCGCAATGAACGGCGTGCCCTGGTGGTTCTTCCAGGGCTTTGGCGGCCGCTTCGAAGGCACACTGCTGGGCGCGGTGGACCCCACGGGCGAGATCGGCAGAGCCATTCCCGGCAGCAGCGTCATCGGCTGTGTGGTGCACGCCAGTTGCGCGGCCGAGCCTGGTTATGTGCAGCATCACTTTGGCAACAAGTTGATCGTCGGCGAGCCTGGTGGGCAACCAAGCGAACGCGTGGCGCGACTCGCGGCGCTGCTGCAGGCGGCGGGCTTCGAGGTCAGCATTTCGGAGCAGATTCAAAAAGACGTCTGGTACAAGCTGTGGGGCAACATGACCGTCAATCCGATCAGCGCCCTCACCGGCGCCACAACGGACCGGATTCTGGACGATGAACTCGTGCGCGGCTTTGTCTCTAACGTGATGCTGGAGGCCAAGGAAATCGGTGCGCGCATCGGCATCCCGATCGCACAGCAACCCGAAGACCGGCACGCCGTCACGCGCAAGCTCGGTGCCTTCAAGACCTCCATGCTGCAGGACCTCGAAGCCGGCAAGCCGCTGGAACTCGACGCCCTGGTCACAGTGGTGAAGGAACTCGGCACCCTGACTGGCGTGGCTACGCCGTTTACCGATGCCCTGCTTGGCCTGGCGAGGCTGCAGGCACGTCTGCGCGGCCTGTATTGATCGTGTCCATTCTCATGCCGGCCTTTGACCACATCCGCCTGACAACGAGCCGGTTGCTGCTGCGCCCGTTGTACGCGGTCGATGCACCATTCGTGCTGGCTCTGTTCACCGATGTCGGTTTCATGGAGTTTGGCACCACAGCGCCCTTCGCCTCCATCGACGAAGCGGATGCGCTGGTCGAGCGCGACCGCAAGGCGATGGTTGTAGGCGAACGCATCCGGCTTGGCATAGAGCGTGTTGCAGACGGGGCGCTGATTGGAATCTGCACGCTGTTCGATATGGACGCCCAGAGCCGAAAAGCAGAAATCGGATACGGTCTCCTGACACAAGCCAGGGGGCAGGGCTACATGCATGAAGCCCTGCTTGCGCTGCTGGAATATGGCTTTTCGGAACTTGGGCTCAACCGCGTTCAGGCCGAGATCGATCCCGACAATATCGACTCGGCCCGGAGCCTGCAGCGCCTGGGTTTCGGCAAGGAAGGGCAGTTGCGTGAGAACGGCGTCGTCAATGGCGTGGTGACTGACAGTGTCTCGTACGGACTGCTGCGTCGTGACTGGAAACTGACAGCATAGTTCCCGCCCCGAGCAATGACGAAGGTGCGTTTGCGCACAGTCTGACGATCTCGTTGGGTGTAAGCTGATACGCACGATGAACAATGGACTGAGCAGCGTCGAGGCCGGTGAGCGACTTCGACAATACGGAGCAAACCGGCTGACACCTGCGACACAGCGCTCGGTGGTCTTGCAGTTCCTGGCGCATTTCAAGAATCCACTGGTGCTGGTGCTGTTGGTGGCCAGCGGCGTATCCGCACTGACCGGCGACCTCACTGGCGCCCTCATCATCGGCCTGATCGTGCTGATGAGCGTGACGCTGGATTTCGTCCAGGCGTATCGGGCCGGGCGCGCCGCGGAACGACTGGCGCTCAAGGTGGCCGTGACAGCCAGCGTGCTGCGCGATGGTCAGACCTGTGAACTGCCGGTCGCGCAACTGGTTGCCGGCGATGTGGTCCTGCTGTCCGCTGGAAATCTGGTGCCAGCCGATGCCCGAGTGCTGCAGGCCAATGACTTCTTTGTGAATCAGGCGCAGCTCACAGGTGAACCTTTTCCGGTCGAGAAGCGAGCGCCGGCCTTGCCGGATACGGACCGCACGGTTGAGACAGCGCAGGACTGGGCACTTGAGAGCACCGACTGCGTCTTCATGGGCAGTTCGGTCGTCAGTGGTTCGGCGCGTATTCTGATCGGACGCACCGGGAGCAGCACGGCGCTTGGACAGATCGCTGTGAGTCTGGCCACGGATGCACCGCCAACTGCCTTCGAGATCGGCACCCGGCGCTTTGGCATGTTGATCATGCGTCTGACGCTGTTGCTCGTGCTGTTCACGCTGCTGGTGAATGTGGCTTTTCATCGCTCACTGCTGGAGTCCTTCCTGTTTGCCGTGGCGTTGGCGGTTGGCTTGACGCCGGAGTTGCTGCCGATGGTGGTCTCGGTGACACTGACACGTGGCGCCCTGCGCATGGCGGCTCTGAAGGTCATCGTGAAACGACCCTCGGCGATTCAGGACATGGGCGCGATGGACGTCCTGTGCACCGACAAAACCGGCACGCTGACCGAGGCGCGCATCCGGCTGGAGCAGCATATCGACGCCAGCGGGCAGAGCAATTCGCAGGTACTGGCATTGGCGTATCTCAACAGCTATTTCGAGAGTGGCCTGAAGAGTCCGTTGGACGACGCGATTCTGGCGCATCAGGATGTCGATGTGTCTGGCTGGACCAAGATTGACGAGGTGCCGTTTGATTTCGAGCGGCGCCGTGTCTCGGTTTTGGTACAGCGTGAAAGCGCGCGCAGCTTGGTGGTGAAAGGCGCACCGGAAGACGTGCTGCGCTTGTGCACGCACTACCAGGACGGCAGCGGTACGAGCGTGGCGCTGGACCCGCCAGCGCGCGAACGCATTGACGCCCTGTATGACAAACTGGGACAGGACGGCTTTCGGGCCCTGGGCATTGCCTGGCGCGAAGTGGCGCTGGACCATCCACACGCTGTGCTGTCTGACGAGAGTGAACTGGTGTTTGCCGGCTTTGCCGCTTTTCTGGACCCGCCCAAGGCGAGCGCCGGGCAAGCCCTCCAGGCCATGGCTGCCAGTGGTGTCGCGGTGAAGATCGTGACCGGTGACAACGAGCGCGTGACGCGCCACGTCTGCACCGAAATCGGCGTGCCGATCAAGGGCGTGCTGACCGGTACCGAGATCTCGACCATGAACGACGATGCACTGCGCGCGCGGGTCGAGGACGTGAACCTGTTCTGCCGTGTCAACCCGTCGCAGAAGAACCGCATCATCCTGGCGCTGAAAGCGCGCGGGCATGTCGTAGGCTACCTGGGAGACGGCATCAACGACGCGCCTTCGCTGCACACCGCTGACGTCGGTATTTCGGTGGAGGGCGCCGTGGATGTGGCCAAGCAAGCGGCCGCCATGATTCTTCTGGAGAAGGATTTGATGGTGCTGCACAAAGGCATCCTGGAAGGACGGCGCACCTTTGGCAACGTGATGAAGTACATCATGATGGCCACCAGCTCCAACTTCGGCAATATGTTCAGCATGGCCGCCGCCACGCTGTTTCTGCCGTTCCTGCCGATGCTTCCCTTGCAGATTCTGCTTAACAACCTGCTCTACGATGTCTCTGAAATCACCTTGCCGCTGGACAACGTTGACGCCGAAGATCTGGCGCAACCCAAGCGCTGGGACATGGGCTTTATCCGCAACTTCATGCTGACCATCGGGCCCATCAGTTCGATCTTTGACTTCCTGACCTTTTATCTGCTGTTACGGCTGTTTGACGCACATGAGTCCCTGTTCCGGACAGGCTGGTTTGTTGAATCGATTGCCACGCAGGTGCTGGTGATTTTCGTTATCCGCACAAGGCGCAATCCACTGTGCAGTCACCCCAATGGCTGGCTGGTTGCGACTTCGCTGGCGGTGGTGGCGACGGCCATGACGCTGCCTTTCACGCCGCTGGCACCCTATCTTGGCTTCACTCCCTTGCCGCTATCATTCTTTGGCTTGTTGACAGTTTTGCTGATTCTGTATCTGCTGATGGTTGAAGGGGGTAAACAATGGTTTTACCGGCGTCTGATGAGGGCTTGAGCGCGGCGCAAGCGGCGCAGCGCTTGCGACAGGATGGCCCCAACGTGCTGCCCGGTGAGCAGCGCCGCGGTCTGCGCACGATCGCGCGCGAGACGCTGCAGGAGCCGATGTTCATGCTGCTGCTGGCGGCTGGCGCCCTCTACCTCGTGCTGGGCGACTTGCAGGAGGGCCTGATCCTGTTTGGCCTGGTCCTGGTCGTGCTGGCACTGACCTTGTACCAGGAGGGAAGGACCGAGCATGCGCTGCAATCCTTGCGCGAGCTTACCAGTCCACGGGCGCTGGTATTGCGCAATGGACAGCCGCAGCGCATTGCGGGTGCCGGGGTGGTGTGTGGCGATGTCCTTGTGCTGGCGGAGGGCGACCGGATTGCAGCCGATGCCGTACTGCTGAGCGGCACCGACATGCAGGTTGACGAGTCACTGCTGACAGGTGAGGCGCTGCCCGTGCGCAAGATGCTGGACTCGGCCTTGTTTTCCGGCACGCTTCTGGTCAGCGGTCACGGCACGGCGCGTGTTACTGCGACCGGTGCGGGCAGTGAAATCGGGCGCATCGGCAGTGCGCTGGAAACGCTGACAGGTGAGCGCTCGCCGCTGAAAAAGCAGACCGCCA
>CAITQH010000290.1 GCA_903894475.1 uncultured beta proteobacterium
CCCCTGCTTGTCATTGCGGGCCCCGACCCGCAATCCATGGCTCGCGTGGCACTGGATCCCGGATCAAGTCCGGGATGACAATTTCAGGTTCAGAGTCCGTGTGCGGTATCGGGCCGGATTCGGGAGGCTCGCAATGACGAAGGAATAACCCGCTGAGACGGTCAACCCTGCAAGAGGGCCGCAATCACCCGCGGATAAATCAGGTGTTCCTGCGTCAACACGCGCGCTGCCAATGTGTCCGCCGTGTCGCCCGGCAACACCGGCACGACCGCCTGCGCCAGAATCGCACCGTGATCGAGTTCGGCCGTCACCCGGTGCACTGTCGCACCGGCCACCTTGCAACCGGCATCGAGCGCTCTCTGGTGCGTGTGCAATCCCGCAAAGGCCGGCAGCAGCGAGGGGTGAATATTGAGCAGCCGGCCCTCATAGCGGCGCACAAAGCCGGGTGTCAGAATGCGCATGAAGCCGGCCAGCACCAGCAGCAGCGGTTGAGCAGGTGAGTCGTAACGGTCAATCAATTCGGCCAGGGCGGTGTCAAAGGCATCGCGTGAGGCAAACGTTTTGTGATCCAGAACGGCGGTTGCAATACCCTGCTCGGCCGCCAAATCCAGACCTTTGGCGTCAGCGCGATTGCTCATAACAGCCGCAACGCGAGCGCCAAATTTGCCGCGCCAATCGTCGCGCTGGGCCACTTTCACAATGGCCGCCATGTTGGAGCCCGTGCCAGAGATCAAAATAACGATGTTTTTCATACCGGACCGAATTATGACCCTGACCCCCATTGAAGCCCGCGTGCTCGGCACCCTGATGGAAAAAGCCCGCACGGTACCCGACAGCTATCCGCTGACACTCAACTCCCTGCTGCTGGGCTGCAACCAGAAAAGCAGTCGCGAGCCGCTGATGGAACTCGATGAGGCGCAAGTGGCAAGCGCACTCGATACGCTGATCAGCGCCAGCCTGGTGCGATCGGTCAGCGGTGGGCGCAGCGCACGTTATGAACACAACTTCCAGCGCGGTATGGGTGTCTTCGAGCAGTCGGCGGTGCTGCTGGGCTTGTTGATGCTGCGCGGCCCGCAAACCGCCGGTGAGTTGCGTCTGAACACAGAGCGCTGGTACAAGTTTGCCGACATCTCCTCGGTCGAGGGTTTTCTGGAGGAACTGCAGGATCGCTCCGCCGAGAAGGGTGGCCCGCTGGTGATCAAACTGACGCGCGCTCCCGGCACGCGCGAGCAGCGCTGGGCGCACCTGCTCTGTGGCGCCGTCGATCCGGGTCAGGCGCTGCCTGCCGGGACCGGAGGCGGCAATACCGCCGAACGCATTGAGAGGCTGGAAGCGGAAGTGGCTCAACTGCGCGAAACTATACAAAAACTCTGTCAGGAATTGGGCGTGTCACCACCTGGACAGACATAATCGAACGACCGTGCTAAAAACACCGGATGGCGCTTCTCGTCATCGCGAGGCCGCAGGCCGTGGCGATCCATGACTTTCTGGATTGCCGCGCTTCGCTCGCAATGACGGAACTTTCCAAATTGATTGGAGAATAAATTATGGATTTGGCATTTACCCCTGAAGAGCAGAAATTCCGCGCCGACACTCGCGCCTGGGTGCGCGAGAACCTGCCGCCCGATATTTCGCACAAAGTGCATAACGCCCTGCGCCTGAGCCGTGACGATATGCAGCGCTGGGGCAAGATACTGGGCAAGAAGGGCTGGCTCGGCCATGCCTGGCCGAAGTCCTTTGGCGGACCGGGCTGGACCGCTGTTGAAAAACACCTGTTTGAAGAAGAATGTGCTCTGGCCGGCGCGCCGCGCGTGATTCCGTTCGGCCCGGTGATGGTGGCTCCGGTGATCATGACCTTTGGCAACGCCGAACAGCAACAGCGTTTTCTGCCCGGCATCGCCAGTGGCGAGGTCTGGTGGAGTCAGGGTTACAGCGAACCGGGTTCCGGCTCGGATCTGGCATCCGTCAAGACCAAGGCCGAACGCCAGGGCAACAAATACATCGTCAACGGCCAGAAGGCCTGGACCACACTGGGCCAGTACGGTGAATGGATTTTCTGCCTGGTACGCACCAGCAACGAGGGCAAGCCGCAGACCGGCATCAGTTTCCTGTTGATCGACATGAAGTCGCCCGGTGTGACGGTTCGTCCCACCGTGCTGCTCGACGGAGAGCCGGAAGTGAACGAGGTCTTTTTCGACAACGTCGAAGTCCCGGTGGAGAACCTGATCGGCGAAGAAAACAAGGGCTGGACCTACGCCAAGCACCTGCTCAGCCACGAGCGCACCAACATTGCCGACGTGAATCGGGCCAAGCGCGAACTCGAACGTCTCAAGCGCATCGCCAAGGCCGAAGGGGTTTACACAGACACACGCTTTCGAGATGAAATTGCCAAGCTCGAAGTCGACGTGGTGGCCCTCGAGATGCTGGTGCTGCGCGTGCTGGCGGCCGAGAAGTCCGGCAAGCAGTCACTCGACATTGCCGGCCTGCTGAAGATTCGCGGCAGCGAAATCCAGCAGCGATACAGCGAACTGATGATGCTGGCAGCCGGCCCTTACGCCCTGCCCCTGATTCACGAAGCCATGGAAGCAGGTTGGCAAGGTGACGCCGTGGGCGCGGCCTACTGTGCGCCGCTGGCCTCGACCTACTTCAATATGCGCAAGACCACCATTTACGGCGGCAGCAACGAGGTGCAACGCACCATCGTGGCACAGACTGTTCTTGGCTGACGCAAACACTTTACCGTGGCAAACACTTTACCGTGGCAAACACTTTGGCATCGAAAACACCTTGTCATTGCGGCGAACACTCTGTCATTGCGGCGAACACTTTGTCATTGCGGACTCGATCCGCAATCCAGTGTATGCGTGGCGCTGGATCCCGGATCAAGTCCGGGATGACGTAGCTCCAAGCCGGGATGACGTAGCGCCTAGCCGGAATGACGTAGCGCCAAGCCGGGATGACACCAAACCAGGAGAACACAATGGACTTTGATTTCACAGACGACCAGGAACAACTGCGCGATGCCGTGCGCAAATGGGTTGACAAGGGCTACAGCTTCGAGCGTTACCGTGCCACGGTGAAGGCCGGCGGCTTTGCACGTTCGGCCTATAACGAGATGGCCGAACTGGGACTATCGGGTCTTTATGTCCCGGAGGAGCAAGGCGGCATGGACATGGGTCCGGTGGAGGGCATGGTGGTCATGGAGGAACTGGGCCGCGGCATGGTGCTGGAACCTCTCAAGCAAAGTCTGATTGCCGGGGCGGTCCTGGCGGGCTATGCACCCGAGGCGGTCAAGGCGCAATGGCTGCCCAAAATTGCGGGTGGCGAAGCCCTGCTGGTGCTGGCCTATCAGGAGCGCGCAGCGCGCTACCGACTCGACCTCTGCGAAACCCAGGCCAGCCAAACTGCAGCGGGCTGGGAACTCACAGGCAGCAAGAGCGTGGTGCCGGCAGGCGACCAGGCCGATGCCTTCATGGTGCCGGCCAGTGTCGATGGCAAGATAGCCCTGTTTCTGGTGGCACGCTCGGGCAGCGGCGTCAGCACGCGGGGCTACGGCACGCAGGACGGCAGCCGTGCCGCCGAACTGAGTCTGCAGAGTGCTGGCGCCGAGTTGATCACACTCGACGGTCTGACCGCACTCGAGCACGCAGTGGACATCGGCATCGCCGCCACCTGCGCTGAAGCGGTGGGAGTGATGGACAAGACGATGACCATCACGGCCGAGTACCTCAACACACGCAAGCAGTTTGGTGTCTTCATCAGCAGTTTCCAGGCGCTGCGCCATCGCATGGCCGACATGAAGATGCAGCTCGAACTCGGGCGCTCGATGAGCTACTACGCAGCCCTGAAACTCAACGCGCCAATCGCAGAGCGTCGGGCCGCGATGGCTCGCGCCAAATACCAGCTTGGAAATTCAATGCGCTATGTCGGGCAGCAGGCGGTGCAGGTGCACGGCGGCATCGGCGTAACCGATGAATACATCGTCAGCCACTACTTCAAGAAGTTGACGCAGATGGAAATGACTTTTGGAGACTCAATGCATCATCTGGGCGAAGTGGCCAGCCGGATGCAGGACACGGCGGGCGTCTTTGCCTGAAATTGACACTGCTCAGCGCACCAGACGAAGCAACACCGTGGAACTGTAGCGATTGCTGCTGACCACGCCGCCCAGGCCGAAATCGACCGCCCAGGCCAGCGATGGAAGGCGTACGTCGGGGCTGGATGACCAGTAGAGAACACTGGGCGTAAGAGGAAACGCATTGCCGTCGATGGCCGGATTGAAGCGACTGGTGTCCACCAGACTGGATAGCTCCTTGACATTGGGTACGCGCCAGACGGTTTGTGTCCTGGTATAGGCAAGCGCCTGTTCGTGGGTAAAGGTGGTGGGCGTTCCACTGCAGATACCCGCGCCCCATATTTGCCCCTCACTGCACCGGCGCCAAACCAGGCCGACCTGGACATCGGTCACTTCTGCGCCGTTGGCTGAATAGGTGTAGCGTGCCTGCGCCCGCGTCTGACCGACCGAACTCAGACCGGCCAGTAGCACCATGACCCAAAGCAGTTCTCGGGGGTCCAGCTTTGCAACTCTTTTCATGGGAAATTCCTTCAAATATCTCGCCGCCAGTCCGCCGGACGCCGCATCCGCACCCTTAACGCACAAGGCGCACATAAACACCGCTGCTGGCGTTACTGTCGGGCGCGACTTCGCCGCGGATGAAATCGACTAGCCAGACATTCTTCAGATTGGGCGCGTACTTGGTCGCGGAATAATAGGCGCCAATTCTGGTGTCCACAAACCAGTTGGTATCAATGGAAAAGTACAGGTCGAGCGAGCCGTAATTCACCAGGCTCTGCAACTCATTGCGCAAGGGCAGTCGCCAGTCGGAAAAACCACACAGAGCCGCCGCGTTGGTGGTTGCCTCCAGGCCCTTGGCCTCCAGATTCCGGGCGTCACCCGGCAGTGACACCAGCGCAGTGCTCTTGCCTTGCCACACCAATCCGGTGATGTTGTCCTTGACGCAGTCGGCTTTAGCATACGGGCCCAGGACGACCGGCTTCTGACTCTGTTGCCCGATGACGGTGCTATAGCTCAGGCCCACCTGCCCATCGGCGCCGTCGGCACTCGTCACGTCACGGCCGGTCATGCCATCCTGCTTGTCGTTCAGGGCAATGGCGCTTGGACTGATGCAACTCACCAGCACATCGCTACCGGCGGCGTAGCACTGGCCGGAATTGACGCCGCTATCCACCAGCAAATTGACCACGGAGAGTGGCGTCGACACACCGGCGGTTGCCGTCAGCGTTTGCGTGCCGAGCCAATAGCCGTTGTTGGCAGCGGTATTTGACGAGACCGTGAGCAACTGGCTACCAGCCACACCACCCGGCGTACAGAGCACCGTGAAGCTGCTTGTCGTGTGATTGGCCGGCGTCAAACAGACGCCATTGGCAATTGACAGGGTCGCTGTCAAAGGCAGGTACAGCCCGCTCACGGTGAAACTGGTGGCGTCGCCGATAGCCGCTGTCCCAGGTGTCACACTGAGCACGATGGGTGCCTGCCCCGATACCTGAGTCTGCCCGTCACCAACCACACAGGCTGCCAACGCCGACAACGCCAAAAAGCTCAGCAGCCATAGGCTGAAGTGCCTGGAATCAGTTCTCATTGGATGGTCATCTTGTTGCATGAAATAAATTCTCCCTGTTCAGCGTTGCCACTGACTTGACCTCGGCATCAAATTCAACCGTCACCGACGCCAGCGCTCAGACCAGAAGTCGTGACGACCTCGGCACATGCGCCATCAAAAACTCCATCTGGTCGACCAGAATTCTGCGATTGCGCAAGATGAAATCTTCCCACAGGCTGGGCACATAAGGCGTGTACAGCAGCGGCATGCCAGCCTGCTCCGGCGTGCGGTGGCTCTTGCGATGGTTGCAGGGTCGGCAGGCGGTCACCACATTCATCCAGCTGTCCAGTCCATTTTGCGCAAAGGGGATGATGTGTTCGCGCGTCAGAACTTCTTCGTCCAAATGCTCACCGCAGTAGGCGCAGATATTGCGGTCGCGCGCAAACAGCTTGTGATTTGTCAGACCGGGCCGAAGAGCGAAAGGATTGATGCCGGATACGCCACGGGTGCCGATGATGCTGTTGACAGTGATGATCGACTGCTTGCCAGTCATTGCATTGTGGCCACCACGAAAAACAGCCACTTGCGCCCCCATCTCCCAGCGCACTTCCTGCGCCGCGTAATGAATCACCGCCTGCTCCAGCGAAATCCATGATTGGGGCAGCCCCTGGGCTGACAGCTTCAAGACCTTCAAAAAAACGACTCCTGAAAAAGACATTCTGTCGTCAACCATGAACCCGCCTGTCATGCCGGACCAGATCCGGCATCCAGTGCCTTGTGCACCATGGATTGCGGATCAAGTCCGCAATGACAAGCCCTGTCAGCAATGACAATCCCTGGCAGCGATGAAGCAAACTGGCAGTTTCGCGGCATCCCGCTGCCCAATCGCTCGGCTAAGAGACAATATAACCTGTTTTTGTGACAACCCCGCTTGCGACGCATCAACACAAAGCACCGCAGGCTATCCAGAAGATACCCAATCAATGAAGGTTTTCAGAGGCTTCCACCACCCTGGCCTGAATCCGGCGTGCGCGCTGACGATAGGCAACTTTGACGGCGTGCACCGCGGCCATCAGGCGATGCTGGCACTGCTCAAGAGCGAAGCCCAGCAACGCGGCGTGCCGAGTTGTGTCCTGACGTTCGAGCCGCATCCGCGCGACCACTTCGCAGCCCTTTTGCATCAGCCTGAGCTGGCACCCGCGCGCATCGGCACCTTGCGTGACAAATTGCTGGATCTGGCCCATTGCGGCGTCGATCAGGCGGTGGTGCTGCCTTTCGGCCAGGGCGTCGCCGGGCTGAGCCCACGCGCCTTCATCGACGAGGTGCTGCTGCGTGGACTGGGCGCTCGCTACGTGCTGGTGGGTGACGACTTCCGTTTTGGCGCCAAACGCGCCGGCGACTATGCGCTGCTCGACGATGCCGGCACCGCGCAGGGCTTCGATGTGGCGCGCATGAACAGCTATGAGGTGCACGGCTTGCGAGTCTCCAGTTCTGCGGTGCGCCATGCCCTCTCACAGGGGCGGATGGAGGACGTTGCGCGTCTGCTGGGCCGCCATTATCGAATTTCCGGCCATGTGGTGCACGGCCGAAAGCTCGGGCGCGAACTTGGCTTCAAGACCTTGAACTTGCGCTTTGCGCACTGGAAACCAGCCGCCAGTGGCATCTTTGTGGTGCTTGTGCATGGTCTGACGCCCGAGCCGCTGCCCGGGGTCGCCAACATGGGAATCCGCCCCTCGCTGAATCCGAACGATGTCAACGGCGGGCGCGTGCTGCTGGAGACGCACTGCCTGCAATGGCCAGAGGCGCTCGGCGCCGAGGGAGCCTACGGTAAAATCATTCGCGTGGAACTGCTGCACAAATTGCACGACGAACTGAAATACGACGGTCTTGACGCCCTCACCCGGGGCATTCGGCAGGACTGTGACGACGCGCGCGCCTGGCTCGCCACCCGAATTTGACCGGGCTCGACCGACGCACTTTGCCCCGCGTCCCTTTTCGCTTGCGTGCTTGCCGAACGGCAAGGCCTGTGCACCCATTCCAAAATCGAGATTTGTCATGACTGAAAAAGTGGATTACCGAAGTACCCTGAACCTGCCCGACACTCCTTTTCCGATGCGCGGCGATCTGCCCAAGCGCGAGCCGGGCTGGGTCAAGGACTGGGACGAAAAAGGCATTTACAAGAAGCTGCGGCAAGCGCGCCAGGGCGCGCCCAAATTCGTGCTGCACGACGGCCCGCCTTACGCCAATGGTCAGATTCACATGGGGCATGCGGTCAACAAGATCCTGAAGGACATGATCGTCAAGGCGCGCCAGTTAAAGGGGCTGGACGCGGTCTACATTCCGGGCTGGGACTGCCATGGCCTGCCGATTGAAAACGCCATCGAAAAGAAGTTCGGCCGCAATCTGGCGCGCGACGAAATGCAGGCCAGGAGTCGTGCTTTTGCCACTGAGCAGATCGACATCCAGCGCCGCGAATTCAAACGCCTGGGTGTGCTGGGTGACTGGGACCATCCCTACCGCACCATGGATTTCAGCAACGAGGCGGACGAAATCCGTGCCTTCAAGCGCGTCATCGAGCGCGGCTTTGTTTACCGTGGTCTGAAGCCCGTTTACTGGTGCTTTGACTGCGGCTCGAGTCTGGCCGAGTTCGAAATAGAATACGCCGACAAGAAATCGCAAACGCTCGATGTGGGCTTTCTCTGTGCCGAGCCCGACAAGTTAAGTGATGCCTTTGGCGTGGCGGCGCTGAACAAGGATGCCTTCGCCGTCATCTGGACCACCACCGCCTGGACCATTCCGGCCAATCAGGCGCTCAACCTGAATCCCGAACTCACCTATGCCTTGGTGGACACCGAGCGCGGCCTGCTGATCCTGGCCGAAAGTCTGGTGACGCAATGTCTGGAGCGCTATCAGCTCACCGGGTCGGTCATTGCAACAGCAATCGGCAAGAAGCTCGGCGGCATCAAGTTCAAGCACCCGCTGGCGCATGTGGACGCCGGCTTTGACCGCTTCAGCCCGGTCTATCTGGCCGACTACGCCACCGCCGTTGACGGTACCGGTCTGGTTCATTCCTCACCGGCGTACGGCGTGGAGGATTTCAACAGCTGTGTGGCGCATGGCATGGCCTACGACGACATTCTGAACCCGGTGCAGGGCAATGGCAGTTACGCCAGCGACTTCCCACTGTTTGGCGGGCTGCACATCTGGAAGGCCTGCCCGGTCATCATCGACACGCTACGCCATGCCGGTCGCCTTTTTGCGACCAGCGATCTGGTGCACAGCTACCCGCATTGCTGGCGTCACAAGACGCCGGTGATTTACCGTGCTGCTGCCCAGTGGTTCATCCGCATGGACGAAGGCGAGGGTGTCTTCACGAAAGACAAGGCACCGAAGTCACTGCGGAGAATCGCCCTCGACGCGATCGAGGAAACCGCCTTTTATCCAGTGAACGGCAAGACCCGTTTGCGCGACATGATCGCCGGACGGCCCGACTGGTGCATCAGCCGGCAGCGCAGCTGGGGCGTGCCCCTGCCCTTCTTTTTGCACAAGGACAGTGGCGAGTTGCACCCGCGCACCATGGAGATTCTCGACATCGCCGCCGACATGGTGCAGCAAGGCGGCATCGAAGCCTGGAGCAAGGCCAGCACCGAATCCATCCTCGGCGCTGCCGACGCCGAGCATTACAGCAAAAGCAGCGACATCCTGGAAGTCTGGTTCGACTCCGGCACGACACACACTACCGTGCTCAAGGGCTCACACCCGGGTTGCGGCCACGACGAAGGCCCCGAGGCCGACCTGTATCTGGAAGGGCATGACCAACACCGCGGCTGGTTCCACTCCTCACTGCTGACGGCCTGCGCCATGTATGGCCGCGCGCCCTACAAGGGCATCCTGACGCACGGCTTCACGGTGGACAGCAAGGGCCACAAGATGAGCAAGAGCGCCGGCAACGGCGTCGATCCGCAGGAGACATCGAAGAAGCTGGGCGCCGAAATCATCCGCCTGTGGGTCGCGGCCAGCGACTACTCGGGCGACATTGCCGGCGACGACAAGATCCTGGCGCGCGTGGTCGACACCTACCGGCGCGTGCGCAACACTCTCAAGTTTCTGCTCGCCAATGTCAGCGACTTCGATCCGGCAAGCGATGCCGTGGCAGCGGATCAGATGCTGGAAATCGACCGCTACGCGCTGTGCCGCGCTGCGCAGTTGCAGAGCGACATCCTGAACCACTACGAGGTTTACGAATTCCACCCGGTGGTCGCCAAGCTGCAGATTTACTGCTCGGAAGATCTGGGTTCTTTCTATCTGGACGTGCTGAAGGACCGGCTCTACACCACCGCCCCGAAATCACTGGCGCGACGCAGCGCGCAGACCGCGCTCTGGCAGATCACGCAAGCCATGCTGCGCTGGATGGCGCCCTTCCTCAGCTTCACTGCGGAAGAGGCCTGGGCCGTGCTGGGTGCGATGGGCAAGACTCCCGCGGGCACAAGAGAATCCATTTTCATGGACGGCTACGTCGATCTGCCTGCCGCCGAAAACGCGCTGCTCGCCAAATGGACCCGCATCCGTGAAATCCGCGATGCCGTCAACAAGGACATCGAAGCGCTGCGTGCCGCCGGCAAAGTGGGGTCCTCGCTGCAAGCAACGGTCGTGCTGACCGTCGCGCCCGACGATCACGCTTTACTGGTCAGCCTGGGGACGGACCTGAAGTTTGTCTTCATCACGTCCAAAGTGACTTTGAACGCAGGTGATACCCTGGCCATCGAATCGAGCAGTTCCGAAGACAGCAAGTGCGAGCGCTGCTGGCATTACAGCGCCGACCTTGGCGCTGACAGCGCTCACCCCGGCCTGTGCGGACGCTGCATCAGCAACCTGCATGGTGCAGGCGAGGACAGGAAGTTCGCCTGATGGTCCGCAAGTCGTCTTCGAGCGCTGGCCGGATGCTGCAGTGGCTGGGTCTGTCCCTGATCATCCTGCTAGCGGACCAGTTCACCAAGCTGCTGGTTGTCGGCTATTACCAGTTGGGTGCCAGCACCGAAGTGACCCGCTTTTTCAATCTGGTGCGGGCCCACAACAGCGGCGCTGCCTTCTCGTTCCTGTCGGATGCCTCCGGTTGGCAGCGCTGGTTCTTCAGCATCGTCGGGCTGCTGGCCGCCGTGCTGCTGGTCTGGCTGCTCAAATCACACGCCGGACAAAAGCTCTTTTCTTTTGCGCTATCCTGCATTCTGGGTGGCGCCGTCGGCAACGTGATCGATCGATTACTCTACGGCTATGTCATCGATTTTCTGGATTTTCACTGGCGCTGGCTCGATGGCCTGTTTTCAGGTGGCCATTTCCCGGCCTTCAACATCGCTGACAGTGCGATTACCATTGGAGCCACCTGCCTGATACTGGACGAACTCATCAGGGTTCGACGCGGACGCTGATGCGAATGTAGCCACCCAAGCTTTGAAACACCTGAAAAGTATGAAAATGCCGGTCGGCATTGCGAGCACCAAACCAAACATGCACAAGGAACCACGTTGACCCATTTGCTCAACCTGCTGGCGGCCATCGCCCTGCTGGTCTGGGGCACGCAACTGGTGCGTACCGGCATTGTGCGGGTCTTTGGCGCGAGCCTGCGCAACATCCTGTCCCAGAGTGTCAACAACCGTCTGACTGCCATGGTATCGGGGGTGGGTGTGACTGCCTTGGTACAGTCCAGTACAGCCACCGCGCTGATTGTTTCTTCCTTTGTCGGACAGGGTCTGATGAGCTTGCCGTCGGCTTTGGCCGTGATGCTCGGTGCCGATATTGGCACCAGCCTGATGGCGCTGGTGTTCTCGCGCGACCTGTCATGGCTCTCACCCCTGTTCATCTTTATTGGCGTCGTGCTGTACATCGCTCGCCAAGCCACAACGGTGGGACGCATCGGGCGCATTCTGATCGGTCTGGGCTTGATGTTGCTGGCACTGCAACTGGTCACGCAGTCAACCAATGTGCTGACCCAGGCGCCGGCCATCAAGGCCTTGCTGGGGTCGCTGAGCAGCGACCGGATGCTCGAAATCACCGTGGGGGCCGTGCTGTCGATATTGAGCTACTCCAGCCTGGCATTGGTACTGCTGACCGCCACACTGGCCAGCACGGGAGTCGTGCCGATCGATGTGGCCCTGGGTCTGGTGCTGGGCGCCAATCTGGGCAGCGGCCTGCTGGCTGTTCTGACCACGCTCAATGCCAACGTGGAAACCCGCCAGGTGCCGCTTGGCAACCTGGTATTCAAGAGTATCGGCCTGGTGGTGGTAGCCCCCTTCATCAGCGTGTGGCTCGACAGCGTGCGGCCCTGGGTCAGCGAAGTTGCAGCCCTGGTGGTGCTGTTCCACCTGACTTTCAACATCGTCGTGGGCCTGCTCTTCATCGGCTTGACTCAGGTCGTAGCGCGACGCGTCGAGAAGTGGCTACCCAAGCTGGAAAAAAGCACCATGGCAGGTCGTCAGCGCCATCTCGACCCGTCAGCGCTGGAGACACCGTCATTGGCCCTTTCGTGCGCCGTGCGCGAGGCCATGCACCAGGCCGATGTGGTTGAAACCATGCTGCTGGGTGTCTACGGTGTAATCAAGAACAACGACATACAACTGGCGCAAACCTTGCAGAAAATGGACGACACGGTAGACGAGCTTTATTCCGACATCAAGTACTACCTGACCAAGATTTCACGCGAGGCGCTGAGCGAAAGCGAGGGCCACCGCTGGACCGACATCATCAGCTTCACCATCAACATGGAACAGATCGGTGACATCATCGAACGTGTGCTGGAAGACGTTGAAAACAAGAAGATCAAACCCGGACGCGAGTTCTCCGAAGCCGGCATGGCGGAGATAACCGACCTGCATGGCCGTCTGGTGGACAACCTGCGCCTGGGCATGAGCGTGTTTCTCGACGGCAATGTGCGCGACGCACGCAAGTTGCTTGAAGAAAAGACCCGCTTTCGCGATCTCGAGCGTGAATACGCTGCCACTCACCTGGAACGTCTTGCCGTCAATACGCCACAGAGCGTGGACACCAGTTCGCTACACATCGACTTGATCAGCGACTTGAAACGCATCAATTCGCACATCTGCTCGATCGCCTATCCGATCCTGGATTCAGCCGGCGCCCTGGCTCCGAACCGGCTGCGCGACCCGGTGGCACCGCACTCGGTCAAGCCCCATCCAGGGCGCATAACAGAATCAAGGCCGCCTCGGTCGTGAATTCATCGCGCTGCAGGCGCTTGATCAAATCGGGCACCTCCAGCAAAGCGAACTGCAGCACCTCACCGTCCTGATTGAGCGGCTGCACTCCGTCCGGCACAGTGCAGCGGTACCAGTCAACCCACTCCACCACATAGCCAGCGTCAGCACCGTCAGAACTCGGCTTGCGCAACACCACTTCACCGCCACGGCGCAGTTCGGTCAGGGCGTCCATAGGCAGGCCAGCCTCTTCCCAGGTCTCGCGCGCCAGTGCTGACTCCAGGCTGTCCTGGGCGGCCACCATGCCGCCCATCAGTGTGTCCCAGAGGCCCGGCTCATTGGCCTTGTCCAGCGAGCGCTGCTGCACCCAGAAGCGTCCATCGCTGCTGCACCCGACCAGATGCACGGCGCGTGTGTCCATGCCCAGTGGCCGCACGACGCCGCGCTCAACGCTGGCAATTCTCTGCCCCTGCGCATCGCACACCGCAAGTTGCTCGTTGCGCCAGTGCTGGCGCACCCGGCCCGCACCCAAGTCCCGAAGCGCGTCGGCCAGAGCCTGCAGCGCCGGCGTGGCATGACCCAGCAAACGCCAATGCGAGTCGCTGCCACTGTGCACCAACTGCAGCAAGTCCCTGGCAAGCTTCGGCTGATGGGAAATCAGAGGATCGAAGAAGTCCGCCTCCACGGAGCCAATCACATGCTGCTGCCAGAGCAGCGGCAAGCGCGGTCTGAGTGGCAATTGATTGGCTCTGGCCAGCAGAGCCGCGCGCCACTGCGGGCTGACTGCCAGCGTCACAGGGTCAGGATGCTGCAGCCAGTGGTCTTGCGTGCTTCCAGCGCGCTGTGCGCCTGCTGCACGTCTTCGAGTTTGAAGCGCTGGTCGATGCGAATGTTGACCTTGCCACTGGTCACCGCTTCAAACAGATCGTCCGCCATGGCCTGCGTGGTCTCACGAGTCGTGATGTGGCTGAACAGGGTCTGGCGCGTCACATAGATCGATCCTTTCGGGCCCAGAATGCCGGGCGCAAACGGCGCCACCGGGCCCGATGCATTGCCAAAACTCGCCATCAGGCCAAAGGGTGCCAGGCAGTCCAGTGACTTGTCCCAGGTGTCCTTGCCAACCGAGTCGTAGACTACCTTGACGCCCTTGCCGCCAGTGATTTCTTTCACTCGCGCCAGGAAATCCTCGCTCGCATAGTTGATGACAAAAGCGGCGCCGTGCTCCTTGGCCAAAGCGCATTTGGCGTCGGAACCGGCCGTGCCAATCAGTTGCAAACCGAGCGCACGCGCCCACTGGCAGGCAATCAGGCCAACGCCACCGGCGGCCGCATGAAACAGCACAAAGTCGCCGGCCTGCAGACCTCCCTGCGGCAGGGTGCGCTTGAGCAGGTACTGCGCGGTCAGGCCCTTGAGCATCATGGCAGCCCCGGTCTCGAATGAAATGGCATCGGGCAGCTTGCAGACACACTTGGCCGGCATCACGCGCAAGTCGCAGTAGCTGCCCGGTGGCTGGCTGGCATAGGCAGCGCGGTCGCCGACCTTCAGGTGCGTCACGCCGGAGCCTACCGCCTCGACGACACCGGCCGCCTCCATGCCCAGTTGCAGCGGCATGGGCATCTGGTACAGGCCGCTGCGCTGATAGACATCGATGAAGTTCAGACCGACCGCGTGGTGCCGGATCCGGATCTCGCCGGCGGCGGGCTCACCGACGGTCACCTGGACCAGTTTGAGTTGCTCGGGGCCGCCGTGTTGGTCAATACGAATGGCGCGGGAAGTCAGTGAGCTCATAACCGGGATCCTTTTTTGTGAAATTGCCTCTATCGTGCCACGAAAATCGGCCAAATGCTGTCGCAAGGTCATCAGGGAAATCACCGGGGTCTTGTTACAGTCCTGCCATGCACCCGAAACTGAGCCCCACGGCCGCTCTGGCGTCGTTTTTTCTTGCTGGCCCTGCTCAGCGTGGGCAGCTACAACGCCCTGCTGCAGGTGCGTCTGGTCACGGGCGACTTCTACGTGCTGCTGGCGAGTGCTGGCTGGGCCTACTACAGTTGGATGCTGGCAAACCCCACGGTGGAGCACCCTGCGATACGCACCGACTGGTCGGCCTTTCTGCTGGCGCAAGTGGCGTTCGGCCTGGTTTGGTCGGGCCTTTTCGCTGGTGCGCAATGGACGATAGGCATGGGCCATGCCCGGTGGGGTTGGCCGCTGGTGGCAACGCTGCTCTTTGTCGCTGTCGGCCCGGCGCTGCTTGCTTTTCGGGCTTGGGGCGCGGGTGTGGCACGCGCGGGTGTGGCACGCGCGGGTGTGGCACGCGCGGGTGTGGCACGCGCGGGTCCGGCGGTTGCGGGGTTCTTTTCCAACCTGACGCCGCTCTTCACGGCCCTGCTCTCCAGCGCTTTCCTGGGTGAAGTGCCGCGCCTCTACCACGTACTCGCCTTCATGCTGATCATGGGTGGCATTGTCGTCTCGTCGAGACGCTGAGGGAGACAGAACTGGTAGCTGGCATCCCGGGACCAGCTCTTGTCATCCCCGAGACCAGCTCATGTCATCCCGGACTTGATCCGGGATCCAGTGCTGCGCCACCAATGGATTGCGGATCAAGTCCGCAATGACAACCCGAAGGCGTCAATGACAGCCCTAATGCGCCAATGACAACCCTACTGCGCCTGGAAACCGCTGGCCTTGATGATGCGGGCCCAGGTCTGGGCATAGGCCTGCTCACGACTGGCGAGTTGTTGCGGCGACATATAGCCCACCGTCAAACCCATGGCCGTCAGATGTTCGCGCACATCGGGCATGGCAATCACTTTGGCCACCGCTTCCGAGAAGCGGTCGATGACCGCTTTGGAAGTCCCGGCAGGGGCAAAAATGCCGTAGTAGGGAACGTCTTCAAAGCCAGCCAGCCCGAGTTCAGCAAAGGTAGGTACATCCGGCAGTGCCGCCTGCCGCACGCCGCCCAGCACGGCCACGATGCGAACCTTTCCGGCCTTGTGGTTCTCGATGAAATCAGGTACCGAGGCCACGCCCGCATTGATCTGGTTGCCCAGCATGTCAGCCATCATGGGCGCGCTGCCGCGGTACGGCGCCGCCTGCAGGTCGATTGCGTACTTCTGACCGATGACCTTGACCAGAAATTCGGGCACGGATGCCGGTGCCGGAACCCCCACTGTGCCCTTGCCGGCGCCCTGACTGCGAACCCAGGCCACGTACTCGTTCATGGACTTGGCCGGCGTGCCGCCCGAGACGGCCAGCACATTGACAAAAGTCGCAAAGCCAGCGACCGAGACAAAATCGCGCGCCGAGTCGAAGCCGGGGTTCTTCACCACCAGCGGCAGGATCGAGATGGTGTGGTCATGGGATAGGAAGAAGGTGCTGCCGTCAGGCGCTGCCGCCTTCAGTGCCTGCGCGGCAATCTGGCCGCCTGCACCGGCGCGGTTTTCCACAATCACCGTGGTACCGAGCTGATCCTTCAGCTTGTCAGCCAGGGTACGAGCGATGGCATCGGTGCCGCCACCCGGCGGAAAGCCGACCAGCAGCTTGATGGTGCCGGTCTGCGCCTGCGCCAGGCCGCCGAGCAGGAAGGCGCTGACGGCGATGGATTTGACAAGCGCACGGGATAAGCGCTGCAAAGGGGAATTGATCATGTGAGACTCCATTTGAAATGC
>CAITQH010000291.1 GCA_903894475.1 uncultured beta proteobacterium
AGCCTCTTCCCTGGCGCAAAAAATCATTGCCCGTGCCGCGGGCCAGGCGTCGGTGCGCGTGGGTGACATCGTCACCTGTCAGCTTGATCTGGCCATGTTCCACGATTCCTCCGGGCCACGCCGCCTCAAACCCATGCTGGAAGAACTGGGCTCGCAAATCTGGGACAAATCCAAGGTCGTGCTGGTGATGGACCACTACGTTCCCGAGCGCGACGATGCGGCGCGCAAAATCGTGCGCCTGGCGCGCGACTGGGCTCTGCAGCAGAAGCTGCCGCACGTCTACGACAGCCAGGGCATCTGCCATGTTGTTGTGGCACAGCAGGGGCACATCCGACCCGGCATGTTGTGCGTCGGTGGCGACTCGCATTCGCCCACGGGTGGCGCGTTTGGCGCTTACATGTTTGGCATTGGCAGCACCGAGATGCTTGGCGTCGTGGTGACCGGCGAGATCTGGTTGCGCGTGCCGCAGACCATCGCGATGCACTGGTCCGGTCGGCTTGCCAGCGGCGTTTGCGCCAAGGACATGATGCTGTTCATGATCCATCGCTTTGGCATGAACGGTGCCAATTACCAGGCGCTGGAGTTCACCGGCAGCGCCGTGCGTGCGCTGTCCATGCCCGAGCGCATGACCCTGTGCAATATGGGCGCCGAAATGGGCGCGCAAGCAGCGCTGGTGGCGCCGGACGAGGTGACGCAGCGCTGGCTGGAACAAACCGGCGCAATGCACGGCGTGGCCGTACCCGATTGGGCAGCATGGCACGCCGACCCGGGCAGCTTTGATACTCAGCATGACTTTGACGCCAGCACACTCAGCCCGCAACTTGCCGCACCACACAGCCCGGCGAATAGCGTGGCGATTGCCGATCACGCCGAGACGCGCATAGCCATTGCCTACATCGGTGCCTGCACCGGCGCCAAGCTCGACGATTTGCGCTTTGCCGCGCAGGTCTTGCGGGGACGCAAAGTGGCTGCGGGTGTACAGCTGCTGGTGGCGCCTGCGAGCCTGAAGGACAAGGCGCAAGCCGAGATGGAGGGCACGCTGCAAGTGCTGATCGATGCCGGTGCCACGATCCTGCCCAGTGCCTGCGGCGCCTGTGCCGGCTACGGCGACAGTTTTGCCGGCGGCAAGACCGTGATCTCCAGCACAGCGCGCAACTTCAAGGGCCGCATGGGGCCGGCTGATACCCAGGTCTTTCTGGGCTCGGCGTATACCGTGGCTGCGTCTGCCCTGCGCGGCTGCATCACGGATCCACGGACGGTCATGCCATGAGCCAGAGCGCCCCAAGCCCTGTCGCCTGGCGCAAGGTCTGGCGCCTCGGTGACGATGTGGATACCGACGCGCTGGCACCCGGCGCCTATATGCAGCACGGCATTGAAGTCATCGGCAAGCACTGCCTGGAGCACCTGCTGCCGACGTTTGCGCAAGAGGTGCGAGCCGGTGACGTGATCGTGGCGGGACGCAATTTCGGCATCGGCTCTTCGCGCGAGCAGGCGGCTGCGGTGCTGGTGCATCTGGGCGTGGCGGCGGTGATCGCGCCGAGTTACGGTGGCCTGTTCTTCCGCAATGCTTTCAACCTGGGTCTGGTGCTGCTTACCTGCCAGCACCTTGATTTGCTGAAGGATGAAGAGCGGCTTTGTCTCGTCGAACCCGCCCTGTCGGTGCGTGCTCAGTCCGGCACGGAGCTGCCCTGCGAGCCGGTGCCCGAGTTTTTGCTGCAGATGGCGCGTGCCGGAGGCTTGCTGGCCAGTTTGAAGCAGCGGCGGCGGCATTGTCATTGCGGGCCTGACCCGCAATCCAGTGGTGGCGAAGCAATGGATCCCGGATCAGAGCTTGCCCCGGGCTCGATCCGGGGTCCGGGATGACAGCCGCTGAGTCCGGGATGACAGCTGCTGAGTCTGGCATGACAGTGTGTTCCTTTGTGTGCGTCATGATTTACGGAAAGCCCAATAGTGAATTTGAAATATTTCAAAAGGAAAGACCATGAACAAACCTGAATTTGACCTGATCATCAAGAACGTTCGCGTGGTGCGACCGCATGGCAATGTGGTGCACGACGCCGACATCGCCATCAAGGACGGCAAGGTGGCGCGCGTCGCTCCCGGCATGGATGTAAGCCGCGCCAAGGCGGTGCACGACGGCAAGGGCCAGTTGGCGTTTCCGGGCGTCGTCGATGCCCACATGCACAGCGGTATCTACTCGCCGCTGGCTGAAGACGCGGTGTCCGAGAGCCGGGCGGCTGCGATGGGCGGCGTGACTTCCAGCCTGAACTACTTTCGCACCGGCCAGTACTACCTGAACAAGGGTGGCCCGTACAAGAAGTTTTACCCTGAAGTGCTCAAGATCGCCAAGGGCAAATTTCATGTGGACTACGGTTTTCATCTGGCACCGATGGACGGCACCCACATCAAGGAAATCCCGGAGCTAATCGAGAAGTACGGTGTGGCCAGCTTCAAGATCTTCATGTTCTATGGCTCACACGGTCTGCACGGCGCCTCGGACTCGCAACGCGACTTCCTGATGATTGGCAAGGACGATCGCTACGACTACGCGCACTTCGAGTTCATCATGCGCGGTATCCAGGCGGCGCGCGAGCAGTTCCCGGATCGGGCGCGGCAGATCTCGCTGTCGCTGCACTGCGAGACCGCCGAGGTCATGACGGCTTACACCAAAATCGTCGAGAAAGACAAGTCGCTCAAGGGCCTGGCGGCCTACAGCGCTTCGCGCCCACAGCACTCGGAAGGACTGGCGGTCTTCATTGCCAGCTACCTGGCCAACGAGACCGCGCTGCCCAACATCAACCTGCTGCATCTGTCATCCCGCAAGGCGGTGCAGGCGGCCATGATGATGGGTGAGGTCTTTCCGCACATCGATTTCAAGCGCGAGGTGACGATTGGCCACCTGATGCTCGACATCAACTCCAAGGCGGCTGAGCTGGCCAAGGTGAACCCGCCGATCCGGCCGCGCGAAGACGTGGAGTTCTTGTGGGAGGCATTGCTCGCCGGCGAACTCGACTGGATCGTCAGCGACCACGCCTGCTGCCGCCACGAGATGAAAATTCCCAAACATTACTTTGGCAACATCTGGATGGCCAAGAGCGGCTTTGGCGGCACCGAGTACCTGCTGCCGGCCCTGATCAGCGAAGGCACGCGCCGCGGCATGGGTTACAACCACATGGCGCGCGTGACCAGCTGGAACCCGGCGCAGCGCTACGGCCTGAATCGCAAAGGCGATATTGCCGAAGGTTTTGACGCCGACATTGCACTGGTGGACCCGGCCAAAACCTGGACCATAGAAGCCAAGAATTCACCATCCACCCAGGGCTACACCCCGTTTGAGGGGCTGGAGATGTCGGCCCGTGTCGAAGCCACCTTCCTGCGCGGTCAGCTCATTTGCCAGGACGGGCAGGTGCTGGGCAAGCCACGCGGTGAGTACCTGTTCCGACCGACCGCCTGACAGCGTTTCCGCCCATGTTGCCAAGCATCGTTTGCGCAGCGCTACCAGTCGAGGCGCCGCACCTTGCGGTCGCCATCGTCGGTGCCGGTGCCTGTGGCCTGACAGCTGCCCTGATGCTGTCGGATGCGGGCGTGGACTGCGTGCTGCTGGAACGCGACGCAGCGCCGAGCGGCTCCAGCGCTTTGTC
>CAITQH010000292.1 GCA_903894475.1 uncultured beta proteobacterium
CAGGCGCGTGCCGTGCTGGCTCGACAGCAGCTCGAACGTACCGTTGTGCGAGCGCCGTTTGATGGCGTCGTCAGCGAGCGAAAGGTGTCGGCCGGTGATACGGCATCGGTTGGCAAGGAGTTGCTCAAGGTGATCGACCCGAGCAGCATGCGTTTTACCGGACGCGTATCAGCCGACAAGATCAGTGTCGTCAACGTCGGGCAGACTGTCAGTTTTCGCATCAACGGTTACGTGGGGCGGGAGTTTCGTGGCAAGGTAACCCGTGTGGACCCGAGTGCAAATGACGTGACGCGTCAGGTTGAGGTGTTGGTTGGCTTCAGCGATATCAACCAGCCACGCGTCGCCGGACTGTACGCCGAGGGAGTTATTGAAGCGACCAGTGCGAAGGCCGTTACGCTGCCGGAATCGGTGCTGGTGCGCGCAGGCGACAAGACGTCGGTTTGGCGCGTCAAGGCAAATACGATCAACCAGATCGACCTGACCTTGGGTGCGCGTGATCCCCGCACCGGGAATTTCGAAGTCCGTGGCGGCTTGGCCGATGGCGACCTGATCGTGCGCAACCCGAGTTCGAGCTTCAAGAATGGTCAGAGCGTCGAACTGGTCAGTGCCAAGCCACCGGCTGCGGCAGCATCCGTCGCCAAGGGGGCGTAAGCATGTTTCTGTCGGACTTCAGCATCAAGCGGCCCACGCCGACCGTCGTATTGATCATTGCCTTGATGGCCTTGGGCCTGCTGGCCCTGAACAAACTTCGGGTAAATCAAAACCCGGACGTGGAAATACCCGGGATTCAGGTCTTTATTGCCTACCCCGGGGCGTCGCCGGATTCTGTGGAGCGTGAGATCGTCAACCGGTTGGAGAAGTCACTGCAAAGTGTTCCGGGCGCCACCGATGTCTACTCCACCAGCAGTGAAGGCAACGCCAGCTTCTGGATCGAGTTCTCGTTCAAGAAGAACATGATCGAGGCGGCAGACGATGTGCGCACCGTCATCTCCAGCGCCCGCTACAAGCTGCCGACCGAAATGCGCGAACCCGTGGTGCGACACTTCGACCCCGCAGCGCAGCCGATCATGAACATGGCCTTGTCGTCAAGTACGCAGAGCCACGCCGAAATTTCACGACTGGCGGAAGATGTGTTGGCGGACAAGCTGCGCGGGATTCCTGGGGTCGCCACGGTCAATGTCAACGGTTCCCTCAAACGTGAACTGTCGGTGCTGCTACGCGCCGGCAAACTGCGGGAATACAACCTGTCGGTGGGCGAAGTGGTGGCGGCTCTGCGCGCTGAAAACTCCAACGCCCCGGTTGGCAAGGTGCAGGGGCAGTTTGACGAGGAGAGTATCCGTCTGGTAGGGCGGATCGAGTCACCGCAGGAGTTTCAGAATATTGTGGTCAAGCGCTTTGGCGGCCAGATCGTTCGACTGGCCGATGTGGCCACCATCAGCGACGGCTTTGCCGATGTCAGCGGCTTCAGCATCCGCAGCGGCAAGCCCAACGTGGGCATATTTGTAACCCGCTCCCGTGACGCCAGTACCGTGAGCGTTGCCAATGATGTGCGCAAGCTCGTGAAGGAAATCAACACCGAATTCGACAAGGATCGTCCGGGCACCAAGCTCGAAATCACGCGCGACGGTGGCACCGACGCGCAGCGCAGCCTGAACAACGTCATCGAATCCCTCGTGTTGGGCGCGGTACTTACGATTTTTGTGGTCTATGCCTTCCTCAATTCCTGGCGTTCCACGCTCATAACCGCACTGAGCTTGCCCACATCCGTGATTGCCGCCTTCATTGCCGTCTGGTTGTGCGGTTTTACGCTGAACTTCATGACACTGCTGGGACTGTCGCTCGCCATTGGTGTGCTGATTGACGACGCCATCGTCGTGCGGGAAAACATCGTGCGACATATGCAGCGCGGCTCGGATCGTCGGACTGCATCCCTCGAAGGTACAGCCGAGATTGGTCTGGCCGTCGCCGCGACGACGTTTTCCATCATTGCCGTATTTGTTCCAGTGGCCTTCATGCCCGGGGTCTCGGGCGAGTGGTTCCGCCCCTTCGCACTGACCGTGACCTGTTCGGTGCTCGTCAGCCTTGGGGTGTCGTTCACTCTCGACCCGATGCTTTCCGCCTATTGGGGTGATCCGCCAGACCATCACAGCGCACCGAAGAAGGGGCTCAGCGCGGTGCTGGCACGCTTTAATGCATGGTTTGACCATCAGGCCGATCGCTACGGCAATGTGATTGCCTGGGCGTTGCATCACCGCCGCTGGATGGCCGTCATCGCCCTGCTGAGTCTGCTTGCTTCGGTGGTCTTGCAGGCGACAGTGGGTGGCTCCGAGTTCTTGCCCAAGAGTGATTCCGGTAACCTGCTGATAGAAGTACGAACGCCGTCTTCCTCCTCGGTGGAATATGCCCGTCTCAAGATGGAACGTGCTGCAGAATTGGCACGCGCTATCCCGGAAACCAAGGAGACCAACAGCAATGTCTCGGCCAGCGGCGGGCGCATTTACGTGGACATTGGCAAACGCAACACCCGGGTCCGCAGTGCCAAGGAAATTGCTGCAGAGTTGCGCGAAAAGGTGCGCACACTGGTGGGCGCCGAGTACACGGTGCTCGATGACCTGAACAACGGTGCGCGCAAGCCGATACAGATCGACTTTACCGGGGTGGATTCGCGCAAGTTGCTGGAGATCACCAGTGCCTACATGGACAAGTTGCGCATGGTGCCGGGCGCGGTTGATGTCGGACTGTCCCAGCAGGACCCCAAAAAAGAACTCAGGATTGAACTGAATCGCGGTCTGGCGAACTCCATGGGCATCTCGGCCAACGATGCTGCGCAGGCCCTGCGTGTGGCGTTTGCTGGCATTGAAGTCGGCGACTGGGTTGACCCTACGGGTGAGACGCGCGACGTGGCGGTGCGCCTGCATCCGGACGACCGCGTCAGCAAGGAGAGCATCGAACGTCTGCCGATCGCCGTGGCCGGGACCAACCTGATGGTGCCGCTGGATCAGATTGCGACGATCACCATGGGCAAGGGACCTTCGGGGATTGAACACGCCAACGGCAAGCGCAACATCACGGTGTCGGCCAATGCGCAGGGTCGCTCCAATGGCGAGGTGACGGAAGATGCCATGAAACTGGCCAAGACCTTTGACTATCCACCCGGTTACGGGCTCTCTCTCGGCGGCGCGGGGCAGGATCAGAAAGAACTGTTCACCGAGATGTCGATTGCGCTCGTTTCCGGTATCGGTCTCATGTACCTGATTTTGGTAATGCAGTTCGGCTCGTTCACGGCGCCGCTGGCGGTGATGCTGTCGCTACCGCTGTCGCTCATCGGCGTGGTGCTGGCTCTGCTGCTCACCCGTGGCACACTCAATCTGATGAGCTTCATCGGAATCATCATGCTGATGGGATTGGTCGCCAAGAATGCGATTTTGCTGCTGGATGCCGCGCGCAAGCGCGAAGCCCAGGGTGTGGACCGCGAAGAGGCATTGATGCATGCAGGCCGGGTCCGCTTGCGGCCCATTCTGATGACGACTTTCGCCCTGATTGCGGGCATGTCTCCGGTCGCGCTGGGGATGGGCGAGGGTGGGGAGTTCTACCAACCTCTGGCGGTGGCCATCATTGGCGGCACCATTACGTCGACGCTGTTGACGCTGCTTGTGGTGCCGACCTTCTATGACAGCATCGAAATTGCTCGCGACCGGGCGATGGCGAAGTTTCAGTGCCGCGTGGCGCTTCGGAACCCCTTTGTGGCGTTTGTCCAGACACTGCTGGAAGCCGTGCTGGCGCTGCTGCTGCTGCGCTGGCTGTACCGGGGACTGAAGGCGGTCCTGATTTTTGTGGGATCGAGTATGAGGAAAACGCAGTAACAGTTATATTTCATTACCCCGGTAATGTGATAGCATTTGACCATGCTGCACATTCCAACAAAACTTACATCGCAAGGGCAGGTGTCGGTGCCTGCTGCTGTAAGGAAATTTCTCAATCTGACGCAGGGGTCGGTTCTTGTCTGGACCGAAGAAGCGGGCCGCATCACCGTGGAACGCGCGGTGCGCCATAGCACGGCTGAGGTGCATGAAGCGCTGTTTGCGGGTAATCCGCCAGCACGCGCGCCGGGCAAGACGCTCTCCGAATTGAAGCAGGGCATTCGCCAGCACATGCAGCGCAAGCATGCTGGCCGTTGATACCAACGTTCTCGAGCG
>CAITQH010000293.1 GCA_903894475.1 uncultured beta proteobacterium
CAGCTGTGTGCGTACCTACAAGTCGCTGGCCCAGGTGGAGCGGGCGTTTCGCTCGATCAAGACGATGGATTTGAAGGTGCGCCCGATTCATCACCATCTGGAGGGTCGGGTGCGCGCGCATATCTTCCTGTGCATGTTGGCTTACTACGTGGAGTGGCACATGCGTCAGGCCTGGCGTGAGTTGATGTTTGCCGATGAGGACCAGCTGGCCAAGCTCACGCGCGATCCGGTGGCGCCGGCCAAACGCTCAAATGCCGCCATGAAAAAGGTCAACACCCACACCCTGGATGACGGCACCCCAACGCACAGCTTCCAGACCTTGCTGCGCGAGATGCAGACCGTCGTGCGCAACACCTGTCGCCCCCCAAAAAGTGCCAGCGACGCGCCGGCGCCCACCTTCCAGATCACCACCACGCAAAACGAAAAGCAAAAGCGCGCACTCGAATTGATCGCTCAGATCAAAATGTAGACAGAACGCGGAACTTCAAATTCTGGCCGCTTCAGAGGGAAAACTCGTCCTTATTGTGAAAGAACTTCAGCGCTAGTAAATTTACATGACCTAATATTTGTGTTCAAGGTTCGCATTCTGTGGTGGCCGGCAGGCTGGCGGGGTCCCTGCGAGCCCTTGGTCGCTCTGAACTGGCTGACGATATTGTCAACACCATGAAAACGCAGACTATGTAGTCGGGGAGAAATTACCGTTTGACGTCGTTCCGTTTGCCATGCCAGGTGGTCGAGCGCATTCACCTTATGTGCAGCGCCTGCGCCTGAGCTGGGCACAAATGCGAGGCCTTGTCATAGAGAGGCTGCCGGCGCCGAGCCCCCTGCCGACAGACATCGGTGCAGCGCTCAATGACGTGGATGCAAGTTACGTCAGTGACGCTTACCGTTCGCTGTCCATCGAAGGCTATCGGGTCAAACCGGAGCTGATTGCGCGCGAACGCTCAGGCCAATGGGACCCGGATGGTACGGACAAGGGCACCCGCGACGCCATGGCTGCCAAGGGCCATTTCGAGGCCCACACGCAGGTAAGAGAGTTCATCGCGAGTGTGCTAAAGAGTAGGAAGCCGCTCTATGACGTGCGAAAGGCGCTCAGCAGTTGGTATCGCGCGCTTTTCAGCCCGAGCGTCCAGGCGGGTCTGCTCAAGCCAAGCGACTTGGCGGGTTGGCGCAATGACCAGGTCTTCATCCGCGGCGCCGTGCACGTGGCGCTCTCGAAAGAGGCGGTACGCGACTGCATGCCAGTCCTGTTTGAATTGATTTCCGCGGAGCCGCACCGGGGGGTTCGCGCTGTCCTCGGACACTTCTTCTTCGTCTACATTCATCCCTACATGGACGGCAACGGCCGGCCAGGGCGCTTGCTGATGAACTCGATGCTGGCAACCTGCGGCTACGTCTGGACTGTCGTGCCCGTCCAGCATCGCGAGCCTTACATGCAAGTGCTGGATAGTGCCAGCGCCGGTCGCGACATCACAGGGTTCGCCGAATTCATCGGCAAACTCATTCGTGAGCAGACTGCAGCGCCCCTGTCGCCGCCGGCTTAAAGAAAGCCGAATAGATCCCGGTGTCTACACGTCGGCGTATGAAGTTTTGGAAAAGGCGCCAACGTCAAATGCTGCTCCAATTCTGCTCCAATTTGCTTTGCACTCATCTTCGCACCCCTGCGCTTGGATACAACAAATGTCTTGAAATTGGTCAAAACATGTGGCAAAATGCACGAATATGCCGTCAAAATCATATAAACGACCTAATGTAAGCATTAAATTCTCCTTCGGGACGAAGGGGTCGGAGGTTCGAATCCTCTCATTCCGACCAGTAGGTCTGACAAAGGCCGCTAACTACATACAGTTAGCGGCCTTTTTCATTGGGGAATTCGTGAGATACGTTGCAACGACGTACAAAGGCATCCATTGACTGCCAGACCAAAAGCAGGGGAACATAGCGGGGAACATCCGCAGGAACGTTGCCTATTTGTGGTGATTGTTCCCCGTTTTCAGAGGGGGGAAACCATGCTGACCGATACCCGAGACCGTACCGGTCACTGCAAGTA
>CAITQH010000294.1 GCA_903894475.1 uncultured beta proteobacterium
ATCAGTCACACACCGGCTGCAGAGCCAATGTCCACAAGGCTTCCAGTCAAAAGTCACAAAATGCTATTCATAACTGGAAGCTATGCATAAGGGCACTTATGAATAGCTATCCATAAGTGCCCTTTGCGGCCAGCCGCGATGTTGCGGACCGGCCGTTCGCAATCGCAGACGGGGAAGCCGAAGCAGTACCTTGAGATAGGAGACCGCTCGATCGGCAACACGGTGGTCTACCCTGACGACGATCTGATAGCAGTCACAGACACTGCAGGCAACAGGGGCTTCACAGACAAAGATGGATTGCCGTACTAACATGGCAAGCTTAGACGTCATGGCCAGTGGATCAGCCCGCCGCCTGGTGTGCTGCCAAGAGCAGCCCTCGAATTCGCGCAGCCGCGCGCAAACGGATGATTCATTCCACAAGTCGCAAGCCGACTCTCCTATGGAGCCCATGATGACCAATCAGCCAGACTCTTTCGATTTCGCGCATGTCCAAGCACCACCAATTCTCGGTGGCTTGTGCGGGAGTTGGCGCCACCGGGTCTGCGCAAGCATGTTTGCCATCGGGTCGGCGCTGACCGCTTGCGCCCAGCCGGTCCCGCCAACAAGGGAGCCGTGCGCGACACCGCCTGCGCTGACCGAAAGTTGGGCTGCGCAAAGTGCAAGCAGTGCAGGATTTGATGCTGACGCCTTGTGCGCCGTGCTAACGTCGGTTCAAAGCGGCCAGGCCAACATTCACGGCGTGTTGGTCGCACGCAATGGCAAGCTGGTGGCCGAGTTGTACCGGCCCGGGCCGGACCATCCGATCAACCACCTCTTTGGTCTCTGGGGGCAAGAGACGACGTTCGACGCCGGCACGGTGCACGATGTCCGCTCGATCAGCAAATCGGTGGTCAGCCTGTTGTTTGGAGTGGCAAAGGGCAAGGGCGCGATCGACACAGTGAACACGCCGGTGCTCGACCTTTTTCCTGAACTCAACGACTTGCGCACCCCAGAACTGGCAGCGATTCAGTTGCAGCACCTGTTGAGCATGAGTTCGGGCTGGGATTGGTCAGAAGGATCGCCGCCGGACAACGAAACCCGGCTCTTCTGGAAATCCGAACCGGATCGATATGTGCTCGAGCGCAAAGTCGTGACCGCACCCGGCCAGCGCTTCAACTACAACAGCGGCGGCACCAGCCTGATCGCACAAGCACTGGTCAGAGCGGAAGGAAAGCCCCTGCCGGAGTTGGCGCGCCAGCAGTTGTTTGAACCCATGGGCATCAAGGAATGGGAGTGGGTCGCCAACCTGCATGACCGTGCGCTCGCCTTTACGGGTCTTCGCATGCGCCCGCGCGACTTGCTCAAGCTCGGACAACTGGTGCTGGACAAAGGCCAGTGGCAGGGCCGCCAACTGGTGCCTGCGGACTGGATCGAGGAATCGACCCGTGCGCACATTTCAACGGGTTTCAAGAGCCCGATCATGCCCGATGAAGAAATTGGCTATGGTTACCAATGGTGGACCGGTCACGTGCCGTGGCATGGCCAGCGCCTGGTATGGAGCGCGGCCTTTGGCAATGGCGGGCAACGGCTGTATGTGGTGCCGGACTTGAACCTGACCATGGTGGTGATGGCCGGTGGCTACAACTCGGCGAGCATCGATCCGCTGGTGCTGCGGTTGTTGGCCAGCGTGGTGGCCAGCGTGCAGCGCTGATGACTCCTTCTGACAATTTCCTCTTGGTGATCGTTGGAGTTCCTCCACGCGGTCAGTCTCATGATTGAAATCCCTTCTCCCAGACTGGAAGCAAAGGCGTCAGAAGACAGAAACCCAACGTGGATAGCGGAACCTGATCGAGAAGTCCGTTCCCGCGATATCACTTCAGCCTGCGGCAGCTTCTCCCTTTGTCGAAAAATCGTCCATTTGCGCCGTGCAAACATCGTGAAGGCATCCGCGCAGCCAGCGATGTGCGGTGTCACCATCCATCCGCGGGTGCCAGAGCATTGAAACCGTGATCTCTGGCGAAGGGACAGGAAGCGAAAAACTATACATTCCCGCGCGCAGGTTTCCGGTGTGTCGTTCGGGTACCGTGGCAATCAGCTCTGAGGCCCTGGCAATAGCCAACGCGCCAGAAAAGCCACTGACGAACGTGCCAATGACCCGTTCCAGTCCAAACTGCTGCAAGACTTCATCCATCAGGCCCTTGTCGAGACCCCGTCGGGAGACAAGTACGTGCATGCCCGACGCATAACGAGCAGGTGTCATTTCGCCCTGGCTCAGCGAATGCCCCATGCGCACGGCGCCAATAAAACGGTCTCGGAACAAGACACGAGTGCGCACCTCCGGACCAGTCTTGTCGTCTATGACCCCGGTTTCCAGATCGACGGTTCCGTCACGAAGTGACGCACTGTCTTTGTCCAATTTCTGTACGAAGCGTAGCCGCACGCCGGGCGCTTCGGCACTGACGCGAGCAATGAGGTTTGGCCCGAAGTTCTCCGTGAAGCCGTCACTGATTCGCAGTGTGAACGTTCGAACGAGCTGCTTGAGGTCGAGTTTCTCGGCTGGTCGTAGAACTGCTTTGGCATCCTGCACCAGTTGACCGACCTGCTCGCGAAGGCTGAGTGCTCGGGGTGTAGGAACGAGACCACGCCCAGCCCTCACCAACAGGGGATCGCCCGTTGTCCCACGCAGTCGCGCCAGGGACCGGCTCATCGCTGACGGGCTGAGGCGCAGCCGTTGGGCTGCGCGCGTAACGTTGCCCTCCGCGAGAAGCACATCCAATGTGATGAGCAAGTTGAGGTCGGGCGTCGACATGCACCAACCATAGCACGATTGACTTATTACATGGCGTTTCATGCACAAACAAAATGCAAATGATGCGTCTTCCGCCATATCAATCGGAAGAATACGATCCAGACATCTAATCTTTGGAGTCGAAAAATATGAAGTTCACGTCGGAGCCAGTCCAGGCAAAACAGAGTGCAATCGTCGATGGGAGTGCGGCACAAACATCGCTCGCCGGTACCTGCGCGATGCCGCGCCCCATGGAGCGCGAAGACTGGAACAGGCGCTATGCATCGGAGGAACTGATCTGGACGGCCGACGCCAACCGCTTCCTGGTGGCACAGACCGAGAGCCTATCGCCAGGCAACGCTCTGGATCTAGCCACGGGCGAAGGCCGCAACGCCGTGTGGCTTGCGGAGCGAGGCTGGACTGTGCGCGCCGTCGACTTCTCGGACGTAGCCATCGAAAAAGCCAAACGGTTGGCAAATGCTCGGAACGTCGCCGACAAGATCGACTTCCGCGAGGCCGATTTGCGAGCATATGAGCCCGAGGTCCAAAGCTTCGATTTGGTCGCGCTGATCTACCTCCAGATCCCCCAGGCTGAGCTCGCACCAATTCTCGTACGTGCAGCCAGGGCGGTGGCGCCGGGCGGCACGTTTCTGCTGGTCGCTCACGATTCAGCGAACCTAAAGCACGGATACGGTGGCCCCCAGCGATCCGACGTGCTCTACACAGCAGAGCAAGTCGTAGTTGCTCTGGGAGGAGAGATCGCAATTGAACAGGCTACTCGCGTCGAGCGGCCAGTGCAGACCACCGATGGTCTCAAAGTGGCGATCGATTGCCTGGTGCGAGGCAAGCGACTGTAGCGACTAGTTGCTATCGGGCTCAGGCGCCGCCCCGAGTGAGAGGCTCAGGGCATTTTCAATTCGGATCCCACATCCACCGACCCTGACAAAGTTTGACAGTGATGCGAGGTCAAGCGCACGAGTGACCTGGGAATGATTCGTATTTCGACAGGTCCTTCAACGAATTTGACCCCTTCGAGGGGTCGGCAAAACTAAGGAGTTCATTTTGAAATCAAAACTTGCAGCAATAGCAGACGCCGTGACAGATGGTGAGGTCCATTTGCCCTCATTGCGGCCGGCGCTGGTTAGTCTTTCGCTGTCCATGTTGCTGTCCTCTCTAGGCACCAGCATCGCCAACGTGGGCTTGCCAACTTTGGCACAGGCGTTCACTGCATCGTTCCAGGAAGTCCAGTGGGTCGTCCTCGCCTATCTTCTTGCCATCACGACCCTGATCGTTAGTATCGGCCGGCTCGGTGACATTGCGGGCCGCCGACGGCTGCTACTGGCAGGAATCTTCCTGTTCACCGCAGCCTCGGTGGTGTGCGGCGTCGCGTCGACACTCTGGCTGCTGATTGCCGCCCGGGCGGCGCAGGGGCTGGGGGCAGCCATCATGATGGCCCTCACGATGGCAATCGTCGGTGAGACAGTCCCAAAAGAAAAGACGGGTAGCGCCATGGGGCTGCTCGGAACCATGTCTGCGATTGGCACGGCGCTCGGGCCATCACTCGGGGGTGTCCTGATTGCCGGGTTCGGCTGGCGATCAATCTTTTTCATCAACCTGCCTCTGGGTCTCCTCGCACTTTTTCTTGCCTATCGTTACCTGCCCGTTGATCGCCCGGTGGCAAAGGCGGATCGCGCCCACTTCGACAATCTGGGTACGTTGCTCCTGGCACTGACGCTCGCCGCTTATGCACTCGCCATGACGATGGGGCACGGCAGTTTTGGCCTGCTGAACGTGGCTCTGCTGGTCGCCGCTGTCGCCGGTGTTGGCCTCTTCGCGCTCGCCGAGACTAAAGCCGCCTCACCGTTGATCCGAATGGCCATGTTCCAAAATCCGGTACTAAGCGCGGGCTTCGCGATGAGCACTCTGGTCACGACCGTGGTGATGGCGACGCTGGTGGTTGGCCCGTTCTATCTCTCCGGCGCGCTGGGGCTCGACGCATCCCGCGTCGGATTTGTCATGTCGTCCGGTCCGATTGTCGCCGCCCTGACGGGTGTGCCAGCCGGGCGCATCGTGGACCGGTTTGGCGCACACCGCATGAGCATCGTCGGGCTCATCGCGATGGCGGTTGGTTCCTCTACCCTACCCATCCTGTCGACCAGGTTCGGCGTCCCGGGTTACATCACCCCGCTCGTGATCATCACCGCCGGCTATGCGTTGTTCCAGGCCGCCAACAACACCGCCGTAATGACAAGCATCCGACCCGACCAGCGGGGCGTCATCTCAGGCATGCTCAACCTGTCGCGCAATCTCGGGCTCATTACCGGCGCATCCGTTATGGGCTCTGTGTTCGCCCTCGGATCGGCGACGACCGACACTTTGACAGCGCGTCCTGAGGCTGTTACGGCCGGCATGCAGATCACCTTCGCCGTCGCTGCAGTTCTAATCGTCGTCGCCCTCGCCATCGCGTCTGTAAGCCATGCGCTGACGCTACGCGCTGTTGCTCCAAACCGTGCCTAGGCAGACGGCCATGGCATTGAACAAGTTCCGCGCCATCGGCGCAAGTGTGATCTTTCTTTTGGCCTTGGCCGCCCTGGCCCCTATGGGAGCGGCACTCTCAAGGGATTCAACCAACTCTATGCGAGCTCCAACTATCTTGGCGAAGGGCAGTTTCTCAGCTTGAGCAACTTGTTCATGATCGCACCAGGAATCTCCGTATCGCCAACGCCCACCACGAACCTCTCAATCGAATACGGCTTCGCGCGGCGGCTTACCGATGACGACGCGGCCTATGCCGGCGGAATGCGTGCTTATGCGGGGACACAGAACGTGCCAGGCCACGAAATCGGCGGACTACTCCGCGTCGTCGGGAGTTGGTCGGTCACTGAGCATGTAACCTTGTTTTTGAACTATGAACACCTCGCGGTCGGCGATGTACTGGAGCATGCGCGACTGCCATCGGGCAGCTACGGCTATGTTGGCGCGACCTTCCGTTATTGAGGCCTAGTCCAGGCACTCGCCGCTGGCAGTACCGATGTATCGGTCATAGAAACGCCACGGCTCAAATTTAACCCGGGTATTATTGACGCAACAATTTAATCCGGGTATTATTCGTCCATCCAATTCAATACCAATCTCACCGTGATTGATGCCGCTACTCCTTCCTACACCAGCTTCGACGGCCACAAGCGCATCGCCTCCGGCAGCTTGCCGGTCAATGGATTGGCTGTGAAACACGCTCTGGCATCTGGCCTACCTGGTCCGTTGCTGACCTTCTGCGACCAGACTGGCCAAGTTGTCGATATCGACATTCGAGGAAGCGATGCCGAGATGTTGGCACGTCTACCTCCAGAGGGGCACCAACTTCAAGGCAACGAATCAGCACTGATCGATTCCGCGGAATCTGGTGAGCCACGTGGCCGTGGTCGACCAAAGCTTGGGGTTGTCGCGCGAGAAGTCACGCTACTGCCGCGCCACTGGGATTGGTTGGCTGCACAGCCAGGCGGTGCGTCGGTGACTTTGCGCAAACTGGTTGATGAGGCACGCCGGGCCAACGTGGACCGAGACCGGCAACGCCAGACGACTGAACGTGCTTACCACTTCATGTCAACCATGGCTGGCGACATGGCTGGCTTTGAAGAGGCGTCGCGCGCGCTGTTCGCGAACGACGCGGCAAAGTTCCGCCAACAGACCGAAGCTTGGCCGACCGACGTTCGCGATTACGTCAGGTACCTTGCTTGTGCGCTGCCGTTGGCAGAAGTGCCATCGCTTGCGCCGTGATTCATTTGAGACAAAGAGGATTGAAGATGACAAACAGAAAAACGCTGAAACGACAGTATCTGGAGACGAATACCCGAGCTGGTGTCTATGCGATCCGTAACAAGATCACGGGCCGGGCGTTGGTTGCCGGAAGCACGAACGTACAGGGCACACTCAACCGACATCATTTTGAACTGCGGTATGGACAGCATCGCAATGCGAAGCTCGCGCAGGATTGGGTCGAGCACGGTGAGACCAACTTTCTTTTCGAAGTACTCGACATGGTCAAACCCAGCGAAGATTCTGCGTTCGATGCCGCACAGGAATTGGAAATGCTAGTTAGCCTGTGGCGCCAGGAAATCCCTTGCCTTGGCGAACTCGGCTACGACGAACCGAGGAGCGAACCTTGATGAACACGAATCTCGATTTCTGTTTGGCGCTACACCGTGCCCACGCCAGCCTGCAATTCAAGCTTGACGACGAGTTGGGCACATACCATGGCATCAGTTTCAACGACTTTGCGCTGCTGAGTTTTCTAGCGCAAGCGGACGGTGGTCGGGTAAGCATTCCGGAACTCGTGCGTCCGCTTGGTCAGCCTCAATCATCTGTGCTGCGTCAGTTAATCGTGCTCGAGAAGATTGGCCTTGTGGTTCGCGAGGGTGCGAGTGGAGATCGTCAGGCCGTGCTTCGCCCAGCCGGGCGTGCACTGGTGAACGCTGCGCGCGAAACTGCCGATAGCATTTGCACCGAAGCCGTCGCATCGATCGCCCCCGCTGTGATTGCGACAGTTTTCGCAGCAATGGAAACGCTTGCAAGTACGCCAACCTTAGGACTCTCATGAGCAACGCTATAGCAACGATTTGCTGGGTACGCGGCCACTTGCACAGCCTGGCGGTGCATCCGTGTTGCTGTAGTGAAGCTGGCCAATCGAAATATCGGAGCGCCCCCAAAAAGCGCGCGACACAAAAACATTCAAGGACCGCACGCCATGCCCAAGACTAAAGCGAACGGAATTGAAATTGAATACGATTGTTTTGGCAATAACGACGCGGAAGCTGTTCTGCTGATTTCTGGTCTGGGTACGCAGATGATTCGCTGGAGCGAAACGTTTTGCCAGATATTGGCAGAACAAGGCTACCGCGTGATTCGCTTTGACAATCGCGATGCTGGCCTTTCAACTCGCTTCGATAGCGCGTCGATGCCAGATCTCGCCGCAATTGCCGACGCAGTCTCACGTGGCGAAGCGCCCAATGTCCCCTACACGCTCTTCGATATGGCGAAGGACGCTGTAGGACTTCTTGATGCGTTGAAGATCAAGCGAGCGCACGTGGTTGGACGATCCATGGGAGGCATGATTGCACAACTGTTGGCCAGCGAGCATGCTGAACGCGTTCTATCTCTGGTTTCCATGATGTCGAGCACAGGCAATCGTGATCTGCCGCAGGCCAGCCCTGCAGTTATGGCGGCGATGACAACGCCCGCGCCACATCCTTTTAAAGACCAACAGGGCTATCTCGCACATTGCGTTGACTTTTCTCAAGTGATTGCCGGGCGAGGCTATCCCTTCGACGAGTCCGCTCAACGAGATCAAGCCTTGGCCGAAGTCAAACGGGCATACAACCCAAGTGGGTTTTGGAGGCATATCGCCGCCATCGCAGCAACCGGCGACTTAAGATCACGACTAACCAAGATAAGTGCTCCGACGCTGGTGTTACATGGGTCAGACGACCCACTAGTTTCCCCGGAAGCTGGGAAGGACACGGCGGCGAATATTAAAGGAGCCGAACTACTGATAGTCGAGGGAATGGGCCACGATCTTCCACCCTCGCTGTTTGGGTTTGTGGCCGGGGTCATTGCAGATAACACACGCCGCATGTTCAACCTTGGGAATCGCCCCGACTTTACTAGACCTTTTACTGCCTAATTTGGTTAAAAGGGCTACTGAGTAGGGGGCGAATAACAACTGGTTGCTGGTGCCCCTTGGTCGAAAGTAATGCATCAGTGCGGACGGTCGGTTCTCCGACAAGTTCTCGCCAGGCTTTATGCCAGTATCGAACTTTGTTGTGCAGTTGTGAGAGTGCTCAGCTTCGTCCAAGGGGATGAATCAGCTAGAGGAGGGTCTTGTCGAAGAAGGCTGTAATTTCGACGGCAAGTTGCTTCAGGAATGCAGCGCGATCGAAACCCGGCGGGTTCGCGGTGACGTCGCCGTCCGGGCTGGGGAGGGACATGCTGGGCGTATCCATGAAGGCGAAGTGCCAGGCGTTGGGTACCCGATGCAGGTTCGGTGTCGGCAGATTGCTGGCGACCCACTCGGCGTGAAATCGCGGCACCACAAAGCGATCCAGTTCTGCCTCGTAGATCATGGTCGCCGGCCGCACCGCGGCGAGTGACTCGGCTGTGAGTAGCACACCCGCCGGGGCCAGCGCGACGATCGCCCGAACGCGCTCGTCCTTGAGCGAGAGCGCGGCCGCTGGCAACGGCGGTGTCGACTCCCCCGAGCGGCCCATGCCGCAGAAGATCGGGTCTTCAGCTGCTTCGGACAAGCAGTGCTTCCTCATCCGGGACAAATCCGGCACGGCTCCCGCCAAGGCCAGCACCGTGTAGCCGCCGGCCGAGTGTCCCAGCGCACCCACGCGAGGCCCCTGGCTGTCGGTCGCAATCCGAGCCTTCCACGATGGATCGGCCAGGATCGCGTCGATGACCCGCGAAGCCTGCCGTGGCCGCTCGTCGAAGTAGCGCTCGGGGCTCTTCTCCAGCAGAGACCGATCCTGCCAGTTGTCGCCGGGATGACGGAGCGCGGCGACCAGATAGCCGTCGCGGGCGAGAGCTTGCGCCAGCACGCCGTGCCCGAGCTCGGTGCCGGCGTTGCCGTGACTCAGCAGAATCAGAGCTTTGACTTTGTCGACCGGTTTGCCACCGATGGCGGCGTCGACCGTGAACGGTCCCATGGCGATGACTCGCGGCACGGCCATCGTCGGGTAGTACAGAGCGACCGTCGTCGCGGGCGCATCCGGTGTCGCACCAGCCACCTGGATCTGCATCCATCCGGCCTCGAAGGCGTGCGCGTGTGCTGCGAGGAGTACGGTGGCTAGCGAGACCAGGATGCGCCGAAGAAGGCAGGTCATGTGGTATTCCAGATTGTGGTGGAGTTGTCAGCTACGAAGTCTAGGCAATGCATCACTTCTTGTAACCCTACGAAAGTATGGTTTTTTGCTCCAGCCGCAATGCGACGAGCACTTAAAGCACTTTCAATTGCATTGCGCGCGCAACCGCTTCGGTCCGTCGTTGGACGTCCAGCTTGGAAAAGATGTTCTGGTTGTGCCACTTGACAGTGCTCAGTGACAAAAACAAGAGCTCACCAATGTTTTGATTGGAATGGCCTTGCTGAATCAGGCGAAGAATTCCCAATTCCCGATCGCTGAAGGTGCCCAAAGGCAAGTGGGAAGACGTTGCTGAAGTAGGCACGGCAACAGGCCTTTCTTGAGTCGCCTGCGTGCCGAACGCGTCCAGTAGCTTTGAAACATACGGTTCTATGCACGTTTCATGCGGCAGTTGGCTTAGCAGCGTCTTCATTGTCGTGCCCTCATCCACAAAGAGTCGAATAGATCCTTGAGATTGCGCCTTTGTCACGCACTCGCGCAACAGTTGCAGGGCTTTGTCAGTTTGTCCAATGGCGTGGTGAATGATGACCTGGACCACCATAGCCTTGAGTGCATCTTGCGTGCGGACCTCCAGTTCCGTGGTACGCCGATGGTGCTCGATAGCCCGCAATGCATCCAAGCCCTTGCCCTGTGCCAACATTGTTCTGGCAAGGCCTGCGGGAAGCTGATGCGCACGTGCAAAGTCTGCGGCCACTTTTACTTCTCCGCGGCGTAGCAGCTGCAACACCCGCAACTCAGCCGCTTCCCGCATGCGATCTGTCAATTGCCCTGCTTTTGTCCGCTCAGAAGCCCGGTCAACCAGGACTTCGGCCTCCTTGTGTTCATTCCTGGCGCTCAGCAGGCGAGCGCGCAGCAAATCAGCACCTATCTCGGATTTACTATTTGCAAGAACGACGAGCTCGCGACACATTAGCGAAAGAGACTCGGCCTCCGCCAGCGCATTCCAATCGTAAAGAATTTTGGCAAGTCCAAGATGTGCCTCGAAACCCAACACATGGGTTGGGTCGCCAATCATTCTTATAACCTCACGGTAGGTGGCTGCCGCCAAATGGAGCTGGTAATCAGTCGCTTGAATACCGGCCAAAGCGGTGGATGCGACTGCGGCAAACATCAGATTTCCGGAAGATAAACCCGCACTTATCACATCAGAAAAAGCGGAGCTAGCCTCAACCCGCTCCCCGCGGAACATTAGTGCGACACCCAAGGCGCACTGCGCGGCGGTGCGGGCGGGGCGACTCTCAGGGTTCAATAGTTCTAAGGCCCGGTTTGCATGAGCATAGATCGCTTCAGGCTCGTTCCGGTATACCGCCAGCCAGGCCCGAAGTACGGCTATTTGCCCATGGTTATCCGTTGTCGTGGAGTCCTGCGGGGCGCTCGGCAGAGCAGCTTCAGCTCCGGACAATTTATCGTCAATCTGACCGGGTTGGCCCGCAAACAGCAGGGACCAAGAAAATGCCAGCCAGAGGATCGGATAATCGTTCAAAGCCGCGTGCGTCAGAGATGAAAGCCACTTCACAACAGGCGCGGTCACACCACGAAAGTACAACGGCATGCCGTTGCCGGCAATCAAACGTATGGCGCCAGCAATATCATTTGCCAGAGTGGCTTGATGAAAAGCCTCAACCTCCAAGCCATTTGCCTCGTACCACTGGCTCGCACGATGGTGCAGTGGTGCAGCGGATTCCTTTAGACCTAGACGTTGACGCAACAGGTCGGAAAACAAATGGTGGTACCGATACCATCGCCGCTCAGTGTCCAAAGGCACGAGAAAGAGATTGGCATTGTCCAACTGTTGGAGAATTTGTTGCGCACCGTGGCTTTGCAACACCGCATCGCACAAAGGACCACACAGTCGATCCAGTACGGACGTACGAAGCAGAAAAAACTGAACATCGGCCGACTGTTGATTCAAGACTTCCTCAATTAGGTAGTCTTGTACGAACTGGTGGTTTCCTGTAAAGGACGCTATGAACGTTTCTGGGTCCTTTTCCAGCCGAAGAGAAATAGCCGCCAATTTCAAACCTGAAATCCAACCCTCGGTGCACCTTTCCAGGGCGCGGACCTGAGTTTTGGAAAGACTTGCACTGACGTTTTGACTGAAGAACTCGGCGGCTTCTTCCAATCCAAAACGAAGGTCCTGCTGGCGAATCTCTGCCAGGTCCCCATTAACGCGCAACCTTCCCAGCGATATTTCTGGCTCCTCCCGGCTGGCGACGACCAAGTGCAGCTGGGCGGGCATATGGTCGATCAAAAACGTTAGCGTGTCGTTGACGGCTTTGCCAGCCGCCAGATGGTAGTCATCCAAAACCAGCACCAGCTTGCGGGGAATGTTTGAAAGCTGATTCACTAACAATGTCAAGACAGTCTCTGCAGAGGCTGGCGGAGTGCCCCTCAGTAGCGCCGCCAAGCCTGAGCCAACAGTTTGTGAGGTTGCCTCCAATGAGGTAACAAGGTATTCCAGAAAACGGTTGGGATCGCGGTCATCAGCGTCTAGTGACAGCCAGGCGCTTGGGTAAGGGCAATCCTGAGCCCACTGGCTAATCAAGGTGGATTTCCCGAATCCTGCGGCCGCGCACACCAGCGTCAGCTTACGCGATAGGCCTTCATCCAGGCGTTTCGTCAGGATCGGGCGAGAAATGTCATGGGCTGGCCGGGGGGGAGCAAAGAACTTCGTGGCCAGTAGGGCTTTTGGCATCGGGAACCTATATGTGCGATTCGAAGCAGGTTTGACCCTGAAAAGGCGTTCGGTGCATGAAAACTCACGCAGAACCATACCTTGGTACGGTTACAAAAGTGAGCGCAATTCATAAACTTCATCGATGACAAATGCCAACCGAACCGATTGGAAGATGCCGCTGGCACTGCTGGCTATCAGCGCAATACCCTCTGCAGCAGGAATCGCTCGCTTAGCGGGTCTTGCTGGCAATCAGGTGATCAGCTCCGAGAACGCCCGATTGGTCGCTGCACCATTTCCCATCGTTCTGCACATCCTGAGCGCGAACCTTTTTTCCATACTAGGCGCTTTGCAGTTTTCTTCACGGCTGCGCCATAGAAGCCCTCGATGGCACAGGGTCTCTGGGTGCACAGTGGTTGCAGGCGGAATCTTCGTTGCTCTGTCGGGCTTGTGGTTGACGGTCACGTATCCAATTCCGCCCGAATTGCAAGGTGGCTTACTTTACGCTGTGCGCGTTTTCGTGAGCGCTGCGATGCTACTTTCAATTTATTGCGCTGTGGCCGCAGTCAAGCGGCGAGACATTGCCGCGCACCGTGCCTGGATGATTCGAGCCTATGCACTGGGACAAGGCGCCGGCATGCAAGTCGTGGTGCTTTTGCCCTGGACGCTTCTTATCGGCAGACCTAATGTGTTGCTAAGGGACGTACTGATGAGTTTAGCGTGGGTGATCAATCTGTTCATCGCGCAGATGGCTATCCAAAGATGGTCACCGCGAAATTCAAGTTTTTTTTGAGGAACTGTATGAAAAATATTCTTATCGTCGCACTGGCGGCGACCGTGCTTGGCGCGTGCGGGTTCATGACACCTGCCAAACAATATGCAGGGGACGTTCAGGGGGCGTCTGGCGTCGCAGTCATCAAAGGCTTTGTCGGGAAGCCGTTTTCCGATGACTTCCATTCAACTATTCGGGGCTACTCAAAGCTTGACTCCGCGGATCCAGGCGAAGAGAAGAAGTTCGGCATACCTGGTTTTACAGACTACCCGAGCGAGATTCAGGTACTTGCCGGAAAGTACAAGGTTCAGATCTATTGCTTTAGCGGCTTTACGAGCTACCAACCCAGTACGACCCTGCCGTTGCTGGCGGGGAAAACCTACTTGTTCAAGTGCGAAGTTCGCGACGACCAAGCCTTCGTCGATGTCCACACCAGCGATACCAACTAACCCATATCGCCCGCTCTTTTTTGTCCAACCACTTTCACCACTTTCCATCATGAAACTTTTCCCGAATCCTGAGTCTCTCATTGCCCGCGCCTTCCGGCTGCTTTTATTGGTGTCTGTGACTGGTCTGGCGGCCTGCTCGACTATGCAAGCCACCGACACCGGTTTCTTGAAAAATCGAAGCGAGATGACGACCTCGAAAGATGGCAGTACAGCCTACTATCGCTCTCCAACTCCAGTAGACCCACATCAGGTGCGCTCGATTTCCGTTGAATGGGCCATGCCAATCGATGCGGGGGTTCCTGGGGCTGAAAGAGCGCGTTTGATTTCCACCCTGAAAGCGGCCATTTCCAGGGAAGCCGAAGCGCTGCCACAAAGTGTAGGCGGACACCCGGTGGTTATCCGAGCAGTCATCACCCGAGTCGAGACTGTGAACCCTGCGTTCAACGTCTTAACATCCGTGTTCTTAACAGTGCCTCTCGATCGTGGCGGTGCCGCCGTGGAAATTCAAGTGCTGGATGCTGAGACGCTACAACCACTCGCAAGCATGGCGCATGCCTACTTCGTCCCAATCACTGAATTCAAAGCCAGGTTCTCGGCATTGGCGCCGGCTGAATTGGCGTTGAATGCAGCTGCGGTCGAATTGGCAAAGCTACTGCGTGGCAAGAGTTAGGACGTGCAGACTTGCCGACTTCGGTTTTCTGGTATTGCTCCGGCAGCGCGCGTCTTCTCGTCTCACTCACGTTACCCTGTGGCTGCCCTTTGCTGCCTCGTCTGACACGCCAGTGGCCTCGGCACAATATGGCGACTCGAATGAACGGGTGATCAAGCTGCAGAGCTTTAGGGCGGTACGGCTGCAGGCACGAATTAGGCGGTGGGCAGTTCAAGCGTCCCTTTTGATCAAAGGCCCAATCGAAGTGTGGGATAGTTGTCCCTCATCAGATGTCTACGCCAGATTTGCCCACCCATTGCCCCAACTGCCAAGCTGCGGTGTTCGGCCCCTACTGCGCCCAGTGCGGGCAAGAGACCTTGATTGGCAAGCTGCGTCTGCGTGACTTTTCGCACGAGTATTTGCAGAATTTCGTCACGCTGGAAGGACGCCTTTGGCGCTCGCTTTGGCTACTGGTGAGCCAGCCTGGCCAACTGACCCTTGAATTTCTGGTCGGACGTCGCCGGCGTTATGTGCGACCCATTCCGCTGTACTTGAGCCTGAGCTTCCTGCTGTTTGTGATGCTGGCCCTAACACCGCCTGCTTCGCTATTCCAGTTCGACGATTCAAGCCCCTTGGCGGAAACCCCGACTCCGACCAGTACTAATAGGACCATCCAGAGCCCCCCAAAAACGATGTCGACCGCCAAGGAGAAATCGCCTTCACTGGAAAAGCTGGAGCTTGAGACGGATCTGCCGCAATGGCTGAAACCGCTTGGCAAACGCTATTCCAAAGCGGTAGAGCAATTGCACGACGACCCCCAGGGTGCGTCCCAGCGGCTGCTGCCCGCGGTGCTGGCGAAGCTGCCTTACGCTGCGTTCATGTTGGTTCCCCTGTTCGCTGTCAATACGCGTCTCCTGTATTTGCGGCGCGGCCGTGGCTACGCGGAACATTTCCTTTTTGCATTGCATCTGCACACCTTCGTTTTCCTGACATTCTTAGTCGGTTATGTGCTGACGGCAGACACGATGGCGGCTGTGCTATTTTGGTCGTTGCTGATCTACCTGACTCTGGCGCTTCGCCGCTTTTTTGGTGGGCGCTGGTGGGTCCAGGGCCTGCGGGCACTGCTGCTGATGGCGCTCCATGCGTTCTTTCTGGCAATCGCGCTGGTATTCACTTTTGTGATCGCACTGCCATCGATTTGAGGCGCCCCGCAAACTGGATCGTCTATGGGCGGCGTCTAGCTGGTGCGCAATGAACCACCCTCGACTCAATTCGACGGTTTCGGATTGCGGCTTAAGCCGCTAATAGCCGACCTCACGCCCAACAATACCTGCCGGCGCACGGCTGAATGAAGCGGACTTCGGCGTGATTCTCTAGACATCCGCCGATACGTCGCCCTTGCTGACCCGGCCGACTCCCCAACGACGTTCGATGAACGGTGTCACAAGCGACGCGAACCACAACGTGGGCGACGCGGATGGCGAATACAGGCTGATGATCGCTGCCGCCCCGAAGATCCCCGTCAGAAGCGAGGGCGTCAATAGAATCGGCACATTGCCGAACGCCTCGGGCTGGAGCCGTCGCGCGTGGACGCGAAACAGGGTCTGCGTCGCGGCCAGGAGAAACAGGTTGGCGCTGTAGGCGAACGCGCCGGCCAGCTTGGTCGATGCCGAACTCATCAGGCTGGTCGAAATCGGCAGCAGAACCAGCGCGCCGAGAAACGCGAAGTGCAGCGCGACGAACCGAAAGTCGGAGCGGCTCATGCGGCGAAACGCCCCCCAATGCAACAACCAGAAAAGCGTCGCGACGAGAAAGCTCATCACGAGCGCGACGAGATCGTGGAGGAACGGCTCCAGCGGGCCCGGTGCGAACGCAGAAAGCGCCTCTTGGCTCGGCAGTCGGACTCGGTAGGCCAGCAGAGTGACCACGACGGCGAACACGCTGTCCGTGATGCGAGAAAGGCGCGAGAGATCGGTTTCGGCATTCATGTCGGCATCCTTGAATAAGTGGCCTCCCATGAGGAGGTTGACCTCGGAAGACGGTATCACGAATCTACCCTAATTGGACACGAACGCGAAATCCACGTCGCCCGCCCCGGAACGCACGGACCGGAGAATCCTCGCCTGTCCTTTGACGATGTACTTGAAAAACCCGACCAGGATCAGTGCGTTATCACACAGCGTCGCTGCACTGCCGAAATTCAGCGCTGAAAACTTGTTGGCGCCATGCAATGACAGCTAACCGGAAATCAAGCGGGCCGAACGACTGTTATGTGGAGTCCAAGCCAGTGACCGTTGATGGTCGATTGCGGGTATCCCTTTGATCGGGTTCGCGACCACACTGCAGTCGTAGGTCCACTGGAAGGAATGACCGCAATCTGGCGGTCAATTTGAACTTCTTTTCTTCCGGATACGCTGCAAACCGGCGACCGCAGGCCTACATCTTTGCATGCCCAACTTCGAAAATTCAGCTTGCCTTACTCTGATTGCTGGTGCTGTCAGTCGTTGATTTTTTCGGCCGCAGCTTGTCATGCCATCACGAAGCTGTCATCCTGGATTCGATCCGGGATCCAGTGCTACGCGAACACTGGATTGCGGATCAGGTCCGCAATGACATGCAACATCATCCCACGCTTAACCCGGACGCATCCTCTTATACGGGCCAACGGTCGTACAGGCGCACTGCAAACTGCGCACCCCACAACTCGATCGCTGCTTGCGTGCCCATATGGCTCTGATTGGCAGCAGCGCCGCGCACATAGCCCAGCGCCACACAGGCGCCAGCGCGCGGGCTCCAGCCGACCGATGAGATCTCACCCACCGACTCCCCCTGCAACAGGATCGCTTCACCACCCCAGGCATAAGCCTCCGCCGAATCAAAGACAAGCATCAGCAGTTTCTTGCGCAGCGGCTGGTCCCTGGCAGTGAGCAACGCAGCCTTGCCGATGAAGTCGGTGGCTTTATCGAGCTTGACGGCGTAGGCCAGGCCTGCCTCCCACGGTGTTTCGTCCGGACTGAGCTCGGCGCCCCAGGCACGCCGCCCCTGTTCGATGCGCAGCGCATCCAGCGCGTAGTAGCCGGCATCCCGCAAGCCCAGATCGGCACCCGCCGCCGTCAGTGCCAGATAGACATGGCGCGCCATTTCCACCGGCACATAGAGCTCGAAACCGGGCCCGCCAACATAGCTCATGCGCGCCGCACGCACTCTGGCAAAGCCGAGTTCAATCAATTTGGTGCAGGAGAACTTCAAGCTCTCGGGCGAGAGATCGTCCGGACTGACGCGAGCCAGCAGTTCGCGCGCTTTCGGCCCCATCACCGACAGCACGCAATAGAGCGCCGTCACATCGGTCAGTACCGCATGTTCTTCTGCACCAATGTGGCGGCTGATCCAGTCGAAGTCGCGCACCGTCTGCGCGGAGCCGGTGATGATCAGGAAGTTGTCGCCCATGCTGGTCGGCTGCTGACGGATGATGGTCAGGTCGCTCTCAAAACCGCCGCGCTCGTTGAGCATGGCGGTATAAACCATTTTGTCCACCGGCACATCGATCTCGTTGGCGCACAGACGCTGCAGCACAGCCAGCGCATCGCGCCCCTGCAGCAACAACTTGGAAAACGAGGTCTGGTCGTACAGGGCAACGGTCTCGCGGGTGGCGCGCTGCTCCTCCATCATCCAGGGCAGCCAACCAGGCTTGCCTAGCGTGTAGGGAGGGGCACAGACATAGCTTGCGGCGGAATCGAGCGACGACGGGCCGCCCCTAGGCGCGAGGGCCCCCTCGGGGGGCAGCGACCCGCGCAGCGGCGGAGCGTGGGGGCGAAAGTAATTCACACGTTCCCAGCCATTCTTGGCACCGAATTCGGCGCCCTTGGCAGTGAGCTGGTCGTACAGCGGCGAGGTACGCAAGGGCCGCGCCGTCTCCAGTTCCTGCCGCGGCCAGCGCATGGCGTAATGCAGGCCCAGCGTCTCTCCGGTGCGCTCGGACAGGGCCTTGCGATTCGCAGTGAAGGGGCCAAAGCGGCGGATGTCCACATCCCACAGATCGGTGCTGGGCTCGCCGGCTATGATCCACTCGGCCATCAGGCGACCCGCGCCACCGCTGTTGGCAATACCAGCCGAATTGAAGCCGGCGCAGACAAAATAGTTGCGCAGTTCCGGCGCTTCGCCAAGGATGAAATTGCCATCCGGCGTGAAGCTCTCGGGGCCGTTGAGCAGCATCTTGATCTCTGCCGTCTCCAGGCAGGGCGTGCGGTGCATGGCGTTGGTCATCAAGGGCTCAAACTGCTCCCAGTCCTCGTCCAGCAGTTCGAACTGGAACGTGCTCGGTATCGGGTCCATCTTCCAGGGCTTGGCCTTGGGCTCGAACCCGCCCATCACCAGACCGCCGACCTCTTCCTTGTAGTAGATGAAACCATCCGGGTCGCGCATCACCGGCAGATTTGGCAGCACGCCTTCGATCTTGCCGGTAACGATGTAGAAGTGCTCGGCCGAGAACAAGGGCACGTTGACACCGGCCAGATAGCCAAACTGGCGCGCCCACTGGCCGGCGCAGTTGACCAGTACTTCGCAGCGCACCTCGCCCTGCGTGGTCTGAATCCCCACCGCCTTGCCGTTCTCCGTGAGCACGCCTGTAACCTCAATGCCTTCGACGATCTTCACGCCCCGGTTGCGCGCGCCCTTGGCCAGCGACATGGTGAGATCGGCCGGGTTGACCTTGCCGTCGCCGGGTAGCCAGATCGCGCCCTGCAGATCGTCAGTGCGCATCACCGGATAGAGTGCGCCAGCCTCGGCTGGTGTGATCAGGTGACACTCGACGCCAAAACTGGTCGCCATGGCGGTCTGTTTTTTGAGTACCTGCATGCGCTCGGGCGTGCGCGCCACGTTGACGCTGCCGCACTGCTTCCAGCCGGTGGCCAGCCCGGTTTCGGCTTCCAGCGAGGCGTAGAGCTCGATGCCGTACTTGCTCATGGTCGTCATGTTGCGGTTCGGCCGCATTTGTCCGACCAGCCCGGCAGCATGCCAGGTCGTGCCGCTGGTGAGCTTGCCCTGCTCCAGCAGCAGCACATCGGTGCGTCCCATCTTGGCCAGATGGTAGGCAGTGGAGCAGCCGACGATGCCGCCGCCGACGATGATGATTTGAGCGTGATTTGGAAGACTCATTGGGGACTCCTTCTGACTGGGCTTGACTGCGGACTATGCCAGATGGAAATATTTTCGAGCAACAGTCGATTGGGTCACACAGCGAGGCTTTGGAGGCGTAAGCTCTTGGCAAATCAAAAATTGTCACGGGAGGAAATCCATCGTGCCAGAACCACTCGCCCACTCCGGTGGACATCTACTGCACCAGCATTTGCGGTCTGTGGCTGAGATGGCTGCGGGTTTTTCGCAGACGTTTGACTCCGATCCCGTGACCCAGCGCTGGGCTTATCTGGCGGGGCTCTGGCATGACTTGGGTAAGTATCGGGCAGGGTTTCAGCGATACATCAATCAGGCTGACCACCCGGAAGATGCGCACATCGAAGGCAAGGTGGGTGGGCGTGAAAAGACGCACTCTGCTGCCGGCGCGCTTTGGGCGATGCAGCGTTTGCCCAAGCCATACGGCAACGTGCTGGCGTACCTGATTGCAGGGCACCATGCGGGCTTGGACGACTGGCACGGCGGGCTCGCTGAGCGCGTGCAAAACCCCGACAGCCTGACCGAACTGAGCGAGGCACTCGACGCCAAACCGCCTGAGCACATTCTTTTGCACGTTGATTTTGATCCTGACGGGCGACCAATTCCGGGCGGCGCATTCGGCTTTGCCCTGTGGGTGCGCATGCTGTTTTCCTGCTTGGTGGATGCCGATTTCCTGGACACCGAGGCGCACTTTGACAAGACCGGGCCGCAGCGGCGCGATGGCTTCGCCTCGCTGGAGCAGATGCGTAGTGCCTTCGATGCATCCATGCGCGTGAAGGCCGAAACGGCCACGCCGTCACAGGTAAACACGCTGCGCTCCGACATCTTGCGTCAGTGCCGAGACAAGGCCGCGCTACCACCGGGCTTCTTTTCGCTGACCGTCCCTACCGGTGGGGGCAAGACCCTGTCCAGTCTGGCGTTCGCCCTCAACCACGCACAAGCACACGACAAGCGCCGCATCATCTACGCCGTTCCATACACCAGCATCACTGAACAGACCGCAGATGTGTTTCGTAGCGTGTTCAAGGACCTTGGCAATGACGTGCTGGTCGAGCATCACAGCCAGGCCGACGCTGCGGACCAGGCCGAAACCGCCCGCAGCCGCCTGGCCTGTGAAAACTGGGACGGGCCGCTGATCGTCACCACCAACGTGCAGTTGTTTGAATCGCTCTTTGCCGCCAAAACCTCGCGCTGCCGCAAACTGCACAACATCGTGGGCAGTGTCATCGTGCTGGACGAAGCGCAGCAACTCCCGCCCGCGTTTTTGCAGCCGATTCTGGATGTGCTCAATCTGCTGGTAAAGCACTACGGCGTGACCGTGGTGCTGTGTACTGCCACCCAGCCTGCACTGAACAGCACAGATTACTTTGACAAGAGCAAAGACCTGCGCGGTCTGGAAAATGTGCGCGAAATCATCGACAACCCCGATTCCCTGTTCGACGCCCTCAGGCGCGTGGATGTGGAGTTGCCACCCGACCTGCAAGACAGCACGCCATGGACCGATGTGGCGGCACGGGTAGCGCGTGAAGACTGCGTGCTCACCATCGTCAGCACCCGCAAGGCTGCGCGGGAGCTGCACCGGCTGCTGCCTGAAGGCACGTTGCACCTGTCGGCGCTGATGTGTGGCGCACACCGAAAAGCGGTAATTGATCGCATCAAGGCCCGCCTGCAAGCCAAACGTGAAGGGCTGGATTTGGAGCCGCTGCGCGTCGTCAGCACCCAACTGGTGGAAGCGGGCGTCGATATCGACTTTCCGGTGGTGTACCGCGCACTGGCAGGTCTGGACTCGCTCGCCCAAGCGGCCGGGCGTTGCAACCGCGAAGGGCGCTTGCCCGGGAAAGGTCGTGTCGTTGTGTTTGTGCCGCCCGAGCCGGCGCCGCCAGGGCATTTGCGCAAGGCGGTGCAGGCGTGCATCAGCACCTTGCACGGGCAGCAGGCCGACCCGTTGGGGCGCGCCTTGTTTGCCACGTACTTCGCGCAGTTTTACAGCGCAGTCAATTTGGATGCGAAACAAATTGTCGAAAAGCTCACTATCAACGACCGCAAAACCTTGGGCGTGCAATTCCGCACCGCTGCCGAAGCGTTCCGCCTGGTTGACGACGCCGATTCCGCCACGGTCGTGGTGCGCTATGCCGAGCACGGCGAGGAAATTGAGCAACTGCTGGGCATCCTGGCTGCCGAAGGCCCAGCACGCTGGTTGATGCGCAGTTTGCAGCGCTACACCGTCACGATCAAGAAACGACTGGCCGACAAGATGCTGGCACAGGGCGATTTGTCGCTACCCATGCCGGGTCTCTATGTGTTGGCGAATACTGGTAATATGTAAGGGGTATCCACTTAGCTCCAGTTGATGTAATATAGCTGGATGGAAACCCATATAGTAGCGCCAATTCCCGGCAAAGACTATCCCCAGAACTGGAACGATTTTCTCGATTGGTTTGCCACCGAGGAAGCTTGTCTGGACTACCTGGAGAAGCTACGCTGGGCTAGCGGATTTGTCTGCCCGAGCTGCGGCAGTGTCGCTGAGGCCTACCGTGCCAGCCGCACCCGGCTGATGTGTCGCGACTGCCAACGACAAAGCACGGTGACCTCGGGAACCATCTTCGACAAGACCCGCACACCGTTGCGCGTGTGGCTGGCTGCTGCGTGGTATCTGACCAATCAGAAGCAGGGCGTGAGCGCTTTGGGACTGCAGCGCGTGCTGGGCTTAGGCAGCTACCAAACAGCTTGGACCATGCTGCACCGGTTTCGTCGTGCGATGGTCCGCCCGGGCCGCGAGCAACTTAAAGGCCAGGTCGAAGTTGACGAAACCTATCTGGCCATCACTGACCGCCTGAACCCCATCTCAGCTGTTGGGCGCAAGAGCAAGACGACGAAGATTCAGATAGTCATAGCCGTGGAGACACTGCAGCCCAAAGGGTTTGGGCGAATCCGTCTGCGCCGCATCGCCAATGACTCAGCCGCCTGCGTGATTCCGTTCGTGCAGGAGGTGGTCGAGCCCGGTGCCCAGGTTCATACAGATGGCTCGGCGGCTTATCTGAAGCTGGAGGAATTGGGCTACCCCCATCAACGCACTGTCATGCTCGGCTCGGACGTACCAGCCCATGTTTCCATGGTTGGAGTGCATCGGGTAGCAGCGCTTGTACAGCGCTGGATTTTGGGCACGCACCATGGCTCGGTTCAACCCGAACATTTGGACGCCTACTTGGATGAGTTCGTGTTTCGCTTCAATCGGCGCACATCGAGTTCGCGCGGAATGCTGTTCTACAGGCTATTGCAACAGGCCGTGGCCACAAAGCCCGTGACGTATGCCCAGGTGGTGACCAGTCGCACCAAGCGCAAAACCAAACCAAAAGCTTGAACATTTCAGAGCATTCGATAGAATGCAGAAAGCTGGATATCCATCCAGCATCCAGAGCGTTCTGGAGCTAAGTGGATACCCCTTTGTTTTGTACAGTAAACGTCACCAGTTGACGTGTTTTGCCATGGCTTCGATTCTCCGCTCTGCTCCATTGCCCGAGTTTGGTTCTGCCGTCTGGCGCGCCACGGAACTGGGCGCGGCTGGCGCTG
>CAITQH010000295.1 GCA_903894475.1 uncultured beta proteobacterium
TCGATGCCCATCAGCTTGGCACCATGTTTTTCCTTGGCCACGGCGCGGATGGCACGGCCCAGGTCGGTGCGCCCGACAATCAGGATCAGGACCGCGCAGGCCAGCAGCGCCCCGCCAAAGGCCACCAGCTTGGGCAGCGAGATCATGGCCTGGGCGATGCCGATGTTGATCGGAATCGTGGTCAGTGTGTAGGCGGTGTCGATGCTGCGCGTGTCGGACTTGAAGAACAGCAGCGCCAGGTTTTCCATGATGATCGACAGGCCGAGGGTCACCAGCAGGATGTTCTCGTCGCGGCCGTGGCTGGCGCGGTTGATCACGATGCGCTGCAGGCCATAACCGAGAACGAACATGAATGGCACCACCAGCGGCAAGGCAAGATAGGGGTCCAGCCCGAACTGCTCCTTCAGAAAATAGACACCGTAGAGTGCCAGCATCAAGGAGGCGCCGTGCGCGAAGTTGATGATGTGCAATACGCCGTAGATCAGCGTCAGGCCCAGAGCGATCAGGGCGTAGACCGCCCCGGTCGTCAGGCCGTTCAGGAGCGACGGGAACAGGATCCCGATATCAAGCATCAGCGGCGGCGGGTCAGACCTTGAGCGGGAAGATGGGGTCGATCTCGCGGTACTCGCGTGGCACGATCACCTTGATGTCGCCCTTGCTTACCTGTGTCATCAAGGGCTGCGCACCCATGTTCTGGCCGTTGACGAATTTGGTAGCGCCATAAGGCATGATGTGATCGGCGAAAGCACTCTTCTCCAGCGCATCGATGATGGCAGCGCGATCCGTTGATTTGGCGCGTTCGATGGCATCGGCCAGCACCCGCATCGAGGTGTAGGTCATGAAGACCTCGTAACTGAAAAACAGGCCCTTGGCTTCGACCCGCTTCTTGAGTTCCGCGCTGCGCTTGTCTTTCGGGTTGAACCAGTGGTTGCAGTCGATGATGCCGTTGGCAGCCTCCGGAAACTCCTTGACGAACTTGTAGCTTGAAGCGGCACCGCCAAGCACCGAGTAGATGGCTTTGGGCGTCACCTTCTGCTGCTGCATGGTGCGCACCAGCAGCGCGTATTCGTTGTAGTAATTGGCCGGGATCACGATGTCGGGGTTGACCGACTTCATGCGCAGCACGATGTTGTTGAAGTCGCGCGTCGGATTCGCGTGCTTGATGATTTCCTTGACTTCGTAGCCATAGCCCGGCAGTTCGCGCGCCAGCAGCTGCGCCGTGCCGGAACCAAACAGCGACTCCTCATGAATGATCATCACCGTGCGCGCTGGCTTGCCGGCGGCGGTGTTGAGTACGTGCAGGTTGGCCACTGCCACTTCGGCACACTTGCGGTAACCCGGACCAAAGCGGAAGGTGTTCTTCAGACCGCGCTCGACAATCTGGTCGGCCACACCGACGTCCACCACGTGCGGCAGGTTGTACTTGGCGGCGGCCTGGGTCGTGGCCAGACAGATGGCAGAGGCAAAAGCGCCGACCACGGCTGAAACACCGGCCTCGTTCATCTTCTCGATTTCGGCACTGCCGGCCTGCGGCGTGGACTGCGCATCGCCCAACAGCGCTTCGATCTTCGCGCCGCCCAGTGACTTGATGCCGCCCGCCTTGTTGATGTCCTCAATCGCCATCAAGGCCCCCTCGCGGCATTGCTGCCCGGAGTAGGCCAGCGAGCCGGTGACCGGGTGCAGCACCCCAATCTTGACGGTCTTGGGCTGGGCACCGCCGACCAGAGGGAAGGCAAGCGCCGAGGCGGCGGCAGCGGTGGTGGTAACAAACTGGCGGCGGGTGGTCATGGTGTTTCCTTCTGTGTTTAGTTAAATTGCGCTGACAATTCCGTGCTGACCCAAACCTTGGCATCGATGCTGCCAACGCGGGACAACTGCATTTCGTATTCGTAACGGTCGGGCCGGTACAGGCCGTGGAGCCACTGGATCGGGCGTTCATGGTCATCGTAGATCAGTCGGCGCACGGCCAGCAAAGCCGAGCCGACGGCGATGTCCAGGTGCCTGGCCACCAGCAGATCGGCCAGCTTGGCGGAAATGGTTTGCTGCGCGCGGCCCACCTTGACGCCGGATTCCTCCAGCAGCACGAGAATCGGCTTGCGAGCGAGTTCACGCCGACCAAACCTGCGGCCAATGACGTCCGGCACGTAGGTGGTGATGTGCGACAGCGGCCCTTCCCTGGTGCTGCGAACGCGAATCGCCTTTTGCACGGGGTCGCCAGCGCTGAGTTGCAGGGCCTGGGCCACGCTGGCAGAGGCCGTCACGGTTTCCACTTCCAGCACGCTGACTTTCGTTTGCAAACCCATGCTGACCAGGTTTTCAAGCAGCCCTGTGAGTCGTGCGCGTTGTCCCTTTTCAGCACCGGGCGATGCGCCGGAAGAGCAGACATCCAGCGCGCGCGTGCCGCGGCCCGGCTCCCTGGAGATCATGCCCTCGGCAGCGAGTTGTTCCAGGGCACGGCGCACCGTGACGCGGGCCACGGAAAATTGCTTCATCAGGGCCAGTTCACCCGGCAGTCCCTGCGCAAACCTGCCTTCGTGCAATTGCTCGCGCAACAGCAGATAGATCTGGTGGTATTTGGTCATGGGCATGGACTGCGGCATGGCAGCATCCTAAGAACAGTCCTATTGTTCTGTCAATAGGACATTTGAGTTTTCAGCACGCCGTTGCATGGGCTGCCAGCAGGAAAAGCTCGACATCAAGCGGTTTTGACGGGGGGTGTGTATAGTTGCGCTACTACATTCAAGGAGGTCCCAAATGAACAGCCCTGCCCCGTTGAAACAGGCCTTTTCAGTTCTCGTTCTTGCTTCGCTCGGCATGCTGGCCGGGTCTGCGTTTTCACAGACTGCAGACTATCGAAGAGGCTACGACCAGGGGTATCGCGATGCCATGGAGGCATCCAGGGAGCAGCATGGTTCTTCGGAGCCGGCACGCGGGCGCATGATGGTTCTGGATGCCAAGTATGGTTTTCACGGTGATGTGTGCGATGCGCATCATGCCGTCCAGGAAATTGTTGGCATGCGCCGGCATGTCGATATCCGGGCCAACAACGATCTGTGTGGTGACCCGGCATCCGGTCGAATCAAGCGCTTGACCATCGTCTATCGCTGCGGCGATGGCCCCGAGCAGCGTGCCGCAGGGGCTGAGGGTACGCTAGTCTCGATGGGTTGCCGCTAGGACCTGTCCACTTCTGGCGAGCGCCAAAGTGACAGCCAAAGTGCATCAACTTTGGCAGACTGCGGGTTTGTGAGGGCAGTCATCACCTCGCCAGAAAGGTCGGTCATGGATTTTGAGTACTCGGCGCAAGTGCTGGAACTGCGTCAGCGGCTGGAAGAATTCATTGGCCGCTATGTGCTGCCCTATAACGCGGCCTGGCACCGCTCGGTGGCGCAGGGTGTTTATCCGCCCCCCTTTCTGGAAGACCTGAAGGCGCTGGCCAGGTCAGAAGGCTTGTGGAATCTCTTTCTGCCCGGCTTGCGTGAGGATGAGCCGGGTTTGCGCCTGAGCAATCTGGAGTACGCACCGCTGGCTGAGATCATGGGACGCATGCCCTGGGCCTCGGAAGTGTTCAACTGCAGCGCGCCCGACACCGGCAACATGGAGTTGCTGCACCTGTTTGCCACGCCGGAGCAAACCCGGCGCTGGTTGCGACCTTTGCTCGAGGGAGAAATCCGAAGCGCTTTTGCGATGTCGGAGCCCGACGTCGCATCCAGCGACCCGACCAATCTGCAAACCCGTATCCACCTGGAGGGTGGCGAGTGGGTGCTCAACGGACGCAAATGGTTTGTCACCGGCGCTGCGCATCCGAATTGCAAGCTCCTGATTGTGATGTGCCGCAGTGGTGATGACGAACTTGCCAGGCACGCCCGTCACAGCATGCTGTTGGTGCCGCTGGACACGCCAGGCCTGACCCTGGAGCGCAACATCGCCATCATGCAGCACCACACGCCCGAGGGTCACTGCGAAATCGTGTTCCGGGATGTGCGCGTGCCGGCAGGCAATTTGCTGGGCCAGCCGGGCGCCGGCTTTGCCATGGCGCAGGCCCGGCTCGGCCCGGGGCGGGTGCACCACTGCATGCGCACCATCGGGCAATGCGAACTGGCGCTGGCCCTGATGTGCGAGCGCACGCTGGAGCGCCACGCCTTCGGCAAGTACCTGGCGGATTTCGCCAATGTGCAGGAGTGGATTGCCGAGTCGCGGCTCGAGATCGACCAGGCGCGTCTGCTGGTGTTGCGCGCCGCCTGGCGACTCGATCAGGGTCAGCAGCAGCAGGCTCGTACCGACGTGGCGGCGATCAAGGTGGTGACGGCGCGGCTGCAGACACGGGTCGTGAACCGCGCGATGCAGGTGTTTGGTGCCATGGGCTTGTCGCCCGACACGCCGCTGGCCTATTTCTGGACCTGGGGTCGCGCCATGCAGTTGCTCGATGGTCCGGACGAGGTCCACTTGCGCAGCGTTGCCCGCGCCGAGCTGGCACAGGCGAAGGAAAACCGGGGTGCAACGGCCGCCTATTTCACTTTGCCGGAACAACTGCTGGCAGAACCGCGCATCCGCTAGACTGCGGGGGATGCAGTCCCTACTGAACTCGTTGAAGAATTGGCTCACTGTCCTGCGCTGGTCTCTGGTCGTGCTTTGTCTGGGCGGCACGAACTTGCAGGCGCTGGCGCAGGAAGCCCAGAAGTCGCTGTCGTTTGGCGTGGTACCGCAGCAATCGGCGACCCGACTGGCCGAAGAGTGGGGGCCGCTGCTGGCCGAGATCAGTCGCCGCTCGGGTGTCGCCCTGGTCTTTAAAACCGCGCCCAGCATCCCGGTATTTGAAGAACGCCTGGCCAAGGGCGAGTACGACCTGGCCTACATGAATCCTTATCACTATGTGGTTTTTCATGCGGCGGTCGGTTATCAGGCCTTTGCCAAGGAGCAGGATCGCAGGCTCAAGGGCATCCTCGTCGTCAGAAAGGACAGCGCCTATCGCAAGCCGGCAGACCTGGCTGGAAAAACGGTGGTTTTCCCGGCGCCTGCCGCATTTGCCGCGAGCATCCTGCCGCAGGCCGAACTCGGCCGTATGAAGATTGCGATTGACGCCCGGTTTGTTGCATCGCACGACTCTGTTTACCGCGCCGTGGCATCGGGTCTGCAGGAGGCCGGTGGTGGCATCCAGCGTACTTTCGAGGCGATGCCGGCAGAAATTCGGGACGCCTTGCGTGTGTTGTCTGAAACACCGGCCTACACGCCGCATGCTTTTGCCGCCCATCCGAGAGTTCCCCCGGGTGCTGTGTCCAAGGTGCTGGCAGCGATGGCCACGCTGGCTGGCGACGAGAGTGGGCAACGCCTGCTTGCACCCCTGGCCTTCAAGGGCATCACGGCGGCGCAGGACAAGGAGTGGAGCGACATCCGGACCCTGGATATCAATTTGCTGGAACGTTACGGTAAGCAATGAATCGCAGCGCTTTTCTGTAGCGCGGTCCACCATGCGCTTTCGCACCAAAACCATCGTCGGCGTTGCCCTGATTGAAGTTGCGCTGCTGGCGGTACTGGTGGGTAGCGCCCTGTCGATTCTGCGCGAGTCCAATGAAGCCGAACTGGTGCGTCGGGTGCAACTGGGTGCCCGCTTGTTGGTGGTGGCCGCCAAGGACGCGGTGATCTCGCAGGACCTGGCGACGCTGGACAGCCTGGTGGCCGAGGCAATGAGCTCTGGGCAGGTTGAGTATGTACGAATTCTTGACGCCCGCGGCACTGTGCTGGCACAGCGCGGGGACGCGAAGATTCTGGCGCGTCCGTTCCATCAGGAAGACAGCATCGATCAGGTCCGCGATGGTGTCTTCGAACAGTCCCAAGCGGTGCTGGCGGGAGGCATCCGCCACGGCGAAGTGCAGATCGGCGTCTCTATCAATTCCCTGCAAGTGTTGCTGGCTTCGGCGCAGCGCTGGGCGGCCGGCGTGGCCGGGCTGGAAATACTGCTGGTTGCGCTTTTTTCCTGGTTGCTCGGGACTTATCTGGTGCGCCAGTTGGGAGCCCTGCGGCAGGCCAGCGAGCGCTTTGCAGGGGGTGATTTTGAACATCGAATTGCCGTCCCGGGCGACGACGAGCTGGCTCAAACGGCGAACGCCTTTAATGCCATGGCGCAGCAACTAAGCGAGAACCGCGCACAGTTGCAGGTGGAGAACGGCAAGTGGCGCGAGGCACTGGAAAAGGCTGAAAAAGCAGAAAACCTGTTGCGCGAAGCGGTCAGCAGCATTGCTCAGGGCTTCACCATCTACGACCAACAGGATCGCTTGGTGCATTGCAACGAGGCCTATCTGCGGTTTTATGAAACCAGCCGTGATCTGATTGTGCCGGGGCAAACCTTTGAAGAGATTGTGCGCCGGGGCGCCGAGCGTGGCCAATACAGCGCTGCCCTTGGTAATGTGGATGCCTGGGTGAGGCAACGTGTGGCGCAGCATCAACAGGCCAACGGCGAGGTGCTTGAACAGCGACTGGCCGATGGACGCTGGCTGCTGATTGTCGAGTACCGCACGCCCAGCGGCTACATTGTTGGCAACCGGATCGACATCACTGAGCGCAAGCAACTCGAGCAGACGCTGCTTGACAATGAACAGCGCTGGGAACTGGCGGTGACGGGCGCCAACGATGGTATCTGGGACTGGAATCCGCAAAGCGGCGAGGTCTATTTTTCAGAACGCTGGAAGACCATGCTGGGTTACCGTAGCGATGAAATCGGGAACTCGGTGGACGAGTGGGTTTCGCGTGTGCACCCGGATGACCTGGAATTTACGATGAGCGAAGTGCAACGCCATCTGCGCGGCGAAACCGATTACTACCAGAATGAGCATCGGATACGCTGCAAGAACGGCGAATACAAGTGGATTCTGGATCGCGGCCGCGCTTTGATCGATGAGCAAGGGCAGGCCGTGCGCATGCTGGGTTCACACAGCGATATCACCGAGCGCCGCGCTCTGGCGGCGCGTGAACGTGAGTACGCGGACCAGTTGGGTGCGATCTTTGAGCTCAGTCCTGACGGTTTTGTTTCCTTCGATGGCGCTGACCGCGTCAAGTACCTCAGCCCGGCGTTTACCCGCCTGACCGGGTTGGCGCAGGCCGAACTCGTGGGCCTTGATGAGAGTGATTTCTCGCAACGCCTGGCGCAACTCTGTGTACCCGAGGCCTGCTTTCCCGGGGTGGTGGCCCTTCGCAGTAGCAAGAAGGCCGGCATTGGTCCGGATTCCTCGGGTGCTGGCGGGCAGCATCTGAAGATCGAAATCGCCGATGCCAGCAAGCGGGTGCTGGAAGTCAGCCTGCGTGAAAAGAACGCCGAGAGTGTGACGACGATTCTGTATTTGCGCGACGTCACCCATGAAACTGAAGTGGATCGGCTCAAGAGCGAATTCCTGTCGACTGCGGCGCACGAACTGCGCACGCCGATGACCAGTATTTACGGTTTCGTCGAACTTCTGCTGACGCAGGACTTTGAGGAATCCGATTGGCGCGAGTACCTGCGCATTGTTTTTCGGCACTCGGAACTGATGGTGTCCATCATCAACGAACTGCTGGATCTGGCGCGCATCGAGGCCCGCCATGGCAAGGACTTCCACATTGTCAGCGTGGATGTGTTCGAGTTGCTGCAGGAAATTGTTACTGGATTCAAGACCCCCGACGGCAGGGCTGTGCCACCGCTACCTCGTGTTGACCAGCCGGCACGGGTCAGGGCGGACCGAAAGAAGCTGATCCAGGCGGTGCTCAATGTGCTGTCCAATGCCTACAAGTATTCACCTGCCGGTGGAGCGGTTGAACTCGATATCGTTCATGTCGCAAGCGGTGAGGATTCGCCTTTGGAGAGCGGTGCAGCAGCGCTGGGGATTCGCATCGCTGACCACGGTATGGGGATGACGCCAGAGCAAGTGGCGCGTGTCTTTGAGCGCTTTTATCGCGCTGATACTTCCGGCAAGATCCCTGGCACCGGCCTGGGCATGAGCATCGTGCAGGAAATAGTCAGCCTGCACGGCGGCAAAGTCAGTGTCACCAGTGCCGCTGGTCTGGGTACAACGGTAACGATCTGGTTGCCCGCAGCCAGCGCGGCTTCGACCGACTCTGTTTAGCGTTTGGCCTTGGCCAGAGCCAGGTTCCAAAGGGCAATCAACTGCTCGTATTCTTCGGTCGCCACTTGCAGGTTCAGCGGAAAGACTTTCAGACTGGCCAGGTCCGGCATGCTGGTGAGCTTGGAGACGGCGATGTCCGAGCGTGTCGGGCGCCGGTAGTTCTCCACCAGCAGCATTTCCTGCGCTGCCTTGCTCAAGAGCACATCGTAAAACTGACGAGCTGCCGCGGCGTTCTTGGCACCCTTGACAATGAACATGCCCTCGGCGCCCAGGTAAGTGCCTTCGGACGGATAGACCAGCTTGATCTCCTTCTGTCCGCCGACCACAAATTCGTAAGCCGAGGATTCGATGGTGATACCGACCGGGTACTCGCCCGCGGCCACGCCCTTGTAGACCTGGCCCGAGCTCTGGACCACCACCACGTTGGCGGCAATCTTCTCCAGTCCTTCACGGCCGAACTGCTTGAGCAGGCCGTAGATCTGGATGAAGGCGGTACCGGACTTGGAGGGGTCGGTGATCACAACCTTGCCCTTCCACTCGGGTTTCATCAGGTCAGACCAGGTCTTGGGAATGGCCAGACCCTTGAGCTGCCTGTCGTTGACCATCAGCACCATCACGTGCACGTTGACGCCGATATAGCGGTCGCCGGGCACGTGAAATTGCGCTGCAATGGCCTTGGCTTCTGGTGAAACATAGGGCTCCATCAGGTCCGGGAAAGCGGCCAGCGTGCCGACGCCCCCGCTCCAGAAAAGGTCGCCACCGGGATTGGCTGACTCGGCCTGCATGCGCTTCATCAGGGTGCCGGTGCCGCCAGTGACCTGCTTGACCGCCAGCGCGGGGTGCTTCTTCTTGGCCGCCGCCACGGCATTGCCAATCGCCTCCGGGTTGTTGGACGAATACAGCACCACGGTCTGGGCTTGTGACGCCAGCGCCGCCAGACCGAGGGTCAGAGCACCCAGCCATTGAAAACCCTGATGAACAAACTTCATGACTACCCTTTCTTATTTCCCGGAAAACAGGTTGACTTTCAAAAACTTTGCAGCCAGCGCCACCGGCACCAGAATCAGTGTAACCAGCACGGTTCCGTAGGCCGAGGCCAGGCCGAGCCGACCGGTGTCGACCAGTCGGAAGATCGAAATCGGCAGCGTTTCCAACCCGCCGGAATAGACCACCACGGAAGCCGACAACTCCGAAATCGAGGTCGCCCACATCAGAATCGCGGCCGACAGCATGCTGGTCTTCATGATTGGCAGCACAACCTTGAAAAAGCTCATGAGCGGGCTCACACCCAGGCTGATGGACGCTTCTTCCACCGAGCTTGGGAGGTTGTAGAGCACGGAGGAGGCATTGCGCACGCCAAACGGCATGCGTCGCACCACGTAAACAATAATCATGATGGCTGTCGTGCCGGTGAGCACCAGCGGTGCGGTGTTGAACGACTGCACCAGCGCGATGCCGAGCACGGTGCCAGAGATCGTGAGCGGCAGCACCACGGCGTAGTCCAGCAGAGCCGAGAGGCTGGACTTTTTCTTCACCACCAGATAGCTCACCAGCAGCGCCAGCGAGGTACCCAGCAGCGTGGCCATACCGGCAAACAGCATGGAATTGAAAATCGGCTCGGGCGCCAGCGAAAAGGCCCGCTCCATGCTCTGGGTTGACCACTCTCCCCAATGCATGACCGGTCCGCGCGCCCGTGTGAAGGCGCCGACCACCACCGCCACCAGTGGCACCAGTGACAGCGTGACCAGCAGCACCGCCGCCAGTGCCAGCAACTTGCCTTGCCAGTTCCGGACGCGCCGCGGTGCCGGTGCACGTCCCTGCACCATTTGCACCATGCGGCGCTCGACGACGCGTTTCTGCACAAACAGCACCAGTGCCACGATCAGCACCAGAACCACCGACAGACTGCTCTGCAGCATCGGGCTGGAACCCATCTCGCTGACAAACAGGCTGTAGGTCATGACCGACAACAAGGGAATCTGTCCGCCCAACATCGACGACAGGGCAAAGTTGCCCACCACCAGCGTGAACACCACCAGAGCATTGACCAGTATTGCGGGCGCCACGGTGGGCAGCAAGACCCGCAATCTGGTGGCCAGCGGCGACGCCCCCAGACTCAGGCTGGCTTCTTCGAGTTGCCCGTCGAAACCACGCAGCGCGGCCAGCGTGCCAAGATAGACGTAGGTGTAGTAGATCAGCGTCATCGAAAAAATAATGCCGCCCCAACCATAAAAACTGGGCACTGGCAGGCCGAGCTCACGCAGGAAGTTGCTGATCAGTCCATTGTTGCCCAGCATCATCAGCCAGGACTGGCCGACGATCACCTCGGGGATGATGATGGTCACCACGGGCAGGATGGCGACCAGGCTCTTGAGCGGGAAGTCAAAGCGTGCAATCACATAAGCCAGCGGCACACCAAGCGCCATCGAGCTGAGCGTGACCGTCGCACCCAGCAGCAGCGTATTGCCTATCGCCTGCAGGTACTGGCTTTCTTCAAATACGGTGGCAAAGCCCGCCAGCGAGAGTCGTCCCTGCGAGTCGTGCAGGCTGTTGAGCGTGAGCACCGACATCGGGTAGGCGACAAACAGCACAAGCAAGGCCAGACTCAGGGCCGACAAAATGCCCCAGGGCCAAAGCGAGCGCAAGCGGGTCTGCCAGCGCCTCATCGGCAGATTACCCGGCAGCTTGGCGGAACGCGCAGCCACAGCGCCTGGCCGGTCTGGTAGCGCTGCAAGCCAGGTGCATCCACCTGCAGGGTCAGGCCGCCCGCGAGCGCCACCCGCAGCAGCGTTCTGGAGCCAAGATACTGCTGCCCGGCCAGGGTGACACTCAGGCAATTCGGCGCGTCCTGTTCGTCACGCGGCAGAAGTTCCAGCGTCTCGGCGCGCAGCACCAATTGATTGCGCTGGCCAGCTCTGGCAGCCGCGGTGTCGACCTGCAAAGTCTGTCCCGCCAGCATGACCAGACCGGGACCGCTGAACTCGACTTCAAGCAGGTTCGCAGACCCAACGAAGTCGGCCACATAGGCTGTTTCGGGCAGGGCATAGAGCGAATCAGGTGCGCCCATCTGGGCGATGCTGCCGCTCTGCATCACCGCCACCTGATCCGACAGGGCAAGCGCCTCCTCCTGGTCGTGCGTGACAAACACGGTCGTGATCCGTGCCTGGCGCTGCAGGTCGCGGATCATGTCGCGCATGGACAGGCGCAACTTGGCGTCCAGATTCGAGAGCGGCTCGTCCATCAGCAGGACACGCGGCTTGATCACGAGCGCACGCGCCAGGGCAACCCGCTGGCGCTGACCGCCACTGAGTTGGGCCGGCAGGCGCGAGCCAAAGGAACTCAGGTCGACCAGTGCCAGTGCCTCGGCAGTGCGTGCCTTAACATCTTCTGGCGCCACCTTGCGTGCCCGCAGCCCGTAGGCGACGTTGTCGTGCACGGTCTTGTCGGGGAACAGGGCGTAGTCCTGAAACACCATGCCGATGTTGCGCTGGTGTGCCGGCACATGGGTGATGTCGTCCTGATCGAACAGAATGCGCCCGCAGTCGGGTTCGTTGAAGCCGGCAATGCAGCGCAGCAAGGTGGTCTTGCCGCAGCCGCTGGGGCCGAGCAGCGTGAAAAAGGATCCGTCAGGAATGGTCAAATTCAGGTCCTGCAGCACCGCTTGCTGTTCAAAGTGCTTGCTGAGGTTCTGGATGGTGATGGTGGACATGCGCAGGCCTATACCAGCAGCGCCGCCAGGGCGCACAAGGCGGCGGTCTCGGCGCGCAGTACCCGCGGCCCCAGCGTCACCGGCGTAAAGCCGCAGGCCAGGGCGCTATCTTCTTCTGCGCTGCTCAGGCCACCCTCGGGTCCTGACAAAAAAGTGATGCCATGTGACGCGTCCAGGGCAGTCGCTGCCTCCCGCAGGCCGCGCGCGTCAGGGCGCAGTGTCAACAAGAAGGCGCCGCCTGCAGCTGTGTTGGCGGTCTGCTTGCGTGCTTCGATCCAGGCAGAAAATCCGGTCACCTGATGCACCAGCGGAACCCGGTTGCCACCGCACTGCTCGCAGGCCGATACGGCGATGCTTTGCCAGTGAGTGACTTTTTTTTCAGCGCGCTCGGCGCCAAGGCGCAGCACGCTGCGCTCGCTCATCAGCGGTTGGATGCTGGCTACACCCATTTCAGTCGCCTTCTCCACCAGCCAGTCCATGCGCTCGTTGGCTGGCATGCTCAGTGCCAGATGCACGGCGCGAATCGCTTCGCGCTCGACTGCTTGGTGCAATCCAAGTCGTACCTGAACTTCACTGCGTCCCATCTGCGTGATGGTTGCACTGAATTCACCAGCGCTGTCTGCCAAGGCCGGACCACCATTGAACAGTGTGATGCTGTCACCGGGTTGCATGCGAAGAACTTGCACGTGACGCGCAGCGCCCGCCGGCAGGGTGAACAACTCGCCGATGACAAGGGGCGCGGGGCAATAGAAGCGGGGCATGGAAATCAGGACGGTGTCTGCAGCGGACCAAAGGAATAGCCATTCACTACTTCGATGCCCTCGACCCGCTCGACCAGGCGCAGCAGCGGCTTGAGCTCGCGATAGCGAGCACAGGTGGAGCGGATGTAGTTGATGAAACGCGGTGTATCCGCCAGGTACTGCGGCTTGCCATCGCGCAGCGTGAGGCGGGCAAAGATGCCGGCCACTTTCAGGTGACGCTGCAGGCCCATCCACTCAACGCCACGATAAAACTCGCCAAAGTCGTCACCGACGGGCAAGCTGGCCTTGCGCGCCTTTTCCCAATACCTGATGGTGATGTCCAGGCAAAAGTCTTCTTCCCAACTCAAAAAGGCGTCGCGCATCAGGCTTGCAATGTCATACGTGATCGGACCATAGACTGCATCCTGAAAATCCAATACCCCAATCCGAATATCGCAGGGTTTCGCCGCAGAGCCGCCCCAAGGCACCATCAAGTTCCTGGGCATGAAGTCGCGGTGCACGTAGACGCTGGGCCAACTCAGGTTCTCCCGGATGATGTGATCAAAAGCGGTGTCCAGCGTGCGCCGCAATTCGCCCTCGACAGCGACACCGCGGTGCTGCTGCAGATACCAGGCGGGGAACAGTTCGATTTCCTGGCGCAGCAAAGCCTCGTCGTAAATTGGCAGTACGCCCGGCCGGGACGCAACTTGCCAGGCAATCAGGGCTTCAATGGCCTGCAGGTAGCTTGATTGATTGGCGTGCGGGTCATCGCGATGGATACCCTGCAGCATTGTTTGCACGCCCATGTCAGTCAGCAGCATGAAGCCCTGGGTCTGGTCCCAGGCCAGCACTTGCGGCACTTTGACCTGCGCCGCGTGCATCAGTTCAGCCACCGTGGCAAACGGCCGGCAGTCTTCCTGCTCTGGCGGTGCATCCATGATGATGCGGCTGCCGTGTGGGGAGTCGATCCGGAAATAGCGCCGAAAGCTGGCGTCAGTTGAGGCGCTGCGCAGTGAGTTGATCTCCAAGCCGTGACTCGGTGCCAGTGCCGTCAGCCAGGCTGTGAAGTCCGCCTTGCGCTGCAAGTCAGGCCAGTCCACTGCGTTGCTTGGTATGGGTTCGGTGGATGGGGCATGGCTCATGGATAATCCATTCTACAAACCCGA
>CAITQH010000296.1 GCA_903894475.1 uncultured beta proteobacterium
ATGGTGCGGCCATTGTCTCAGGAGTGGATAATCGCCCGTGTGAAGCCCGCCAGACTGCCGCTGGTGCATCACCCGAAAGGGCGCACTGGAGGAACGTCCGGACTGCAAAGGGCAGCGTAGCAGCTAACAGCTGTCCACTGAAAGCCTGCGGCGCAAGCCAAGGGTATAAGGTGAGGATCAGAGCAACAGAGACGAGTTTTGGACTCGGACGCAGCGCAAGTTGCGCCACGAGCCCAAAGGTGAAACGGGCAATCTCTACGCGCAGCAATACCAAGTAGGCACACGTTGACGGGGCCCCCGGAGTGTGCGGGTAGGTAGCACCGAGCCGTTGGGTGACCAGCGGCCCAGAGTAATGGCAGTCACTTCTGCCGGTCCGCAAGGGCTGGTGGTTGCACAGAATCCGGCTTATCGGTGGGCTTCACACTTTTACCCCGGCGGGTAAACTCCCTCGCATGCCTGTGCCTTGCCTCAAGCCCCTGTTGCTGGCTTCGCTGCTGACGGTCCAAAGTGTCCAGGCAGCAGCGCCCTGCGTCGATTTTGCGGCGCGCCTGCCGAATGTGAAGCGCGAATTGTGTGAGGCCGCCAGGCTGCAGCCTACAGCGGCCCGCTCGGTGCAGGGTCGAACGCTCTGGGTGCGCGATGTCAAGCCCGAGCAGGTCACACTGCGTGTGCTGGTGGTAGGTGCCATCCACGGCGATGAGCCATCCTCAGCCTCCGTGGCGTTTCACTGGCTCAGGCTGGCAGGGCAACTACCTGTTGCCAGCGCAAAGGCGGTGCATTGGCGCTTTGTGCCGGTACTCAATCCGGACGGAATCTTCCACCAGCCGCCACGGCGTGTGAACGGTCATGGAGTCGATCTGAACCGCAACTTTTCCACACCCAACTGGGATCGTGAAGCAAAGGTTTACTGGGAAAAACGCACCCGCAAAGACCCGCGTCGCTGGCCTGGTTCGAAGTCCTTGTCAGAGCCCGAGACGCGCTTTCTGCACGAGCAGATCAAGGACTTCAAGCCGCAGTTGATTGTCAGCATTCACGCGCCCTATGGTGTGCTCGATTTCGACGGACCGGCGGTGCCGCCCAAGCGCCTGGGCAGCCTGTACCTGCATCAGGTAGGCATCTATCCGGGTTCGCTCGGCAACTATGGCGGGGTGCACAGTGGCGTGCCGGTGGTGACGATTGAGCTGCCCAACGCCACGCGCACGCCGCGCGACACCGAGATCCGTCAGATGTGGCTGGACCTGCTTGGCTGGATGAGCGCGCGCCTTCGCATGCAGCGCCAAAGCGGCGCCGGTGGATCGAGTTATTTCGAAAGCAGATTGGTACCGGCGGCACCCACTGCCGAGTAGGCCAGCGCGCCGCGTGCCACAGCGTAAAGATTTTGGCTGGTGACGGGCGTCGTAGCCGTCCAACTGGCGCCATCGGCGCTGATGAATATTTTTCCGCCAGCGCCTGCGATGACATATTGCGTTCCACACGCAATGGCATTGAGGTTGCCGGCACCCTGCAGGGTCTGGGCGAGCCAGTTGGCGCCATCCGAGCTGCTCAGGACGGTACCGCCGGCCCCGACGGCTACGAACTCGGACGTTGACAATATCACTGTGGACGTTGAGCTCGTTGGCGATACGACCGTGCCGTAGACGATTCCGCGCAAATCTGCCTGGGTGTTGCTGGCGACGCTGGTCCACGTCAGGCCATCGGTGCTTTGCACCATGGTGCCGCCAGCGCCAACAGCGAGCCAAAGGCCGCTGCCGTACGCAGCGTAGGTCACGGCGTACAGGTCCCGCGTGGTCCCGGAACTGGTGGCTGCTGTCCAGCTGATGCCATCGGCGCTGCTGATGATGGTGCCATTGGCACCTACGGCTACGTTCAAACTCAGGGAATTGCTGGCAAGCGCGTACAGGTTCTGCGTCGTGCCGCTGACTTCTGCGGTCCAGGTGGTCGCGTCGGAACTGAGCAGAACCAGGCCGCCATCGCCAACCAGTTTGAAAGTGCCAAAGTAAGCGCCAGCATTGATGTTGCCGCTACCGCCGTAATTGGCCGCGCTCCAGGTGGCGCCGTCAGGGCTGGAATAAATGGCGCCACCCGTACCCGCTGCAATATAGGTGTTGACCGATCCCGTTGTTGTGGTGGCGGTCGTTGCGCCGTAATTGACGCTGCGCAAGTCGGTTGCGGCCGAGACAGTGCTCGCTGCCTGCCAATTGGCGCCGGCAATTCTGGGTGTTGTCGTGACGGCTGTGGACCCCGGCCCACCCGGGCCACCATTGGTCCGGGCGTTGACGGAAAACGAATAACTCAAGCCATCGGGCAGACCCGTCACGACGTAAGGCGATGTTGCCTTGAGCAGCACGTTGCCGCCGGGCAGGCCAAACCAGCCCTGCATCGATGAAGTCGTCGTCGGCGTCACGCTGCTAGGTCCGAAAAACAGCCAGTATTCAACGCCGTCCGTCATGTTCCATGACACGGTCGCGCTGGATTCTCCCGCGCTGACGACCAGTCCGGTGGGAGCAGGCCCCGGTTCGCCGTTACCGCAGGCCACAGACAGGAGCGCGGCAGTCAGGGCGGCGACGAACAATTTGAAAGAGCGCAAAAACATAAATGGATCCAAATCAAAGCTGGTTTCGATTATCGAATATTTTTGCTTGCCGCCCGCGCCGCGCCAGTACCTGCCTTCAGAAGCGCTCGTGGCTCTGCAGGTAGCGCCACTGGCCGAGCGGCAACTGGCCCATGGCAACGCGACCCACACGCAGGCGCTTCATTCCGAGAATTTTCAGGCCAAGGCGTTCGCACAAGTACGCCAGCAAACCGGGATGGCTGCCTTTGACGGCAAAGCGCAGCTTGCTGGAGGTCTCATTGCCACTGTTGACGCTGACCCTGACGCGTGGCAATGGTTTGGCGTCGGCGCTCAAGCCGCGGTTCAGTCGCTCCAGCGTGTCGCTGCTGACCTGGCCTTCGATCTCGACAATGATTTCATGTTCGATGAGATCGGCATCTTCCGCCAGCTTGCGCACCACCCGCCAGTCCTGGCTGAACACCAGCAAGCCGCTGGCCCCGGCTTCCAGCGCTACCAGCGAATTCAAGCCGGCAAAGTGCCGCTTGAGCGGTCGAACGGCCGATGGATCATTGGCCAGTTGTCTGTTCGCTCTGAGCAGCGCCAGAGCGGCGGCGCCGTCGGGGCAGTCCGCCGGCTTGTGCAGCAGCAGCGTCACTGCCCCATCGCCGATCAGGCTGGCGTTGCGGTCGACCTCAATCTTTTGCTCGAGGACCCTGAATTGCGGCTCTTCCACCAGCTGGCCGTCCACCCGCACCCAGCCACCCGCGATGTACTGCTCGGCCTCACGACGCGAACACGCCATCATGGCAGCCACTCGCTTGGCCAGCCGTTCGTCGGAGCGCGGTTTGTCAGGTGGCGGATTGACGGGTGCAGTCATGACATGCATGTTAACCATTGGTGGCACTGAAGACGGCGCACACACGTTGCAGTCGACCAACTTACCGAAATGCCTTCCCCAAACCAGCCGCTGACCTACGATGTAAAGCTGGCTGCAATTCCGGCTTACTGGCAGCTGGCTGGCCGATACTTTGCCTCGATAGTTCCGCTACAAGCCCAGGTCACCTGCCCATTGTTATAGGACGCAGTCAAAGTCGCCGTGCTGCCGCTGATGGCGGAATCGCCTTGAGCCGTGGCAGTGATAGTGGTTCCATCCCAAGCGACACCGCTGACATACTTTGAAGATTGCGAGGAAAGCGTAACCGATGCACTACCGGGCAACGCTCCATTGACGGCTGCAGCTTCGGAGACGGTTGTCTTGCCGGAAGATGCCGCAAGAATCACTTCCGAGACTTTCGCTCGCACTGTGTAATCCTGATACGCTGGCAAGGCCACAGCAGCCAATATACCGATGATCGCGACCACGATCATCAACTCAATCAGCGTAAAGCCATTTTGTAAAGATCGTGTCATCAGTAGGACTCCAATTTGCTTAACATCCACATCACGCGTCTTCAAACCAGTTTTGAGACTAATGCCATTTGACAAGCGCAACAACGAAGAAGACCAACAACTTAGTTAATGCTGCGTAAATTCTGTATGAAATCATCATTCACCACCGACTTCTTCCCGTTCGAGAAATGGATGTTCCAGCAGACTGCCGTCAAGCTGCCAGTGGTGACGGACTCTTAACGCAATTCGGCAGTGCAGCGTAAATAGACATCCGCCAGGGTCGGCTTCCGGGCACGCCAATTGTGCGATTTCTGGAGCGGATCAACCGCCGTTTGTGGCGACCTGCTTCGTGCCTATAGACACCATTGTCGTGAAGACTATTGTTTTGTGCTAGAAGGGAACTGGGTATGGCTAGCACCCCCAGTTTATGCACCTGATTTCCGGCTTTTGGAGGCTCCATGAAGACAGAACTTCTCTATTTACTGCTGACTGCAATTGTTACAGGCCTGCTTTGGATTCCCGTGGTGATCGGCTACGTTGTTTCACGTGGGCCACTGACGCCGGAGACATACAAAGTCGCACCGACATCGCCATTGCCGGCGTGGGTAAATCGAGCGAATCGTGCACATGTAAACGCGGTCGAAAACTTTGCCCAGTTCGCCGCTGTCGTTCTGGTAGCTCAATTCGTTGGTGTTTCCACACACGTCACTGAATACTGTGCCGCCACCTATTTCTTTGCTCGAACCGCCCACGCGGTGGTTCACATCAGTGGAACCGGGTTTCTCATGGCTCGCACTGTCCTGTTTACTATCGGCTGGATCGCGTTTCTCACCTATGCGGTGGTTGTGTTGCAGAAAGTCTTCTGATTCGGCGAACCGGATTTGCACTGTCGCGTGGTGGACATGCGCAACAGAGGTGGTTCCGTTTCTGTGCCCAATATGCAGATGCGCCCGATCTACTATGGAGGGGCCAAGGTCCGACAAACCTTATGTCAGGAAGCGGCGCCAACGAGTCAGCCTAAAGGATTCCATGAAAACACAGCTATCTCGAACCAAAGACAACCCCTGGGTACTAAAAACGCCACCAGGATCTTCCGAGTACAC
>CAITQH010000297.1 GCA_903894475.1 uncultured beta proteobacterium
CCAGATCTGGGCGCTGGGCTTCATGTATGCGGTTGAGGCCTGGCCCGAGGAATGGGTGGCGCCGCGTGACAAGGATGCCGTCAAGTGGCTCGACGGCGCGCTGGACGCGATCGTTACCCTGACCGAGGACGACACCGACACGCCGACGCTTTCGTTCTTTGATGAAAATGGCCCGCCCAGTATCAGCGTGAAGCGCCTGAACGCCTTTGCCGACGCCGTCTGGGCGGTTTATGACCTGCGTGAGCTGTGGCGCAACTTCGGTCCGCGCGTGCCGACGCTGCACGCCGACATCACGCCGGGGCGCAACGACCCCTGCTCATGCGGCAGTGGCAAGAAATACAAGAAGTGCTGCGGTGCGGGTTGAAGGCGACGATCACAGGCGTGCTGATTGTTCAATAGTGGTTGAAAATCAACCATTGCGTGGTTGATTTTCAACCACTAATCTGCTGCACTTGCTTGCGACGCGCAGCGGCACCTTGCTCAACCTGGCAGAAATTTCGCACAGCGCCTGACGCTCTGTCGGTGTGGTGGGCGGGTGCGCGGTAGCGGTCCTTCGAGAATTGCCGGTCAAGCTAACACTTCTAATCCGTGCTTCTCAACCACGGCCAATAATTTGAGCGCCATTCCACTGGGTTGTTTGCTTCCGGATTCCCACTTTTGTACCGTTGACTCACTGGTGTTGAGGTATCGCGCAAAAACGGGTTGACTCACATGCGCGCGCTCACGAATGCCTTTGATCTGCTGGGGTGCCAGAGTTACCGGCGTGGCCAGGCACGACTCATCGAACTTGCGCATCGTGGTCAAGTCAATGGCGCCCACCTTTTGAAGCGCCGAAGCCGAGGCGTGAATCGCTTCAAAGGCATCACTCTTGAATTTCTGTTTTGTCGTCATGGCAAATCTCCACAAAGTCCCCATTGGCAATCAACTGGCCAAGCTGGTGTTCTTTCAAACCTGCATAGCTCTTTGCCAGCAGGCGAAAAGCAAGCAACTCGTCGTCCTCAATATTGTCACGATCCTTCTTGGCAAACAGGTACTCGTAGACCCAATACTGACCGCCCTTGGCCAAAATGATTGACCGATGCAGGTTGTCATTGAGTCGCTTCTTGAAAACACCTCCACCCAGATCATCTGCTTGGCCCAACATAACCTGCCTGATCGCCTGGCAAAGCTCTTCATCTTTGATCTTCGCTTTCTTCGCGTCCTTAGCGAACCTGGCGGTCTTGAACGTGCGCGTCAAAAGTCTGGATGGCATGTTTCAGTGTAGCACCAGGTGATACGTATTTCAAGCGCAAGCGGACACTGGTTCTTGCGCTGGTCAATTCTCTGCATTTCGAATACGATGCACTCTTGAGGGAGGAATAATCATGACGAAAAGTCTATCCGCGACCCTATCCGGGCCGCGTTGCCGTTGGGCCGTCTGCAATCGGCCGGCAAGATTCACGTGGTTCCGTTGCGCTGAAGCGATGGCTGTCCATGGATCGACCGGCACGCCATGTTGAAACACTTTTATCTTGGGCGTCGTGCCTATTTCCCATTCATATTTCTTGTTGCTGTGGTGTTGATATTCGGTGCCGGGTACGGGCAATTTAGAGGCAGCGACAGTGCTGAATTTTGGAAATCGAAGACAGCATTTGAACTCATGGTGACTGCGGTCGGGGCGGTGGCTGCATTTGTGTACTTCCTCTATGACCAACACCACAAAGACACTCTGATGTTTGTCAGCCTGTTTGAGAAGTTCAACACACGTTACGACGGACTGAACGAGAAGCTCAACGCCATCATTTCGAGACCGATCGACTCACCACTGGTTGCCGAGAACATCACCACCCTGTATGACTACTTCAACCTTTGTGCGGAGGAGTATCTGTACTATGAAGCTGGCTACATTGATGAAAAAGTATGGCAGGCTTGGCTGCGCGGTATGAGCTATTTTGCAGCGAATGAATCCGTTCACCCCGCCTGTGGGAAACGGAGATTGAGTCCGGGTCGTATTACGGTTTCAAGTTGTGCTTCCCGGGTACCGCGGGTTCACCCAAATGTGCTCGCTGCCGCCCAGTGTGATCAGCCTTCACCAATGAAATGTTCATGAGGAGATTTTGATTTGAGGGCGGTCCACACCCACTACGACAACCTCAAGGTCACGCGAAATGCGCCGCCCGAGGTGATCCGCGCCGCCTACAAAACCCTGACGCAGAAATACCATCCTGAGAGGCATCCAGGCAGTGCTGACGCTGAACGGGTGATGGCGTTGATCAATGTGTCGTATCAGGTACTCTCGGACCCGGCGCAGCGCGCAGATCATGACCGCTGGATAGCGCAGCAAGAACAATCGGCTGTACCGCCGCCAGCGCCAAGCAGCCCGTGGCCGCGACAAGCCCCGCAGTCGCCGACGCAAGCCACGTCGCAGCCACCACCAACACCGCCACCGACGCCTTCCACAGTGGGCTCAACCCGACGACTGGTTTCACACGTTTTCAAATACTGGTTGTTGTATGGCGTCGCTGCCGTGTTCGTCTGGAGTTGGCTCAACCCCACACCGACGAAACCTCCACCCGTTGGACCCAAGCCCTATCAGGCCAGCCGGGCACCGGAAGTTGCCGCATATGTTCGACCCGCAGCGGCACCGAACGGGCAACCGTGGCCGGCTGCGGCTGGCTACGTCAAAGGGTATCAACTGTTGCATACCAATGGACTGTCAACCGTTACCGTGGACAACAGTCGCAACGACTCAGATGTGTTCGTCAAACTGGTTTCACTGGACAGCGCGCAGGCCTACCCGGTTCGGCAGTTTTACATTCCTGCTTTTGGCAGTTTCACCCTGAAGAAGGCCACTGCAGGCAGCTATGACGTGCGCTACCGTGACCTCGGTTCGGGCGGCCTTTCGCGATCAGAAGTCGTCACATTGAGCGAAGTGCATACTGCGGAAGGCGCGCGGTTCAGTAATCTGACGATGACGCTTTACAAAGTGAAGAATGGGAACATGAAAACGTTTGGACTGGCTGAAGCGGAGTTTTGATGCCGGTGGTGATGCGTTACACGCGCCCGCAAGAGAGCTTTGGAGACTATGGTTTTTGGGAGATGTGCAAATGAGGACGTTGATAAATCTGTTGTGGCTAAGCGTCGTGCTTACTATGAGCTTCGGCGCACAGGCGCAGACCTGGGAACAATCTGCGGCTGCGTATTCCCGGGGTGAATACCAGTCCGCTTTTTCAGGTTTCAGCGCGTTGGCTGCGCAGGGCCATGCTAGTGCACAGTTCATGTTGGGCGGTATGTATGCCAAAGGACAAGGTGTTATGCAGGATTACCAGCAAGCAATGACCTGGTATCGAAACGCCGCGGAGCAGGGTCATGCAAGGGCGCAACTCAACTTGGGTGCAATGTATTCCAACGGACAAGGTGTGCCCAAGGACGAACAACAAGCGGTGAGATGGCTTCGCAAGGCTGCTGAGCAGAACGACGCTGATGCACAGCTTCTAATGGGCTTTGCTTATGACAGCGGTGATGGTGTGCCTAAAGACAACCAGCAAGCGATTGCGTGGTATTTCAAAGCTGCCGAACGCGGAGATGTCACTGCACAGTTCATGTTGGCAAAAAAATATCAAAAGGGTGTAGATGTTCCGATCGATTTGCAAAAGGCTGTTTCTTGGTATCAGAAGGCAGCTGCCCAGGACGATCCAGTTTCGCAATACAACTTGGGTCGCATGTACCAAGAAGGGCAAGGTGTTCCAAAAGATCTGTTGATAGCGATGACGTGGTATCGGAAAGCAGCCGGCCAAGACTATGCTGACGCAAAACTAAAGTTGAACCTCTTGCAAGCACGTAGCCAAGGTGTTCCCGGAGATGATCCGCGGATGATTTTGGTGTTGCGAACAACCGCTGAAAAGGGCGATGTCGACGCGCAATACTTGTTAGGGGGACTGTATTTGCAAGGCAAAGGTGTGCCCAAAGATTCTCGTCAGGCGGTGACTTGGTTTCAGAAGGCTGCCGAGCAGGGCGATGTTGCTGCCCAAAGCATATTGGGCGTGATGTATGACAGCGGCGATGGTGTAACCAAGAGTTATCAACAAGCATTGGTGTGGTATCAGAAGGCGGCTGAGCAGGGTGATGCCCCAGCACAAACCAACTTAGGCGCTATGTATGCCGAGGGTCAAGGTGTTCCAAAAGACTACCAGCAAGCAATGACGTGGTATCACAAGGCAGCTTTGCAAGGATTGGCTATGGCACAAACCAACTTAGGCCGTATGTATTACAGCGGGCAAGGGGCGCCTAAGGATTATCAGCAAGCGGCCCAGTGGTATCGCAGAGCGGGGGAGCAAGGAGACACCTCTGCGCAGTTAAATTTAAGCCTGATGTACGCAATGGGGCACGGCGTAACGCAGGACGCTCAAACGGCATATTTCTGGACCCTGTTAGCGAGTGTGCAAGGTAAGCAAAGCGCAATAGAGCTTCGTGACAAGTTTGAAAAAACGCTTACGCCTGAGCAACGCACAGCTGCACAAGCCAAGGCACGGAATTGGCGACCCAAGACATTGGCAGAGTCCATTGTTTCATCAGATAGAGTTTTCACCAACAGCATTGATCTGAATCCAGCACCAGAGACCCGGCAGCCTGTCACAACGGGCAGTGGTTTTCGCGTAGCGCGCGACACCTTTGTCACTAACCACCATGTGATCCGTGAATGCGACCGCTTGAGCGTGAACGGCGTATCGGCCCAACTACGTGGCGTTGATGCGCGGAGTGACTTGGCTCTGATCACCTCAGCCTTAGCGGGGATCAATACCAGTCTGCGGACTCGGCGTGTCGCTGTCGGCGAACCGGTTGCCGTAGCGGGCTATCCGCTGCGCGGTCTGCTCTCGGGTTTCAACATGACCACCGGCACCCTCAGCAGTTTGTCTGGCTTGGGTGGCGACACGCGCCTCGTGCAGATCACGGCGCCAGTGCAGCCCGGCAACAGTGGTGGGCCGGTGCTTGATTCAGTTGGCAACCTGATGGGCGTGGTCGTGTCCAAACTCGATGCCATCAAAGCCGCTAAGATCACCGGCGACATTCCGCAGAACGTGAACTTTGCGATCAACGTGAATGTGCTGCGATCGTTCCTCGACGCGAACAGCGTAGCGTACGACACGGCCAGTTCTGACAAAGCTCTGCCGACTACTGCTATTGCCGAAAAGGCGAAGGGTTTTACGGTGCTGGTGGAGTGCTGGAAGTAGCGGAGCAATGAATATTACTTACGGACGGTTAGAGGACTGGAACCTATGTCGCTTACGTCACTGAAACAATCAATCCAAGAAAATATAGTAGCCGTGTCGATAGCAACCATTCCGACTGTTGTCACGGGGTTGTTCGCTTGGGCATGGCCGGGAGCCCTTCAGAAAGTCGTTGAAGTAGTTTTATCTATGGTTTCCTCGCCACAATTATTGGCGGCGCTGTGCATATCCCTGGTGGGTCATGCCGTGCTAGTTGCGATGCTAAGCTCCTCACGATCCCACGACCCGAAGCTCATTCCGCGATTTGGTATTTACTGGGACAAGGATGGGAACTCATACTGCCCGCAATGCAAGACCCTCACATCACAAGTTGGTTGGGCGACATTCAACAATTCGCAGTGGCACGGATTGCGCTGCGCTTGCACGGAGCGAGTTTTTGTTTGTTTGGATGCCGGTCAACCACTTCATGTGCAAGATGCGATGCACATGATGAAGAGAGCGTGACTGGCCGAGACCCATCAACAGACGTTTCAGGAGGCATGGAATGAATTCTTTGATTCTTAACGAAGCACCGCGTGCCATGGCGGTGGAGTGCTCCGATGATGAATTGCGGGTGTCCCTGACCGATGGCCGGACTTTGTCCGTACCGGTAGCATGGTTCCCACGACTCGTCCATGCATCGCAAGCACAGCGAGCAGATTACGAGCTGTTGGGTGATGGCCAGGGCATTCATTGGCCTGCAGTTGATGAAGATCTTTCGGTCATGGGGTTGCTCGCCGGGCAGCGATCGGTTGAATCCAAGGCGGCGCTTGCCTGATTTGCAGCCGCCAATCTAATAGAGGAGCGTTCGTCATGACAAGCACTGCCAACATCAAACCGACGCACACCACGCCTGCTCCCGCCTGGGCGGTGGGGATGCGCAGGTTCACCGACTACCTTTCCAAAGACTTTCTGGGTGGGCCGCGCCCCTGGAAGTTTGCCTGGATCATCAACTTTCAAAAGGGCGGCAGCTTCTTCTTTTTTGGTTTTCTGATCTGGTATTACCAGAACACTTCTACCGCAGCGTGGGTCTATCTGGCGCTGCACGGCGGCTATGGTCTGGTCTGGCTGATCAAGGACCTGGCTTTTCCGGATC
>CAITQH010000298.1 GCA_903894475.1 uncultured beta proteobacterium
CCGACCGGGTCATCCTGGTACCGGGCACAGACGGCGAAGTGGCCACGGTGAATCAGATCTTTGCGTGGCTGATTGAAGAGGATCTGACTATGGCGGCCATTGCTAAGCGGCTCAATGGTCTGGGTGTCCTGACCGATCTGGAGCGGCCCTGGACTTACAGCACGGTGCGCCAGGTGCTGAGCAACGAGAAGTACATCGGCAACAACGTCTACAACCGCCATTCCTTCAAACTCAAGAAGAAGCATGTCGACAACCCGCCTGACATGTGGATCCGCAAAGACGGGGCTTTTGCCCCGGTGGTGCCGGTAGCCACTTTCATGGCTGCGCAAGAGATTCTGGCAGAGCGCAGTCGCAAGCTCTCGGATCAGGAGTTGCTCGAGCATCTCCAGCGCCTTTATGCACAAACTGGCAGTTTGTCAGGTTCGATCATCGATCAGTCCCTGGGCAGTGCCAGCACCAGTGTGTATGTCAGTCGCTTTGGCAGTTTGAGCCAGGCCTACGAGAGAGTCGGGTTTCGCCCTCAGCGTGGGTTTGACTATCTTGAAGTGAACCGACGTCTGCGCCGCCTGCACCCGCAAATCATGGAACGCACCCAGAACAGCATTGCCGAACTGGGTGGTTCAGTCTGGCGTGACCCCAAGACCGACTTGCTGCACTTGAACCAGGAACTGGTCATCAGCCTGGTGATGGCGCGCTGTCAGACCTTGCCCGGTGGGCGCCAGCGCTGGCGCATTCACTTTGACCATGCGCATTGCGAACCCGACATCACCGTCGCCATCCGGCTTGACCAGGTCAATCAGAGCGAGCTTGACTATTTTGTATTGCCCCAACTCGATTCTCCGGGGGGCGAGTTGCAACTCTCAGAGCGCAACCAGGCTGAATTTGATTGCTTCCGGTTTGACGACCTGAGCTTTTTCTACGGCATGTCGCAGCGCCAGCGCGTGCAGCGTCCCGTTTGAAGTCAAAACCCTATCAGTCCAACACCTGCCACCCATTACCCATTACCGATTACCCATTCCCCACCACCCCAGCCCAAGAAAGGAGCTTTAAGCATGAACCACTGTCCCAACCCACAAATTAATAGGAGATCCCCATGATGACCGGCACCCCTGAATCCGTCACCTTTGTTCCGATCAGTCGCATACAGACTCTGAACTCGCGTGACCGCAATATGAAGGTCTTTGAGGAGATTGTTGACAATATCCGGTCTATTGGGCTGAAGAAGCCTATTACTGTGACTGAACGTCCGGGCGATGATGGTCAGGTCAAATACCTGCTGGTCTGTGGCGAGGGACGTTTGAACGCCTTTCGGATTCTGGGTGAATCCCACATTCCGGCGTTGATTGTCGATGTCAGTGATGAAGACGCCTTCATCATGAGTTTGGCAGAAAACATCGCCCGGCGGGGTTACCGGCCCCTTGAGATTTTGGCGGACATCGAGTTGCTGCGCAATCGCGGCTACAGCGCCGAGATCATCATTCAAAAGACGGGTCTGTCACCCAAATACGTCAAGGACATCATGTTTTTGCTCGACCAGGGTGAAGAGCGTTTGATTGAAGCCGTGCAGTGCGGCACCATTCCGCTCACCACGGCCCTGGAGATTGCCCGCGCCAAAGACGGAGATGAAAACCTCGGCGATCTGCTGCAAGAAGCCTACGAAAACGGTCAACTAAAGGGCCGCCAGGTGATCGAAGCCAAACGCTTGATCGAAAAACGCCAGCAAGAAGGTCCTGGC
>CAITQH010000299.1 GCA_903894475.1 uncultured beta proteobacterium
CGCCGGTGAGTTGCAATACGGCAAGTTGCCGGGGCTGGAAAAGCAGCTCAAGGACGCACAAACCATGGAGGCAGGCAAGGCCAAAAATGCCAAGGACGGTGGGCGCCCGCAATTGCTGCGCACCATGGTTGGCGCCGAGGAAATTGCCGAGGTGGTGAGTCGCGCCACCGGCATTCCGGTTTCCAAGATGATGCAGGGCGAGCGCGACAAGCTGCTGCTGATGGAAGACAAGTTGCACCAGCGTGTGGTCGGTCAGGACGAAGCGATCCGGGCTGTGGCCAACGCCATCCGGCGCTCGCGCGCCGGCCTGTCAGACCCGAACCGTCCGACCGGCTCTTTCCTGTTCCTGGGGCCGACTGGTGTCGGTAAGACTGAGCTTTGCAAGGCGCTTGCCGGTTTCCTGTTTGACAGCGAGGATCACCTGGTGCGCATCGACATGAGCGAGTTCATGGAAAAGCACTCGGTGGCACGCCTGATTGGTGCACCACCCGGCTATGTAGGTTACGAGGAGGGTGGTTACCTGACCGAAGCGGTGCGTCGCAAACCCTATAGCGTGCTGCTGCTCGATGAGGTCGAGAAGGCGCACCCCGATGTCTTCAATGTGTTGCTGCAGGTGCTCGATGATGGCCGGTTGACCGATGGCCACGGTCGCACCGTCGACTTCAAGAATACCGTAATCGTGATGACCAGCAATATCGGTTCGCCGATGATCCAGAGCATGGTCGGGCAGGACAGCGAAGACATCAAGGACGCGGTTACGGATGAGTTGAAGAACCACTTCCGACCGGAATTCCTGAACCGGATTGACGAGACCGTGGTGTTCCATGCGCTCGATGCTTCCCACATTGCCGAGATCGCCGGTATCCAGATCAAGGTGCTACAGGAGCGTCTGGCCAAAATGGACCTCATGCTCGAGGTGTCGCCAGCCGCGCTGGCCGAACTGGCCAAGGTTGGCTTCGATCCGGTGTTTGGCGCCCGTCCGCTCAAGCGCGCGATTCAGCAGCGCATCGAGAATCCGTTGTCCAGGTTGTTGCTGGAGGGCAAGTTCGCGCCCAAGGACGTGATACCGGTCGATGTCGATCCGATCCGGGCACCCGGGCAGTTCACCTTCGAGCGCGTTGTGCACTGAGGGTGTTGGAATTTGCGATACTCGCCAGTATGCGCATCGTTGGTAACAAACACAGCGGCCTGAATGCCGCGCCTCTTACACCACAAGAGGCGTGGCAGCGTGGTCGCGCGCTCGATGCCCTACTGCCTAACCCGGCGCCGGCGTTGCGGGGCGTATTTCGACTCACGCACGCACAGCGCAATGCTCAAGACGATGAACGCATGCTGGCCTTGGCACGCAGGCTCAATGCAGCGCAAGTCGAGCATGGTCCGCCTTAAGCAGGACCTGGGCTAACGTCTGCCTCGCCAACTTCACGGGCAGCACGGCGCATTCAAAATGCGGCAATGAATTGATCGGGAGAAATGTCTGCTTGGCGCAAAATGCCGGCAAGCGTGCCGACTTTGACCTCGTCATGCATCGGCACTACGCAACCTTTCGCTCCACATCGCATGATGACGTGACTGCCAGGTTGGCGAATCTTTACGAAACCGAGATGTTCAAGAGCTTTCACGATGTCCGCCCCAGAGGTGCGCGGCAGCGTAGGCATAAGCGGGAAGACTGAACGTGGTGACCACTGGATGCCCTGGGATAGGAAGCGGAAACTCGGACAGATAGAGCGCCGTTGCCTCTTTCAAATTGGCAACTGCTTCCTCGACGCTGTCACCCTGCGTGGTGGTGCCCGTCTCGGGGTTGAGCGCGATATACCCGCCTTCTTCGGCGGGAGTACCCGGGCGGCTCGCGAGGCCAAGCTCACTGGCGCTGATCGGCATCTGATTCGGTGATCGCCGCCAGGGCAAAACTCTGGCGGCATGCGCCGCACAAGCCCGCTGCTGAGTTCAATGCAAACCAGATCCCAGCGACCGCGCAGCACGGTTAGTCAAATTCAGTACTTGCCAAACGATGTGATAGCACCTATGCTGTCATCATGATCCCGATTGTCATTGACACCAACGTTTTGGTCGCTGGGCTTCGCTCTGCGGCCGGGGCTTCACGCAGTCTGTTGCGGCGGGCATTGATTGGTGATTTCCAACCGCTCTTCGGCAACGCACTATGGATGGAGTACCACGATCTAATGGGTCGCCCGGTTTGGGGTGACACGACTAGCGCCATGGAGCGGGAAACTGTGTTGGCTGCCCTGGCCAGGCAGGGTCGCTGGGTCACGGTGTATTACGGCTGGCGACCGAATTTGCCCGACGAAGGAGACAACCACTTGATTGAACTTGCATTGGCCGGTGGCGCCGCTGCCATCGTGACGCACAATCTGCGCGACCTTCATGGTGGAGAGTTGCGCTTGGGACAATTGCGGGTACTGACGCCCGCGCAATGTTTGGAGGAATGGCAATGAGCACTTTGACCATACGGCTACCCGATGACACGGCGCAGCGATTGAAATCGTTGGCGCAGAGCCGGGGCCTGAGCATGAACAAACTGGTGGAGCAGTTGAGCGCGCATGCTCTGTCCGCCTGGGATACGGAAAATCACTTTCGCGCAATGGCAGCCACCGGCAATGTGGCGCAAGCACTAGCGATACTGGATCGACTCGATGCGGTCGATGCCACGCAGCGATGAAGGTAAAGAGAAGCGGCGGTAGCGCTAGCCAACTGGTCCGCTGATCGCAGCCAGGTAGACCTGGCAAAACTGAGGCGGCATGCGGCGTACGCGGCCGCTGCTGAGTTCGATGCAAACCAGATCCCAGCGGCCGCGCAGCACCGTCACCTGATCCAAATTGCGAACCAGTTGAAAGCGCCGCTCCATCGTCAGCTTGCCGTCGCTTGCCGTCAACCAGGTTGCCAGTGTGAGTTCCTCGTGCAGCGTGGTGGGCAGCAGATAGTCGTACTCGCCACGCCGAATTGCCATTGCGCGATCCAGCCGCTGATAGTCCGCCAGACTCAAGCCCAGCGATTCAGAATGCGCCCAGCCGATTTTTTCGCACCACTGCACATAAACCGCGTTGTTGGTGTGGTTCAGGCCGTCAATGTC
>CAITQH010000300.1 GCA_903894475.1 uncultured beta proteobacterium
TAAAGTCACCTGCCGTGTGTGCGGGCAGTCGATGCCGTGGACACGGTTAACCTGCCGTGGACACGGCAAATGGTGCCCCGAACACGGCAGCATCCGCCGTGTTCACCGCTAATGTGAATTTCGCAGTACCTGCAGCCAGTGGCACTGCGGATAGTTATTCAAATGCTTGGAACAAATTGTTCTAAAGCGCCTTCCCTTTAAACAGCCCCGCCTTTAGCCAATCGGGGACTAGGGCGAGCACTGCCTACACGAAACTCAAGTAACAAATAGGTCATCCGATGCTGTCAAACATGATGCCAAACACCACGGCGGCTGCGTCCGCGCTGGCATGCACTAGAGAGGCGATAGTCGCCCATGTCGGCGGCATAGTTGCTGTTGCACCGTCCGAACGATTTTGCCTGCCAGACTTTGCTCTCGAAATGTCCGACTCCATAGAGCATCCAAGGACCCGCCGCGGTGTGCTGCACGCGAAGCACGTGCTGGGCGAACATCGCATACAAGCCTTCAGGAACGTAAAAGGCATGCGCGAATGCCCGGAAAGGAACGCCTTGTACAAGGCCATCCAAGATTGCATCTCAGAAGAGCACGACCTGGAGCGGCGCCTGCAAACCGAGTTCGTCCCACAACACGGGCCGCAACAGTTCCTATGCCCTAGAGCCTTTTTTGAGTCACCGCTGTTTAGGGTCGGCAGCAAGTCCGACAAGCGTCTTGCACATATTGATTTTGTGTTGCCAATTTCAGCTGGTCGAACCTCGATTAGCTACGCTGGACCCGAACTGCGTCAGTCGGACGGCCTGGTCTTCATGACACTGGTACAAATGCTCCGGGATGTGACGGTTGGTACAGCTATCAGCTTCCCGCCTGACGCGGTTTGCAGAGCTGTCTTTGGTCGATATGACGGGAACAGTCGCGTCGCCCTGCGCCAACATATCCAACGCCTACAGCAGGGACTCATTATTTTTGAGCGCTTCACTGTGCAGCTGTGTTCGGGGTTTGACTACCAAAAATGCGGACGCTGGACCGTCGCGCTCGATGTGCACTTCGTAGATTTGTTCCGGGCGTCGCCGGGAGTCTGGTTGCGTAGACCACTGCGTTTAAATCTTCCGGTCGGCGTGGCTACCTGGCTTTACGCATATGTGGAGACTCAATCCAAACTCATCCCGATGACGCTGACTCGGCTACGGGAGTTGTGCGGTTCGCAGGCAAGCGACAAGGCTCTTGAAAATCGGTTGCGGGATGCCTTGAAAATTCTCAGTGCACATAGCGTTATCGACTCCGGCTGGTCGATTCGCAAAGGTAAGGTGTCGTGGCGTAAGCCGTGCTGACTCCCCTGCCGGCCAAGATTGCAAGGAATGTTGTTTGAGGTGCTTTTGATGTCGGTTGAGGTGCGATTTGGGGAATCGATGACAAATTTAGCCCATCCAAGGCTGGCCGAAGGCTAAAACCGGGCAGTTATCGTGTGATTTTGGGCGCCGCTCATGTCGTTTGAGGTGCCGCAATCGCCCTGCAAGCCGCGCCAGCACTTGCTTTGCGGGGCGCCGTCTCTTTACTCTTATCAGTTCACGCACGCGCCGCAGTCACCAAGCACGGTAGCGCTGCCTGACGCATAGCTTTTAGCACCAAAATTCGTGTTTTCGGCTAGCACCGGAGCACCTCAAATGACATGCCACTTTCCCGAGCACCGGCGGGACGCGTGATGCATGGATGAATATTCCAAATGCCAGGAACCGGGGGTCAGGCATTGTTAGGGTGTCCATGCGGCACCAGGCAATGAAAAACTGGTGCACCAGGTGGCGTCCCCGGGCTTCAGTGCACCCTCAATGCGATTACATGCTGACTATTGACCTGTCATTGCGGCAATAGTCTCTGCCGAGCGCCTTCGTGCCTTTTCTAACGCGCCTGTCGCTGCAGGTGCCCTGTTACTGGAGCGCATCGATTGGTTCACCATCGGTGCTCCCCCCTCGTCAGACGTCATACCAGTCGCGCGCAGGGTGGCGTCGAGTCCTGCATAGAAAAGCTCCGGATGCCAGTACACGCGACCACCAATGTCGACCGATGGCGGGATGAGCTTGTCCCGACGCCAATTCTCCACAGTTCGCACACTGACGCCGAGAATGGCCGCGACATCATGGCGACTGAGCGGCTTGAAGGCCGGGCCAGCGCCGGGGACATATGTCAAACGAAGGTCGGTTGCAGTTGTAGACATTTGCTGCTCCATAAGAGTGGTTGAAGCAACGTCTAGTGACCTGGACATTTGGATGAAATGCCGTGCTAAATCCGAGAAGTCGCAGGGCGGGCTCGTCCTAGCCGCTCCTAAAGCCAATCAGCTTGAAATCTAAAGAGACTCAATACCCTTTTGACGGCTTAGGGCTGAGAGCTGAATTTCGCCAACAGCTGCTTCGCGACCCCAAGCCTCACTTCTATTGATGTCTAGAAAGGCCAGGACGATTCAATCCTGTAGAGTCCTAGGTGGATAGTGGCGGTCATGTGGAAGCTTGGACAACGCCTAAAAACAAGACGGGGGTGCGTGGTGTTGAGCTTGGATTTCAAACATATTCGTGAACATCGAGGAGCGCAGAACGGCGGCTTCGAGGAACTCTGCTGTCAGTTGGCCGCCCTGGAGGACCCAGCTACCGGCTCCCGGTTCGTCCGGAAAGGTCCGGGCGCCGACCAGGGCCTCGAGTGCTACCGCGCCTACGCGGACGGTCATGAGGTTGGCTGGCAAGCAAAGTACTTCATCGACGGCTTCGACGACGGACAAGTCGGAAGCCTGGCGGACTCGCTGAAGCGTGCACTCAGCGCCCATCCGCAGCTGACGAAATTTGTCGTTTGCCTGCCCATCGACCTGCGGGACAACCGGTCTGGGAACAAGGCCAGCGAAGTTCAGCGCTACGAGAGATGGCGCAAGAGGAGCGTCGAGGACGCAGCCGCCACCGGCCGCACCATCGAAATCGAACTCTGGAGCGCATCCAGCATCGGCGAGCGCCTTGGGCGCGACGACCCCGCTTACTCCGGACGGGCGCGCTACTGGTTCGACACCGTTAGGTTCAGCTCGGCCTGGTTCCGCGACAAGCTCGACGTGCAGCGCCACAACCTGGGTGAGCGCTACTGCCCCGAAAGCCACGTGGAGCTGCCAATCCAGCAGGCCTTGCAAGCGGTGGCTCGCGACCCGGAACTGCTCGCGGCGTCAGCCACCTGGGCAGCTGAGACTACGTACAAGATGGACGGCGCGGTCAGTAGCCTGTCGCGAGAGAAGCTGTTGTCTGCTGCTGACCAGGTGCGACAAGCCTGCGAGCCACTGGTGCAAAGCCTTGTGGCGCCTCCCGCGGCGTTGGAAACGTCGGTGCCCTTGGAGAGCTGGGCGACCCTCTCGGCCGCCGCCATTGCAAGCATCTCCGAAGCCCTGACCGAGGTCGAGGACAAGGTGCCCGAGAAGAGCCGCTACCTTCCCCGCAGGGACCTGTTTGACCTCTATTCGGCGGTCGCCCGCGTCCGCGAGGAGATTGCCAGCGTGCATTGGCAGCTCATGAACAAGCGCGAGCTGGTCATCTCGGGTCCCGGCGGCATCGGCAAATCGCACCTCATCGCCGACTTCGGGCACAAACAGCTCGAAGCAGGCCTAGGGATTGGCTTATCGTGTTGATACCCCAGTGAGGCCGAAAATGCACGTTTTAGGCGCTCTCTGGCAGGCATATACCAAAAGCATAGCACTACAGCAGGACCAAGCAGAACTGTCGTATCTGAACGCTACGTTTGCTAGCTGCACTGGAAGATTGTGCATACTTGCTTAGGGTGTTAGTTCGGAATAGCCCTTATAAATCAACGCATTTAGAACGAGGGAGCGGTAGGCGACAAGGCTAAAGGTGGCAAAAATCCCGCCGTGTACGCGGACCCGAAATATTGCCCCGACCAAAAATCAATGTGTGGCGCCCCGGCATTTGGCTCTCAGACCGCGAAGACGCTCTTCATCGCCTGTACTTCGATGCCAGGAATTTGAAGTGCCTGCGCCCGCTCACGCCAAGTTGCGACCACGGCCGTCACCTCGCTGATGATGCGCTGCGCATCCTCCGGGTGAGCAATTCGGTAGAAGGGTGCTGACTGCTTTAACGCTTCAATGTCGGGTTCTGCCGACTTGCCGTCCCATGTCAGTGCATGTTGGCGCTTGTCCCTATTGGGATTCATGTCAAACGCTTTGCTTAGGCGCCAGCCCGTGGGTACGCGCACGAAGCCGTGGTTGCGCAAGTGGTCGTCGCGGTTTCCCACAAGCAGATTGAATACGGCGCGTCGGAACAACTGTGCAAGGTCATCGGTTAGTCCCGCGCCACCCTGAGTATCAAGGTAGTCCACTAAGTCGAGGTAGCTTGCGCCGGTTTCGCCGTCCTCACGTTCGAGCAAGGTCATGGCCGAGGCGTACATGCGCCGAGCCAGCGCGTCGCCGTTTACGCCGCGCTCGAAACGCTGGACAACGAACGTGTGGTAGCGTCCGCCCAGAGGCAGACGCATCGACTCTGGCACCCATATGCCGGCGTCGTGCGCAAGCCGATGTGTAAGATACTCCCAGCTGCCCCAGTCGTAGCGGTCATCGTGCGCCGGAAACTTGGCTAGCCAAAGTGCGCCATCGGTCTGCGTGAACGTCGCCTTCGGACGCGCCCCACCGAGTGAAGTGCCTGGTGCAATGAGCATGGCAAGCCACTTCTCGTACTCGGGAAGTTCCTCTGCACCAGGCTCATCGAGCTTCGTGGCAATGGCCGCGAGCTCGCGCAGGTCTGTCACAGGAGGGGCGGACAGTTCGTGGTGGTCGATGAAGGGCTCCTCGGGTCCACGGCGATAGCGCAGCGCGCCGGTACGGGTGAAGTCGTTCACCCCGAGCATGAAGTCCAGGTCGGTGAGGCGCCGCATGGGTCGGCCCTCCTTCTTCGCTTGGCTGGCTTCGCGCCGCTCCATGAGCACGCGGCCCCACCGGTCGGGCGCTGAGTCCAGAAAGATGCCGAAACCCCGCGCGTGTAGGGCGTGCTGCTCGCCGCTGTAGAGGTCCAGTCTAGGGTCAAGCTGAAAACGCTGGTCACTGGCAAGCCATTGTGGTGTGTACTCGAATGAAGGCGCCAGGTCGACGCGAATGTCGGCCTGAAACAGGCGCCCGACTTGAATAATGGGCCCGAGCTCCGGAGCGTCCAGGTGAACCTCGATGAAAGGGCGCGCGGCCCGTGAGGTCGGTTTAGTCGCCATATCAGTTGTTGTCGTTTATGGCGTCAAGGCGCCCGCAGTCGAACGATTTCCCAGAGACTTGAGGTCCTGTAGCTTGCGCCCCAACGCGTCATCACGGGCCACCATGTCCAGGTCCGCATCCAAGCCCAACACCCGCAGGGCGCGCAAATAGGTGCCCAGTGAGACGTTAGGGTCTCCGGACTCCAGTCGTTTGAGAGTATTGCGGGAGATGCCCACCCGCTCGGCAAACACGGTCGTCGACAGTTCGCGTCGGCAACGGGCGAGCGCAAGCCTCTGTCCAAGGGAGTGAGACAGCTTGGTAGACGCGGGCAACAACGGTAGGTGAATTCGAGGCATGGTGATAGATTGAGCAAAAGTTCTACATTCGCTCATTATATGGACAAACGTCAGTTCTTGCAAGTGAAATGCGCCATATATTGAGCAATAGTGCCACTAATGGCTCATCCTATAGACATTGAGCCATCAGGGAGGCTGCCCCTTTCCAAACCACGGACGAGACCGAAACATTCACCATGTGCACAATTTTCCAGTGCAGCCAGCTACGTTTGGCACGGCTATGCCGCGAGTTAGCGAAGACCCCGATGTGGCTTGGAGCTATGCGTCACCTTCAGTGGGCCTGCCCACAGTGGCGCGAATAACGCGGACCCCGCAGCTGCATCGTGGAATGAAAAAAGCGATGCCAAGGCATCGCTTTTTTGGAATAATGCGCGAATTGTTAGTCGCACGTCATGTTGGACCGTTCAATCCGACGAACAGGGGCCAGTTGCGAATTGGCCCTAGCCACCAACCTATCCGCACGTGCGGCCAGAATGGGGTCGTCAGAGCTAACGTTCTCCCGGCCCAGAGAACCAAAACGGGCCAGCAACCCCGCCTCTACTTGCGCATTGGTCATTGGTTTCGTCAAACTACGAAGACGTTCAAGAGTATTCATGGTAGCACCTCAATATTTCGTTGCTTCATATAGTGACTGAGTCTTATCCAACTTTCAGACCCGTCCTTCAAGTCAAACTCGACCAATAGACTGTCACCGTTCTCGAGCCAAAACACTTCGCCTGCGTCAGATTTTAACAGTTCGAGCAATGTTTGACAATGACGGAGAGTCGGCGGAAATGCGGGATGAGCCAGCAAGGACAGTGGAAGCCGTGCATCAAACCCCATCATGGGCCAAATGTAATAGCCTCTGAGAGGCTCCTTTCCATGGAAAGCTCCCCAATTTCCTACGGCATGGGTTTGAATCTTGCTAAAAAGCCCGAGCTCTTTCGCTTGCTGAATTTCCATGCAAATGCTGCGCGCACCAAGACGCTTTCCCATGTGGGTACCATTCAGCACAAAAGCGGCATTCCTAATATAAAAGCGTACCCACCTACTTCCTGAATAATGAGCCGAATCATCGGTTCCGCAAGAATTACGGAGTTTTCCACCTTGAGCTCCACTTGGTGGCTCGAATTGACCGAGACTGTGACCACGCTATTGCTTGGAGCGCCAGACAATCGAATCCATTGTTCGTCCGTCATCCAAGCACCCAGGCCGTCATGACAGTTCAGCTTGACTGTTTTGGCGTCAAACCAAGCCTTTGTTGTTCTATCCATTTGTTTTCCTAAGTTGCCTAAAGGGTATAGCTTTCTTCGAAATTCGTCCCGAGACCTGAACCACTCTATGAAAATTCACGCCCCATAGCCAAGGACTTCTTCGAGTTTGACCGGACCCCTTGCCAGTCCCATGCGCATCGCAGGAGTCTGTTTGTCCTGACCCATGGAGCAGTAGTTGTAGAACACCCTGAATATCTCCAGCACCTTGGCCAAGTTTTGGGGCTTGTAGGCGCTGTAACCGTGCCAGATGCGTCTATCAGAGGACGCACTGGGGAAACCTCGTTCTGCCAGGCTCAGGCGCCTGCGAGCCTGCATGAAGAACCGGTCCACGGAATGGAGGCTGGCTTTGAGGTACAACCGGGCAACCTGCTCTTCCGGGTAACCGCCGAGGTTTGTCAACCAGCACACCCGTTTATCGGGCTCGCCCTTGTTGGGCAGCGGATGCGTGAGCCACCGGTCGTCCCACTGTCCAAGTGTGGCCCTGCGTTTCATTTCGTCAATCACCATCAGCACGGCGACAGCGTAGGGCTTCAGTTTTGGGTGTGCTGCCTGGTACTCCTTGAAGATGGCCTTGCTTTTGCGGACCACCGAGTCTTTTTTGTCAATCGTGGCGTTCTTGAGCACCTTCACATAGAAGGCATCGGCCGTGCGGTCTCGCACGCGTTGGTGAAACCCGGACATGAACCCGGCCCGAAAACCGGAGTCCTGGTCCATGTAGACCCGAACCTTCTCTGCATTGGACAGCAAGAGCGAGAGCGCCAGGAAATGGGCGTGCAAGGTGTACTGTTCGTGAACTTGCATGCCCAAGGTCGGTAGCGCAGTGTCCTTGTCTTTCTCTTCGGAATCCTCGACGTCATCGCGCTCCATGGCCGAGGCGTACTCCGCTGCAATTTCGCCGGTCAGTTCATCGATAGCACGGGCCTTTTCAAGGGCCTTCGCCACCTTCTTTGCGGCCGTGACTGCGGAGGCGGCCACGGACTCGTCGTAATCCGGTTTGAGCCAAACCCGTGCGTATTTGCGGTATGGTGCCGGCGACGAGTAGTCGCCAAGGGCGATTGCACGCGCTTCCACCGCATCGGGGTCGAGCTCGCCATCAAAGTTCAAGTTCATCCCGAAAACGTAGCCCGAGTCCAGGTCGGCGCTGGCAATGGCATTGAGCTGCACGTTGCGCCGGTCCTTACGGTTGGACCAATTGACCACGAACGACTGCCGGTCGACAGCCACGTACATCTTCGGCAGAACCATGCCTTGGGTTAGCTGGCGTTCCCGGCTGGCGGCGAACGCCATGCACTGGCGATGAATGAAGTCTATTTTCCCGTAGAGTGTTTTCGGGTCAAGTCGGGTTATCTCCACCATGCGGTTCATTGGGGACTTGTTCATCAGCAGCGCAAACACCTCACGGTTCTTGTGGGTGATGCGCTGCTTCTTTGTGGGGGACCCACCGACTGAAAAGATTTTGCGACAGGCGTTGCAGCGCCAGCGCGGAGTGCCGGCGCCCGTGACTCCATAGCGTGCGTATCCCTCGGGCCTATCGGCGATAGCGACACCTCGGTTTTCGCAAGCCGGGTTGGGGCAGGAAGGCGCTGGCTTGGCGTCCAGGTAGCTGACCAGGCGGTCAAGCTCTTCTGCAACGCCGGCATTGCTGCGCAAGGGCAGAATTTCTTCGCACAGGCAGCACTTCATCGCAGGCTTGCCTTTACCCGAACTCACTTTAGCGTAGTCGCCAGGCTCAGGGGCTAAAACAACCCCGGCTGGCTTGCGCTTCTTAAAGGGAGATTCCGGTACGCCGAAGTTGGCGCAAGGCGGGTTCTTGCAGTGATTTACCTGTATGCCGGCCGTTTCAACCGGGAACCGAAAACCTGACGGAGAAATCTTGGCGATGAAAAATGCCTCTCAAAATTGTCGTTTGAGAGGCATTGTGCCGAATTATGGAATTTGTGTCAACACGATAAGCCAATCCCTAGGAAGCAGGCCGCCCTTTCATCTTGGTCCTCAGCGGAAGCCTGACCGACGGAGAGCCGTGGGAGCAAATCCGAGGTCAGCTGGACCTGGCCCAGGTAACAACCTCCGACTTTCTGGGCGCTCTAGACGCCGCCGCCGAGGCCGCCAACTGTCGCGCGGTGCTGGCGATAGACGCCCTCAACGAGCGGCATGGCATCGCACTGTGGGAGACGCGCCTGGCGGGCTTCATCGGACTGGTCCAGAAGTTCCCTCGGGTGGCCGGCTCGTCACAAGGCTGAAAGCCCGTTAATGCTCAGATGTGCCGCGCTGCGCTTACGTGTTAGGTGGCTCGTACCCGGCTCCTTGCGCCCAATCGTTAAACAGGTCGCGGAGCTCTTCAGGGAGGTCAAGCACGAAGTCAATGTCTAGTGGGTATGCATCCGTCAGGAAGTAGCGGCAGGCATCGAGCAGCACTTGGCCCTGCCTGGCGTCTTTCTGTCACCGACCGCCGTATAGGATCCATTCCGTGATCGGCATATAGGATCCAGTTTGTGACCGGCGTAATGGAGCCA
>CAITQH010000301.1 GCA_903894475.1 uncultured beta proteobacterium
CACCTGCTCGGGTTTGGCAACGTCCGCAGCGATGACGCAGGCGCTGTCGGTGCGGAGGAGATTGAGATCGTCGGCGAGGGCCTGTGCATTGGCCATGGTATCTGCGGTGCCAAGATGGTTGATGACCGCCTTTGTCAAGAAGCATCCTGACGTCAAGGTTGATTTTCAGTCGGCCGGCGCCGGCAAGTTGATGGCCAAGATTGCCGCTGAGCGGGAATCGGGCAAGATCATGGCCGACGTGCTGTGGACCAGCGAGGTGCCCGACTTCTATCAACTCAAGGCACAAGGCATCCTACTGCCCTACGTACCGCAGGACATCAAGGCCCTGCTCAACCCGCTGCCCGATTACGACGGATCCTTCACCGCAGTGCGCCTTGGCACACTGGGCATCGCCTACAACACGCGCCTGATCAAGGAAGCGCCCAAGACCTGGGCCGATCTACAGAAGCCCGCGTTCAAGGGCGCCTACGGCATTGCCAATCCAGCCCTTTCCGGCACCGCCTACATGAGTGTGGCGGTTCTGTCCAAGGCCTTCGGCTGGCCCTACTTTGAAGCCTTGCGTGCCAACGGTGCCAAGATGGGCAAGGGTTCGGGGCAGGTGGTTGATGACACCGCATCAGGTGATCTGGTAGCCAGTCTGGCCGTGGACTACATCACACTGGACAAGGTTGACAAGGGCGCGACGCTGGCGCTGGTTTATCCGCCAGAGATGTTGGTCATTCCCAGCCCGATTGCGATTTTCCGCAACAGCCCGAACGTGGACGCGGCCAAGAAGTTTGTTGACTTCGTTCTGTCCAAGGACGGGCAGATGATTATTGCCAATGAAGGCACGCTGCCGGTGCGTTCCGACGTCAAGGTGCCGGATCGCTTCAAGTTGCCGCCGGTCGAAGAAGCGATGAAGCGCGCCATGAAGATTGACTACAAGCAGATCATGGCCGAAAAAGAAGCCACCATCAAGAAGTTCACCGACATCATGCAAAAGTGAATTAGGCGGTGGCGAGTGTCCGGATTGAGGGGGTAAGCAAGAGCTACGCAGGGCGCTCTGTCCTGCCCAGCCTGTCGCTTGAGATCCAGGATGGCGAGTGCTTTACGCTGTTGGGCCCCTCGGGTTGCGGGAAGACTGTGCTGATGCGCCTGATCGCCGGCTTCGAGTCTCCCGACAGCGGCACTATCGTCATCGGCGGTGAAGTGGTGGCCAGCGCCTTGACCGCGCAATCCTTGCCGCCCGACAAGCGCGGCCTGAGCATGGTTTTTCAGGACTACGCGGTCTGGCCACACATGAGCGTGTTTGACAACGTGTCCTATCCGCTCAAACTGGCGCACACAGCCGCCGCCGCCCTGCAGGAACGCGGCCGCCGCGCCATTGATCTGGTGGGTCTGGGTGGTCTGGAGACGCGCTTGCCGTCGCAGCTTTCCGGCGGTCAGCAGCAACGCGTGGCATTGGCGCGTGCGCTGGTGTCGGAGCCGCGCCTGCTGCTGCTCGATGAGCCACTGAGCAACCTTGACGCCAATCTGCGCGAGGAAATGCGTTTTGAGATCAAGGCCTTGCAGCGCAAGCTCGGCATCACGATTCTCTACGTGACGCACGACCAGGAAATTGCGCTGGGCATCTCGGACCGGCTGGCCGTGATGGATGACAAAGGCGTGCTGCGACAAATCGGCGCGCCGCAAGAAGTTTACGAACACCCGGCGGACGATTTTGTTTTTCGTTTTCTGGGCATTGCGAATTTTCTGCCGGTCCGACGCGATGGCGCTGCGTTCTATATCGGTGGCTCCGACGCCGCCTGGGTTGGCCCCGCGCCAGACAAGCAGGCAGACCAGTTCAGCGCCGGCTTTCGCCCCAGCGACGTGTTGCTCTCGCGCAGCGGCTCCGGCTTGCCAGGCATCGTCCGGCGCGCCAGTTTTTTAGGTGCGCAGGTGGACTACCTGATTGACATCGCCGGCACCTTGATCCGCGCCGCGTTGCCCAGCCACGAGTGTCTGGAGCGTGGCCTGCTGTTTGTTGAGGGCGATCCGTGCTGTGTTGGTCTGGCGACGGTGCAATGGTTTGTTGGCGACATGACTTCGGGCGCCAGGGTGTAGCTCATGGTCAGCACCAGTTCACGTTCGCGTTTCGGCACGTCGCAGATATTGTTTGGCTTGTCGGTTGGTATTCTGGTCGTGGTTGTCGCCGTTCCCATGCTGCTGATATTTTTCAACGCTTTCTGGGTCGATGGCCACTTCAATCTGGTCGACGTCCTCAAAGTCCTGCGGCAACCGCAGACCTACAAGGCGCTGCTCAATTCACTGGTTCTGTCGGCCGGCGTGACGGTCACCGGCACCATCGTCGGCACCTTCTTTGCATGGTTGGTAACGCGCACAGATCTGCCATTCAAAAAGACGATGAAGCTGCTGTTTCTGGTGCCCTTCATGTTGCCGGCCTTCATTGGTGCGCTGGCCTGGAAGATGCTGTTGTCGCCACGCGCCGGTTACATCAACCGTTTCTTCATCGATGTGCTGGGTTTTGACGGGCCCATTTTCGACATCTACACCTACGCCGGCATCATCCTGGTGGAGACCATGTACCTGTTTCCCTTTGTCTTCATTCAAGTCAGCGGCGCGCTGGAGCGCATGGACCCGACGCTGGAAGAATCTGCACGCATTTCCGGCGCTGACCTGTTC
>CAITQH010000302.1 GCA_903894475.1 uncultured beta proteobacterium
CGCGGCAGGCGCTGCGTGCCGCCACCACCGGGCAGCAAACCGATTTTGACTTCGGGCAGGGCAATCTGGGCGCCTGGCACCGACACCCGGAAGTGGCAACCCAGGGCCAGTTCCAAACCACCACCCATGCAGGCGCCGCCAATGGCCGCGATGACCGGCTTGCTGGAAGTCTCGATCAGGTTGATCACGCTGTGCAGCGTGGGCTCAGCGCCGGCTGCCGCGGTGCCGAATTCGCGGATGTCGGCGCCACCCGAGAAGGCCTTGTCGGAGCCGATCAGGATGATGGCGCTGACTGCAGCATCAGCTTCGGCGCGCTTGACGTCAGTGACGATGCCGCTTCGCAAGGCGTGGCTCAGGCCGTTGACGGGCGGGTTGTCCAGGCGGATGACGGCGACGCCATCTTTTACTTCGTAGTGGGTGTTGTTCATGGTTTTGGATGGTTGGTGATGTAACTCTAAAAGATGATCGTTGCGAGCCGTCAGTTCCGGTTCAGAACTGCACATGGACCTTGAACCCGAATTTGTCATCCCGGACTTGATCCGGGATCCAGTGCCACGCATAGACTGGATTGCGGATCAAGTCCGCAATGACAGCAGGGGGCGCAATGACAACAACTAATAATTGGTGCATTAGCAATTTCTTTCTCTTAATAGCCCTGCTGGCGCGCGAGCTGATCAAGATGGAAATTGGCGTCACCAAAGAGTTCCTGCAGAACCCTGGCGCGCTTCATGAAGAAGCCGATCTCGAACTCGTCGGTCATGCCCATGCCGCCATGCATTTGCACCGCTTCCTGCACGGCCAGGGTGGCGGTGCGACCGGCACGCGCCTTGGCCATAGATGCGGCGCGACTGGCACCATCGGCCTTGGCATCGAGTTGCTGCTGGGCATGCATCACGACGGAGCGCGTGATTTCCAGCTCGCAATAGAGTTCTGCCGCGCGGTGCTGCAAGCCCTGAAACTCGCCAATGACCCGGCCAAACTGTTTGCGTTCTTTGAGGTAGTTCACAGTGCGCTCGAAGACTTCGTCGGCCAGACCGAGCAACTCGGCGGCGGCTGCGGCGCGCGCGGCGTCAAGCGCGGCGCTCAAAGGTGCCCAGCCGGCATCGACCTGACCCAGCACGGCATCGGTTGTGAGCTGCACGTCCTTGAAAGCAATGCGGGCGGCGTTGTGGGCATCGACCATCGCGGTGCGCTCTATCTCCACCCCTGGTGCCTTGGCATCCACCAGGAACAGGGTGATGCCATCCGTGTCACCGGGATCGCCGGCACGCCGGGCGGCGACAATCAGCAGGTCTGCCACATGGCCATCGAGCACAAAGGTCTTGGCGCCATTTAAGGTGAAACCACTCGCGGTGGGCGTGGCGCGCAGCGCAATCTGTGTCGGCTGGTGTTTGGATTTCTCGTCGATGGCCAGGGTGGCAATAGCCTCAGCGCTGGCCAGGCGCGGCAGCCAGGTTTTCTGCTGCGAATCAGTCCCGCCGTGGCGCAGGGCTGTGACGGCAGCGATGCTGGACGCCAGAAAGGGCGAGCATGTGAGCTGATGGCCGATCTGCTCCATCACGACACCTGCTTCGACCTGACCGAGTCCCATGCCGCCGAATTCCTCTGGCACCAGCACACCGCTGAAACCCATTTCGGCAAATTGCTTCCAGAGTTCCGGAGAGAAACCCGTCGCGTCTTTGGTGTCGCGCAACTGGCGCAGTTGCGTCACTGGCGCCTTGTCTGCCAGGAAATCGCGGGCGCTGTCCCGCAGCATGGTTTGTTCTTCTGTGAGGAGGAGTGACATGTTCAGGCTCCCGGCAGTTCAAGGATTCGTTTGGCAATGACGTTGAGCTGCACTTCACTGGTGCCGCCCTCGATCGAGTTGCCCTTGGTGCGCAGCCAGGTGCGCGCAACGATGCCATGGCTGGAGCGTTCGCTTTCCCACTCCAGCGCATCGCTGCCTCCGGCGCTGGCCATCAATTCCCAGCGTCGCTTGTTCAGCTCAGCCCCGTAGTACTTGAGCATGGAAGACATGGCTGGGTGTGCCTGTCTGGCCTTGGCCATGTCGAGGACGCGCTGCAAGGTGAGCCGAAATGCGGCCTCGTCAAGCTCGAATTCCGTGATTTGTGCTCGCAGTTGGGGGTCAGCCAGCCGGCCCTGGGTGTCCAGGCCCACGCTTGCCTTGGCGGTCCTGGACAGGGAAGGTGTGGTTGAGGCTTCTCCCATCGCGCCAATCATGTCGCGCTCGTGCGTCAGCAGGTATTTGGCAACATCCCAGCCGGCGTTGAGGGTGCCCACCAGGTTGTGCTTTTCGACACGGACCTTGTCGAAGAAGGTCTCACAGAAAGGTGACTTGCCAGAGATCAGGCGGATCGGCCGGGTACTGACGCCGGGTGTGGCCATGTCGAACAGCACAAAGCTGATGCCGGTGTGCTTCTTTGCCGTGTCGGTACGCACCAGACAGAAGATCCAGTCCGACTCGTCGGCGTAGGACGTCCAGATTTTTTGACCATCGACGATGAAGTGGTCACCCTGGTCTTCTGCGCGGGTGGCCAGCGACGCCAGGTCTGATCCGGCATTGGGTTCGGAGTAGCCCTGGCACCAGCGGATTTCGCCACGGGCAATTTTTGGGAGATGTTCGAGCTTTTGTTCGTGTGTGCCGAACTTGAGCAGTGCCGGGCCCAGCATCCAGATGCCGAAACTCACCAGCGCTGGGCGGCAACCCAGGGACGCCAATTCTTGCGCGAGCACTTTGGCCTCGGCGCCCGAAAGACCGCCGCCTCCGTATTCTTTCGGCCAGGCTGGTACGGTCCAGCCACGCTCACCCATGCGCTCTAGCCACTGCTTCTGTGCGTCCGAGGCGAACTTCCATTGACGGCCGCCCCAGCAGGCATCGTCGGCGCTGCTCATCGGTTGACGCATCTCGGTCGGGCAGTTGGCTTCGAGCCAGGCGCGCGTGTTGCTGCGGAATTCCGAGATTTCTGCGCTGTCGTTCATGGTTCACTTGCTCCCAGTTGACTACATACCAGATGTTCTAAAATAATTCTAGTTTCACTTTTTATCTTGGTATATAGGGTAAACGATAATATACCTGTTGTTCTTTTAAACGCTATTCTCAGATCCATATCTTGTGCTGCCGAAGGTGCAATTTCACTTTCACCATGCCCCTATCCGTGCCAAATCCGAAACAGGTCAGGAGCAAACGTTTCGATCAGAAACGCGAAGCGATTCTTGCTACCGCAGCCAGGCTTTTTAATGAAAGAGGCCTGAAAGGCGTCACGCTCAGTCAGATTGCCGCCAGCGTCGGTTTGGAGACGACCAGCATCACCTACTATTACCGCAGGAAGGAAGATCTGGCCGTTAGCTGCATGCTGCGCACCATCGCTGAAATTGAGTCGTCGGTGCGCAAGGCGGCGCTGATGACTTCGGTCGTTGAACGCGTCGAACATTTCTTTAGGCTCTACGCCAAGCTACTGGCGACCATTGCCACGGGCGATCAGTCGCCACTGATCGGTTTCGGCGATGTTCGCTCCCTGCCCGAGGCGACGGCTTCGGTGGTCTTTTCTGCTTATGGCGACATGTTTCGAGGCATTCGAAAATTGCTTTCAGGAAGCGAAACTGCCGCGCTGACTCGCCAGTCACTCAACGCACGCACGCATCTGGTGGTCTCGGCTATGCACTGGATGGGGGTCTGGATAGGCCGCTATGAAATCGATGACTATCCACGCATTGCCCAAAGAGTGGCAGATCTGCTGTTGTACGGCCTGGCCGGACAATCGCAAACCTGGCCGGATGTCACGACACTCGATGAAATGGATTTTGCCGAGTTTCCGCTGGCGCTCCATGACCCTGGCGAGGCGTTTTTGCGCGCCGCAACGGAATTGATCAATGAACAGGGCTATCACGGTGCCTCGGTCGACAAAATATCAGCGAGGATCAATCTAACCAAAGGTTCCTTTTATCACCACAACGAAACCAAGCTTGACCTCGTCAGCGCTTGCTGGGAGCGTTCCTTCTCGGTGCTTCGGCAGACACTTCAAGCGGCGCAGCTGAGTCGTGGATCGGGCTGGACCCGCTGTTGTGCGGCCCTGTCTTCACTGGTGCGTTTTCAGTTGTCCGAGCGAGGGCCGCTGCTGCGGGCGTCGGCCATATCGGCCTTGCCGGATCATGCTCACCGAGATCAGGTGATGCATACTTTGCAAGCACTGACGGAGCGCATAGCCAGTCTGCTGGTCGATGGTCTTGCGGACGGCTCGATCCGCCCTCATGATTCGTCCGTTTGTGCACAACTGTTATCGAGCACGATCAATGCTGCAGCCGAGCTAAGACAGTGGGTGCCAGGCATCAACATGGGAAACGCAACCCGCTTGTACGCGCGTCCGGGGCTGTTGGGCCTGCTTTGTCGAGAGTCGAGAGAGGCAGAGCAGCCCAAGCGCGATGTCGTCACAAGCCCAGCCTGCCCCGATTGAAACCAGCTTCCGTTTGCCAAGGAGTGCCATCGCATGACCCAAACCAGCCTGCCCGTCACGAAGTTCTGCAAGATCAAGGGGCATCGTCTCGCCTACGTGGAAGCCGGTTCCGGTGACCCCATCGTTCTGATGCACGGCAACCCGACATCCAGTTTTCTTTGGCGCGATGTGATCCCGGCCCTGGCTGGCTGCGGCCGCGTCATCGCGCCCGACCTTATTGGCCAGGGTGATTCCGACAAACTGCCCGCATCCGAGGGGCCTGATCGCTACAGCTTCGAAGTGGCATACGACCATCTCGACGAACTCCTTGGCGCCCTTGGCGCAGATCAGAAGGTGACCCTGGTGCTGCACGATTGGGGCACGGCGCTGGGCTTCCATTGGGCGCGCTTGCACCCACAGCAGGTGCGCGGCATCGCCTACATGGAGGGCATTGTGATGCCGCTGCCCAGCTGGCAGGACTGGCCGGAGAAGGCGCGCGGCATCTTTCAGGGCTTCCGCTCAGCCAAGGGAGAAGATTTGATTCTGAAGCGCAATATGTTCATCGAAGGCGTGTTGCCGAGCTCGATCCTGCGCAAGCTCAGCGACGACGAGATGGCGCACTATCGCGCGCCGTTCATCGAAGAGGCCGATCGGCAGGTCACGCTGAACTGGCCGCGCCAGATCCCGATAGCCGGTGAGCCGGCGCACATGGTGGCATTGGTGCAGCAATACGCCAACTGGCTGGCTCAGAGTTCCGTGCCCAAGCTGTTCATCAATGCCGAGCCCGGTTCCATCCTGGTTGGCCGGCAGCGAGAGTTTTGCCGCACTTGGCCGAAGCAGACCGAGGTCACCGTGAAGGGACTTCATTTCATCCAGGAAGACTCCGGCGCCGAAATCGGTCGTGCGGTGGCTGCCTGGTCCTCAACACTCCCATGAAAGAAACCACCATGTCCAATGTCCCTGTATTCCTTCTCGTCAACCTGGTAGTGCAAGATGCCGCCGAGTACCGCACGTATGAAAAAGGTTTTTTCCCGATACTCAAACGTCACGGCGGTGAGTTCGTCACTTACGACGACCATGCGCTCAACTTTGAAGGTGCAGCGCCACGCAGCGGCCGCATGATCATCTTCAAGTTTCCGTCGGAAGAGCAGGCCCGGCAATGGTACGGCGACCCGGAGTACCAGGCATTGTCGGAACATCGTCGCGCTGGCACACATCTGGAATTCCTGACCATGGTACGTGGCATGGCGCCTCGCGCATGAGGTCAACCTGAAACCGGAGAAATCATGGAATCCATTCTTCTGAAGCGCGATGGCACGATCGCCACCGTCACCCTGAACCGGCCAGCGGCACTGAACGCACTGTCCGCCCAAATGAACCTGGAGTTGTCCGAGGTCACATCCGAGCTGGAGCTTGATGAAAGCGTGCGCTGCGTTGTCATCCAGGGCGCCGGAGACCACTTCATGGCCGGTGGCGACGTCAAGGGCTTCAGCGAGGCAACGCTCGATCCGCAACAGCGCAAACTGGCATTGGAGCGCGGCATCACCGAAACCCACAGCATCATCACGCGTCTGCGTCGCATGCCCAAGCCGGTGATTGGCAGTGTCAGAGGTGCGGTAGCTGGATTTGGCATGTCACTGATGAGCGCATGCGACCTGGTGATCGCCGCGGATAACAGTTTCTTCACACTTGCCTACTGCCATATTGGCGCTTCTCCTGATGGTGGCGCGACCTACGCTTTGCCACGTTCGCTTGGCGTCAAACTGGCGATGGAGATCGCTCTGCTCGGCGACCGTTTCGATGCACAGCGTGCATTGGAGTTGGGTCTGGTCAACCGCGTCGTCGCCCTGAGTGAACTCGATGCTGCAACCAGCACACTGGCAACACGACTGGCCAAGGGACCAACGGCGGTTTATGGCCGCACCAAGCGCCTGATCAACGAGTCGCTTGACCACACACTGGCAGAGCACCTGCAG
>CAITQH010000303.1 GCA_903894475.1 uncultured beta proteobacterium
CCCGGCACCCCCCTCCGCCGCGTTGGGCGCGGCTACCCCCGGGCCGGCTCGCGGTACTGATCTTCCAGCAACTTGGCCTGCGCTGCCGCGAGCCGAGCGATCGGCACACGCGGACCCGAGCAGGAGACGTAGTTGAGCTTGATGTAGTGGCAGAAATGGATGGAGCCCGGATGCCCACCGTGCTCGCCGCAGATACCGATCTTCAAGTCGGGGTTGGTCTCGCGTCCCTGCTTCACCGCCATCTTCATCAATTGGCCAACGCCCTTGATGTCGAGCACCTCGAAGGGGTTGTCTTCCAGAATGCCGGTCTCGTTGTAGAAGGGCAGGAACTTGTTTTCTGCGTCCTCGCGGCTGAAGGAAAAGGTGGCCTGACTCAGATCGTTGGTGCCGAACGAGAAGAACTCGGCGATCTCGGCCATGCGGCCCGAACGCATGCAGGCGCGCACCACTTCCAGCATGGAGCCGAACTTGTACTGCACGTCGATGCCGTGTGTCGCTTTCACTTCCTTGTGAATGCGCAGCACGTAGCTATGGATACGCTTGAGTTCCTCCACCGTGGCCACCTGCGGCACCATAATCTCGGGGTAGATCTCCAGGCCCTGACTGGCACACAGCGCAGCGGCTTCCATGATGGCGCGGATCTGCATCGAATAGATCTCGGGGTAGGTGATACCCAGGCGCACGCCACGATGGCCCAGCATCGGATTGACTTCGGCCAGCGCTCGCACCTTCTTCAGCACTTTTTCCTTCCGGCCAATGACATCGTCTTCCAGATGCGAATCCTTGAAGGTATCAAGGCCGCGCATCAACTTGTTCAGACCGTCGGCGTATTGCTGATACAGCTTGGGGCTGAGCATCTTGAGCGTATCGGGCATCTCTTCGAGCCCCTTGATGGTGTCGCGCAACTGATGCAGGTGCGCGATCTCAAGCTCGAGTTGCGCCGCGGTCGGCAGAAACTCGTGCATCGGCGGATCAAGCAGTCGCACCGTCACGGGCAGCCCCTTCATGGCCTTGAAGATGCCCTTGAAATCGGCACGCTGGATCGGCAGCAGACGGTCCAGCGCCGAGCGCCTGTCCTCGGGCGTCTCGGCCAGAATCATTTCCTGCACGATGGGCAGACGATCCGTGCGGTTGAACATGCGCTCAGTGCGGCACAGTCCGATGCCCATGGCACCGAAGTCGCGGGCGCGCTGTGCGTCTTCCGGAGTGTCGGCGTTGGCCATGACCTTGAGCCGCGCCACCTCGTCGGCCCAGGTCAGCAACAGGTCCATCTCGTGTGAAATTTCGGCCTCCACCGTCGGCACGTGACCGGCATAAACGTGGCCGGTGCTGCCGTCGATGGTGATCACGTCACCTTCCTGCAAGGTGGTCTGGCCAATCTGGGCACAGCGCAGCTGGTCGTTGATCACGATCTGCTCGCAACCCGACACACAGGGCTTGCCCATGCCGCGTGCCACCACCGCGGCGTGCGAGGTCTTGCCGCCCCGGCTCGTCAGAATGCCTTGCGCCTGGAAGAAACCGTGAATATCTTCCGGCTTGGTTTCCTCGCGCACCAGAATGATTTTCTCGCCGGCGCGGCCGCGCAACTCGGCGCTGTCGGCGTCGAACACGATCTTGCCCGAGGCAGCACCTGGTGAAGCCGACAGTCCCTGCGCCAGCGACTTGCCGTGAAAGTTGGGCGCCAGTTGCGGCACCAGCAACTGCTCCAGCACTGCCGGCTCAACCCGCAGCAGTGCACGTTCCTTGGAAATCAGTCCTTCATGAAACATTTCGACCGAGGTCCGCACCATGGCACGCGCGTTCATCTTGCCGTTGCGCGTTTGCAGGCAGTACAGAACGCCCTTCTCGATCGTGAACTCGAAATCCTGCACCTCGTGATAGTGCGACTCCAGCCGGTTGTGCAGCATCGTCAGCTGGCGGTAGATCTCCGGCATCTCCTGTTCCATCTCGGCAATCGCCTTCGGTGTGCGGATGCCGGCGACCACGTCCTCGCCCTGGGCGTTGACCAGGTACTCGCCATAGATGACGTTCTCGCCGGTGCCCGGGTTGCGCGTGAAGCCCACGCCGGTGCCCGAGTCGTTGCCCATGTTGCCAAACACCATGGTGCAGATATTCACCGCCGTGCCATTGGCCTGATCCTTGGTGATGCGGAACTGCTTGCGGTAGTCCACCGCGCGCTTGCCCATCCAGGAGCGAAACACTGCACCAACCGAAATTTCAAGCTGCTCGAACGGGTCTTGCGGGAACGACTTGCCGGTGTGCTGCTCGACGATGGCAAGGAATTCGCCCGCCAGTTCTTTCAGGTTGTCCGCACTCAGATCCACGTCCTGATGCGCGCTGTACTTGCGCTTGATGGCGTCCATGCGATCGTCAAAATGCTCGTCGCCGATATTGAGCGCGATCTTGCCAAACAGCTGGATAAAGCGGCGATACGCGTCGTAGGCAAAGCGCTCGTTGCCGGTTTGCGCAATCAGGCCTTTCAGCGAGACATCGTTGAGCCCGAGGTTGAGAATGGTGTCCATCATGCCCGGCATCGACATGGCCGAGCCGGAACGCACCGAAATCAGCAGCGGATTCTTGCCGTCACCAAAACCTTTGCCGGTTTTCTTTTCCAGCGCCGTCATGTAGCCGCGGATCTCGTCCATCAGGCCGGCCGGTAGCTGGTTCTTTTCCAGGTACGCCGTGCAGGCGTCGGTCGTGATGGTGAAACCGGGCGGCACATTCAGGCCAATCTGCGTCATCTCGCACAGGTTGGCCCCCTTGCCTCCGAGCAGGAGCCGGTTCTTGCCATCTCCCTCTTCGAAGGAGTACACGTATCGGTTGGAGTTGGTCATGATGCTTCCTTTTCAAAATGTTAATCTTTTTGCCATCTCGGGGCTTGGCCTGATTATGCTTGGCCGGCCAGCAAGCCGGTCGCTACGGTCGGGTAACGCAGGCGCAGGCGCAGCTCGTCTTTCAGACGTGAATTGACCATGCGGCGCGACTCACTCATGAAACTCAGCAGCAGCAGTGGCAGCTGGTCCTTTGCGCTGTCGCGTGAGACACGCGGCGGACGCGGCAGGCCGTACAGATCGGCCGCCAGATCAAAATAGTCGCCCATCTTCAGGCTGCTGTCGTCATTCACGTTGTACAGGCGCTGTGACTTGCCTCGCCACAGGGCAGCGATGCAGGCACGCGCCAGGTCGTCCGCATGAATATGATTGGTATAAACGTCATCGCTGGCGCGCAGCACCGGTGTGCCTTTTTGCAGTCGTGCCAGTGGCGTACCGTCCTGCCGGTCGTCGGCGTAAATACCCGGGATGCGCAAAATGCTGCTGCGCACCGGCGTGGCACGACCCAGAAAACGGATCGTGTCTTCGGCGCTGATTCGCCTGCGGGCGCGCGGTGTATCGGCGCCCGGCGCTCGGGTTTCGCTGACCAGCTCACCCTGGCAATCGCCATAAACACCACTGGTGGAGCCATAGACCACGACATCGGGCACACCGCGCAGGCGCAGGGCGCGCACCAGCGCCAACGTGCGCGGGTCGCTCCAGCCTGCTGCAGGAGGCGGTGCAAGATAAACCACGCGCTGCGCCAGACCGGAGAATCGGCGCAAGGAAGCCGGGTCGTCCAGGTCTCCCAGCAAAGGTGTGATGCCGGCGGCTCGCAGCGTGGCCAGGCGCGACGCACTGGAAGTCAGAGCCAGCAGGCGCACGCCCGCAGGCAGCGCACGCGCCAGGCGCAGGCCGACATCACCGCAGCCGACAATCAACAGGCGCAGTCGGCGAAAACGCGCCGGCAAAGTGCCGGGACGGCTAGCGTACAGAATTGGATGGGGGCTCTGGTTTGAAGGCAAAATCGGCACTACCCAATAGTTGAAACAGGCAACAGGGTCCAAGGATACAGAAAAGATGACGACCAGCGAAAAGACAACAGCAGAATTTTTGATCCGCATTAAGCCCAGCGAACTAAGCTTTGCGGCTGGCTCGGCCGAAACGCTGCTGGCGGCCGCCATCCGGCAGGGTGTGGGCCTGCCCTACGGCTGCAAGGACGGCGCCTGCGGCTCCTGCAAGTGCAGGAAGCTCAGCGGCGTGGTGCAGCACGGCGCCCACCAGAGCAAGGCCCTGAGTGACGAAGAAGAAGCTGCCGGCATGGTGCTGACCTGCTGTGCGACTGCGCTTGGCGATGTGGTGCTGGAATCACGCCAGGTGACGCAGACCGGGTCTTTTGCGGTGAAGAAGATGCCGGCGCGCCTGAGCCTGCTGGAACGCAAGTCTGAGGACGTGATGCTGCTCAGGCTGCAGTTGCCGGCCAACGAGAGCTTCAACTACCACGCCGGCCAGTACCTTGATTTCATCCTGCCGGACGGCTTGCGACGCAGCTACTCCATGGCCTGCGCAGCGCAGGCACCGGGCGCGACGCTGGAGTTGCATATCCGGCATCTGGCGGGCGGCGTGTTCACTGATCGTGTTTTTGGCACCCTGAAGGAAAAGGAAATCCTGCGCCTGGAGGGCCCGTATGGCAGCTTCTTCCTGCGCGAGCAGAGCAGCAAGCCCATCGTGCTACTGGCCTCGGGCACCGGCTTTGCCCCGATCAAGGCCATCATCGAATACATGCAGCAGAAAGACATCAAACGCCCTGCAAGACTTTACTGGGGTGGCCGGCGTCCGCACGACCTGTACCTGCAGGACTGGGTCCGCAGCAAGCTGTCTGAAATGCCGCAACTACATTACGTGCCGGTGATCTCGGACGCGCTGCCCGAGGACCACTGGAGCGGACGCAGCGGCCTGGTACACCGGGCCGTGTTGCAGGACCTGCCTGATCTGAGCGGCCACCAGGTCTATGCCTGCGGCGTCCCCATCATGGTCCAATCCGCACAAACCGATTTCGCCCTGGCCGGTCTGCCCGCAGACGAGTTTTACGCCGACGCATTCACCAGCGAAGCTGACAAGGCCGTGGGAGCGAAGGTGTGAGCGCTTGTCACTGCGAGCCTCCCGAATCCGGCCCGATACCGCACACGGACCCTGAACCTGAAATTGTCATCCCGGACCCCGGATCAAGCCCGGGGCAGGCTCTGATCCGGGATCCAGTGCCACGCGAGCCATGGATTGCGGGTCGGGGCCCG
>CAITQH010000304.1 GCA_903894475.1 uncultured beta proteobacterium
AAGGAGCCCTGATTGAACAAGCACACCGTGAATGCTGTCCTGGTTTTCGTCATGCTGTGCGGATGTGCAACCACACCTGTGATCAAGCCAGTTCACCTCGGTGAATCCGTTCAGATCACTGTCGCAATGAGTCCGCAAGCGAAGGGGTTATAAATATTCGCAACGATGCCCTCGGCAACGACATGTTTCTAGGAACTGGCGCTGGCGCTGTGGCAGGTGGCTTGTGGGGTTTGGCTTGCGGCCCATTTGCGCCACTATGTATTCCGCTGGGTGCCGTTGCTGGTGGGCGTCGGCAAACGCTGCCTTGCCGCCTGTCGCCGAACCACCAACTTGTTACGTGATCCGGTAACGCCACAGCGCCCACGGCGACCAACATAAAAAAGTCCCCCGCAGCCTGCGCTCGGGGGACAAATCCTTGGAGAACGTTTATTGGATGACGAGGCTTATCTGCTGTAAGCGGTCTCACCGTGCGCGGTGATGTCCAGACCTTCACGTTCGTCTTCTTCGCTGACGCGCAGACCGATCGTCATGTCAACCACCTTGTAGGCGATGAAGGAAACCACACCGGACCAGACAATGGTTGTCAGCACGGCCTTCAACTGGATCCAGACCTGGTCTGCCACCGGAACCGATGACACGGCAGCGGTAACCCAGTCACCCACGAGGCCGGGGCCACCGAGCGCCTGGCTGTTGAAGACACCGGTCAGCAAGGCGCCGACAATACCGCCGACACCGTGCACGCCGAAGACGTCGAGCGAGTCGTCTGCGCCGAGCATCTTCTTCAGGCCGTTGACACCCCACAGGCAGGCAAAGCCTGCGACAAAGCCAATCACCATGGCGCCCATCAGGCCGACGTTGCCGCAGGCCGGTGTGATGGCAACTAGGCCCGCAACCGCACCCGAGGCAGCACCCAGCATCGAAGCCTTGCCACGCATCAGCGCTTCACCCAGACACCAGGCCAGCACTGCGGCGGCTGTGGCAGAGAAGGTGTTCATGAAGGCCAGTACGGCGGTGCCGTTGGCTTCCAGGGCCGAGCCGGCGTTGAAGCCGAACCAGCCAACCCACAGCAGGGCGGCGCCCACCATCGTCAGTGTCAGGCTGTGCGGGGCCATGGCTTCCCTGGCGTAGCCGGTGCGTTTGCCGATCACGAAGGCGCCGACCAGGCCGGCCACAGCAGCGTTGATGTGGACCACGGTACCGCCGGCAAAGTCCAGCGCACCCCATTGCCAGAGCAGGCCGGCTTTGGCGTTGACGGCGTCGACCACTTCCTTGCTGGTATACGCGTCAGGACCCATCCAGAACCACACCATGTGAGCGATCGGTGTGTAGCTGAACGTGAACCACAGCGCCATGAAGAGCAGCATGGCAGAGAACTTGATGCGTTCGGCAAAGGCGCCAATGATCAGGCAGCAGGTGATGGCAGCAAACGTAGCCTGGAAAGCCATGAACAGCAACTCAGGCAGGACCACACCCTTGCTGAAGGTCGCGGCCATAGCAAATTCGCCCTTCATCGGATCGAACAGACCCTTCATCAGAATGCGGTCAAAACCGCCGATGAACTGGTTGCCCTCGGTGAACGCCAGGCTGTAGCCGTACAGGCACCACAGCACCACGATCATGGAGAAGGTGACGAACACCTGCATCAGCACCGACAGCATGTTCTTGCTGCGTACCAGGCCGCCGTAGAACAGGGCCAGGCCAGGGATCGACATCATGATGACGAAGGCGGTTGCCACAATCATCCAGGCCACATCGCCCTTGTTGGGCACGGGTGCTGGCGCGGCAGAGGCCGCCGAGGCGGGAGCGCTGGCTGCTGCTGGAGCGGCAGTTGCTGCTGATGCAGCCGTAGCAGCGGGCTTGGCTGCTTCCGGCGCGGTTGCTGCGGGAGCGGCAGCGGGGGTCTGTGCCAGTGCGGCGCTGCCACCGGCCAGCAGACTCAGACCCAGGGCAAGGGAGGCAAGTAATTTTTTCATGTCAGTGTTCTCGTGGTCGGGTTAGAGCGCTTGAGCGCCGGTTTCGCCGGTGCGGATACGGACGACCTGTTCCAGGTCGTAGACAAACAGCTTGCCGTCGCCGATCTTGCCGGTGCGCGCTGCGCTTTCGATGGCCTCAATGACGCGATCGACGAGCTCGTCGGCAACCGCGGCCTCGACTTTGACCTTGGGCAGAAAGTCAACCACGTACTCGGCTCCCCGGTACAGTTCGGTGTGGCCTTTTTGGCGGCCAAAACCCTTGACCTCAGTGACCGTGATGCCCTGCACGCCGATGGCTGAGAGGGCTTCTCTGACCTCGTCGAGCTTGAAGGGTTTGATGATGGCAGTTACAAGTTTCATGTGTTCTCCTGGTGGTGTGGCAACAAAGATGTCATCAGAAGCTGTACTTCACACCGAGCACCAGAGCGCTGTCCCCCAGGAACTTGCCTTTGGTGTCGGTGTAGAAGGGTTTGTCGGCGTTGGTACCCATGGCTGCCAGGGTGACCGAGACGCCATTGCCATAGTCTTTTGCCACGGTCACGGAATAGTCGGTGTAGTCACCTGCATTCTTTGCGACATTGGGAATCGACTGGCGACCCAGGTGCGGCGTCACCGTCAAGCCGTTGCCCAGATCGAAAGTGGCGGCCACTTCGAAGTAGGCGCTGCCCGAGCTGTTCGGATTGGCGATGAAGTTGCCTGTGGCAACGCTGTATTTGGCTGTCACCAGGCCGTAAGTCAGGGCAGCGTAGAGCTCGGTCGTATTGGCGTTGACAGCGGCCGTGTTGCCGGGGTACTGGTAGGTGATCAGGCCGAGGTCATAGGTCAAGTCCTTGCTGATTTCTCCCTTGTAGCCGCCGTACAGGTCCAGTTCCAGCGAGCCGTCGGTAGCGCCGGCGTAGTCCTTGATCCAGCTGATATTCGAAGTCCAGGTACCCAGGTAGAAACCACTCTTGTGGGCAAAGTCAATTCCTGCCTGCAGCGCCGGCTTGGTTGAAGTCTGTGCGATAGCCCGGAAGCGATAGTCTGTGGTGGCGCCAACGTTGTAGGACAAGGTGAAGTCGGGTTCCGGCGCCTTGGTTTGTGCCATCACAGCGCCGCTTGCCAGCAGGGTACTCAGTACGATGACGGTGGTTTGGTTGAGCTTCATGCAGTTCTCCGGGTGAGTTAAGGGATGACAGTTCTATGCACAGTCCATGCCAACCATAATTTGAAGACCTCGCTGCCTCTGTAAACCGACTGGGCGCTGCCGCGTTAAGGTATCTGTATAAAAAAACAGCTCGCACTGCCGTGGTGCGCATGGGCGGCCCTCGAAGATCCTGGCCGCACCTTTTTGGATAGGAAACCGCATGAGTCTGTCTTTGGTGCAAAGCCGAGCCCTGCTCGCTCTGGAGGCAGCCGCTGTGACGGTGGAGGTCCATCTCGCCAATGGCTTACCCAGTTTTACCCTGGTCGGCCTGGCCGACGTTGAGGTCAAGGAAGCGCGTGAGCGGGTGCGCTCAGCGATTCAGAACTCGGCTCTGGAATTTCCACACAACAAGCGCATCACGGTCAATCTGGCGCCGGCTGATCTGCCCAAGGATTCCGGACGCTTCGATCTGCCCATTGCCTTGGGTATTCTGGCGGCCAGCGGGCAGATTGATGGAAGCCGGCTGGCCGGCCACGAGTTTGCCGGTGAACTGTCCCTGTCGGGTGAACTCAGACCGGTGCGTGGTGCCCTGGCCATGAGTTTGGCACTGCACGCTGAGCGCGTGGTGACCCGCCTCGTGCTGCCCCCGGGCAGTGCCGAGGAAGCGGCCCTGGTACCCGACGCCCAGATCTATCGGGCCTGCCATCTGCTCGATGTGGTGCGGCACTTCCTGCCGGGCGCGGCCGATGGCGTGCCGCCTGAGCCGACGTCGGGCTGGTCCAGAGTCAGCGCGGCGCCGCAATCCTTGCTCGCCCAGTACCCGGACATGAGCGATGTGAAAGGTCAAATGGGCGCCAAGCGTGCGCTGGAGATCGCCGCCGCGGGTGGCCACAGTCTCTTGCTGATGGGGCCGCCTGGCGCCGGCAAGTCCATGCTGGCGCAACGCTTTGCCGGCTTGCTGCCGGCCATGACAATTGACGAGGCACTGGAGAGTGCCGCCGTGGCCAGTTTGGCAGGGCGTTTTTCGCTGGCGCGCTGGGCGCAGCGCCCGACCTGCAGTCCGCACCATACGGCCAGCGCCGTGGCCCTGGTGGGCGGCGGCTCACCGCCGCGCCCCGGCGAGATTTCATTGGCGCATCATGGCGTTCTCTACCTCGATGAAATGCCGGAATTTCCACGCGCCGCGCTGGAGGCACTGCGCGAACCGCTGGAGTCCGGCAGCATCACCATCTCAAGGGCGGCCCGTCGCTCCGAGTTTCCGGCACGCTTTCAACTGATAGGGGCCATGAATCCGTGCCCCTGCGGCTATCTCGGGTCGCAGCAAAAGAGCTGCCGCTGCACTCCCGATCAGGTGGCGCGCTACCAGAGCAAACTCAGTGGCCCCTTGCTGGATCGCATTGACCTGCACGTGGAAGTGCCGGCGCTCGCTGCGGCCGATCTGCTGCAGGCGCAGCCAGGTGAAACCAGCGCCAGCATTCGCCAGCGCTGTGGCGCGGCGCGCGAACGCTCCGTCGCGCGTCAGGGCAAGTTGAACCAGGCGCTGCAGCCGAAGGAAATCGACGCGCATTTGCTGCTCGATGATGCGGCCGTCAAGTTTCTGAATATTGCAGCAACGCGTCTTGCATGGTCGGCGCGCAGCACGCACCGGGCCTTGAAGGTGGCCCGCACCATTGCTGATCTGGCAGCGGCGCACAGCATCGAGGTGACACACATGGCCGAGGCCATGCAATACCGGCGCTCAGTGACCCAGGCGATTGGGACGTGACATCTGCGCGGCGGGCAACAAGCCGTCGAACTGCGTGCTGATGGCGGCCAGGCGTTTCGTAGCCACAGATTCACCCAGTGCTTCGGCCAGTAGGGTCATGATGTCGGCGCGCAAGTACCAGAGGGATTGAAGGTCCGGCGCATACAGGATACGGGTACGCATTTTGGTGAGTTGGGGGCCGGCGGCCAGGTCCGCAAGCTGATCCAGCATGGCCTGGCGAACCACTGCGATGCGACCTTTTGCACTGACTTCAGGCGTGGGTTCACTCAGCAAGCCCATCAGGCTTGTCGTGAGCTTGGCGATGGTCCTTCTCATTGGCTTGCGTTAGTTTGACACAGTGTACGGGCAAAAGCTGAGCATAATTCGCCGATGCAATATCCGGCTTCGCATGATCGCTCTCTGGTGGCCTGGCTTTCGCTGGCACAGCTGATCAGTTGGGGCAGTGTCTTCTACACTTTTTCACTGATCATGGGGCCGATTGAGCAGGAGCTGGGTTTGAGCCGGGCGCAGTCCTCCCTGGCATTCAGCCTTGCTTTGCTGGTCGAGGGGCTGATGGCCTACCCGGTGGGGCGCTGGATTGACGGTGGTCATGAACGCCTTGTGATGAGCTGCGGCTCGCTGCTGGCGGCTCTCTGCCTGCTGCTGCATGCCCGCATCACCAGCATGGCAGGTTTTTATGCGGTCTGGGCTGGTCTGGGTGCTGCGATGGCTGCGATCCTGTATTCGCCGGTGTTTGCCGTCGTCACGCGCCGCTATCCGAATGACTTTCGCCGCTCCATCATCATCATGACGTTTTTGGGTGGGCTGGCCAGTACGGTCTTCATTCCATTTACTGCCTGGCTGATCGCGAATTGGGGTTGGCGCCAGGCGCTGGTTTGTCTGGCCGGTTTTCACCTGCTGCTGTGCGCGCCCCTGCATGCGCTGGCGCTGCGCGGCGCCCCGGCGCGCCGAGCACAGCGCCAGGACGATGAAGACCGGACAGAGCCGGGCTTGCGACAACTGGTTCGCAGCCTGCCCTTCCTGCTGATTGGCGTTTTCGTCATTCTGATGATGGCAGTGACCGCTGCGCTACCGGCGCACATGGTAAGCCTGTTGCGGGAAGGCGGCATGAGCGAGGCCTGGGTGATTGCGATTCCGGCGAGCATAGGCGCAATCCAGGTGCTGGGGCGATTGTTGCTTTTCTTCTTTGAGCGCTACTTTGACCTGCACCTGGCGAATCGTCTCATACCGTGCCTGCTGCCGCTGGGCTTGATGGCCCTGCTGGCCGTGCCCATGTCGGGCGAGGGCCAGGTCTGGGTCCTGCTGTTTGTGCTGCTGTACGGCATGGGCAACGGCATGCTGACGATCGTCAAGGGGACAGCCATCGCCCAGTACGTGAGCCGCGACCATGTGGCCACGCTGAACGGCGTGCTGGGCCTGCCGCTGGCGCTGGCGCGAGCGGGAGCGCCGTTGATGGTGGGTTTGTTGTGGACACCCGTGGGCGGCTATAGCCAGGCCCTGTGGCTATTGCTGGTGATGAGCCTGGTAGGTGTCATTGCGCTGATGCTGGCGCAGCGCCACGCACTGGCAAGTTGATTGCATGGATCGCCACGGCCTTCGGCCTCGCGATGACAAAAGTGGGGCTGCGGTTCATGGGGAGTTCAACTGCCCGCAAAGTCGCGATAACGCCATGCGCCAAGCCCTTGGCGCCTCGCCATTGCGACCTCTATTTGCTATTGCAATTTCTATTTGTCATTGCGAGCCCCCCTGTTTCGGGGCCGAAACTGCGGTGGACCATGAACCTATGACTCGTCATTGCGAGCGCAGCGCGGCAATCCATTGACTACAAGTTTGGTGCCAGCAAACGCTGCAGTACTAACTCGCTGAGCTGACGCCGCTGTGCCATGTCCCTGAGTTGATCCTCGCCAATCTTGCCGACGTTGAAATAGCAGCTCTTCGGGTGGCCCAGGTAAAATCCGCTGACGCTGGCCGCCGGTGTCATGGCCAGACTCCCGGTCAGTCCCATGCCGATCTCGTGGCATTGCAGGAGCTCGAACATATCCGCCTTGACACTGTGGTCCGGGCAAGCCGGGTAACCCGGTGCCGGTCGTATACCCTGGTACTTTTCGGCAATCAGTTCTTGCGTGCCCAGCGCTTCCAGCGCCGCGTAGCCCCACAGGTCGGTGCGCACGCGCTGGTGCAGACACTCGGCAAAGGCTTCGGCCAGGCGGTCCCCCAGGGCCTTGAGCAAAATCGCCGAGTAATCGTCGTGCACCTCTTCAAACAGTTTTTCGCGCTTGTCCACGCCGATGCCGGTGGTGACCGCGAACAGGCCTGCATAGTCAGCTGCCAGGCCTTTGGGGGCGACGAAATCGGCCAGGCAGCGGCTGGGACGCAGCACGCCGTCCACCGTCTGCTTCTCGGTTTGCTGGCGCAGGCCGTACCAGGTCATTGCCACTGTGCTGCGCGATTCATCGGCGTAGAACTCGATATCGTCGTCATTCACTGCATTGGCCGGATAGAGGCCGACCACCGCATTGGCCGTCAGCCAGCGTCCTTCGATCAGCTTCTTCAGCATCGCCTGCCCATCGGCGTGCACCTTGCTGGCCTCCTTGCCCACGACG
>CAITQH010000305.1 GCA_903894475.1 uncultured beta proteobacterium
AGTGGCACTGGATCAGAACGTCATCGTTGACAACAAGCCCGGCGCTGCCGGACGTGTTGCACTGGGTGAAGTCAAACGCGCAGCGGTCGACGGCAACACGCTGGTGCTGGCCGCCAGCGGTGCGCTCGTTATCCTGCCCTGGCTGTTAAAGAACCTGGGCTATGACCCGGTGCGCGATTTCACACCGATCGCACGGACAACCAGTTTTGACTTCGCGCTCACCGTCGGGCCGGGCGCGCCCGCTGGCGACATCAAGGCGCTGTTTGCCTGGCTCAAAGCCAATCCAGCCAAGGCCAATTACGCCACTTCAGGTGCCGGCACCGTGCCCCACTTCACCGGGCTGCTGCTGGGGCAGGAAACGTCGATCGCGCTAACGCACGTGGCCTACAAGGGCGGCGCCCCGGCGGCGCAGGACCTGCTGGGTGGCCAGATTCCGCTGATGATAGACACGGCCTCCGAGACCATAGAACACCACCGCAATGGCAAATTGCGGATTCTGGCCGTGACCGGCGAAAGTCGCTCCGCAGCCCTGCCCGAGGTGCCAACGCTCAAGGAACTCGGCTACAACGTCGTCGCCGACGCATTTTTTGGTCTCTACGGTCCGGCCAATATGCCGGCAGACAGAACCCAAAAGATCAGCGATGCCGTCGCCCAGGCGCTGAACAATCCGGAGTTTCAAGCGCGAGTGCGTGCGCTGGGTCTCACCCCTGCTTTTGCCGGATCGCAGGCGCTGGCCAATTTGCAGGCCGTGCACCTGAAGCGCTGGGAAACTCCCATCAAGGCCTCCGGCTTTACCATGGAGCAGTAAGTGCCGGACTGGCGGCAATCTCGGCGCTGAAAGCGAAATCCGCTCAGCTCAGCTAAAGACGCCGCCGTACTTTTTGCGCAGATCACCCTTTTGCACCTTGCCGGTGCCGCCAACCGGCAACGCGTCCAGAAAGATAACGTCGTCGGGCACCCACCACTTGGCGACGCGCTCGGTCAGGAAGGCCAGGATCTCTTCACGCTCGACCGTCTTGCCGGGCTTGCGCACGATGAAGAGCAAGGGGCGCTCGTCCCACTTCGGGTGCTTGACGCCGATCACCGCCGCCATCGCCACCGCCGGGTGACCGACGGCCGCGTTTTCGAGGTCGATCGAGCTGATCCATTCGCCACCGGTCTTGATGACGTCCTTGGCGCGGTCGCGGATCTGCATCACGCCGTGCGCATCGATGGTGGCGATGTCGCCGGTCGGAAACCAGCCGTCCACCAACGGTGATGCGTCAGCCTTGTAGTAGCTGCGCACGATCCACTGCCCGCGCACCATCAACTCGCCTTGCGAGACGCCGTCGCGCGCCAGGGTGGCGCCCTGTTCGTCAACGACCTTGATCTCGGTGCCAAACACCGCCTTGCCCTGGCGCGCAATCACCGCATGCTGCTCGGTGGCCGGCAGTTCGCGGTTCTTCGGCGACAAACAACTCATGGTGGCCACCGCCGTGGTCTCCGTCATGCCCCAGCCGTGGCGCACTTCAACACCGTAGTTGTCAACAAACTTGGCGATCAGGGCCGCTGGCATGGCGGAACCACCAACGCCGGTGCGTTGCATCGTCGAGAAGCGCAGGCCGTGTTCCTCCACGTGCTGCATCAGCGCCAGCCAGATGGTGGGCACGCCGGCGCTGACGGTCACACGTTCGCCTTCCATCAGCTCATACAGGCTGGCGCCGTCCAGGCGCGGCCCGGGCAGCACCAGGCGCGCACCGCCGATCGGTGCCGCGTAGGGAATGCACCAGGCGTTGATGTGGAACATCGGCACCACCGGCAAGATCGTGTCACTGGGCGAGAGCGACAGGATGCCCGGCAGACAACACGACAGGGCGTTGATGACGATGGCACGGTGCGAATACAGCGCACCCTTCGGGTTGCCCGTGGTGCCGGAGGTGTAGCACAGAGCAGCGCCACTGCGTTCGTCAAACTCCGGCCAGTCAAACTGCTCGCTGTGCGGGGCAATCAGTTCCTCGTAGCACAGCGTGCTGACACCCTCGACCGCCGGCAGATTGGCGGTATCGCTCAGGCAGATCCAGTGTTTCACTTTCGGGCAATGCGCTGCGATGCCCTTGATCAGCGGCGCGAACGTGCTGTCAAACAGCATGGCAGCGTCTTCGGCGTGGTTGATGATGTAGATGAGCTGCTGCGCCTGCAAGCGCGGGTTGCAGGTGTGCATGACCATGCCGCTGCCCGACACCGCAAAGTAGGCTTCCAGATGGCGGTGGTTGTTCCAGGCAATCGAGCCAACAGCATCGCCTTGCTTCAAACCCAGCGATGCAAGCGCGTTGGCAAGTCGACGGGATCGGGCAGCGCACTGCGCGTAGGTGTAGCGGAACAGTGGCCCATGGGTTTCACGGGACACCACCTCAACGTCACCAAATTGAGCCGCAGCGTGTTCGATCACGCTTGAAATCAATAAGGGACGCTCCATCATCAGTCCGGGTTGAAGCATGATTTGCTCCTATGAAACGGTAAGTGAAAAACGCATCTGTCAGCCTCGCGTCTCAATCAAACTGGCGCGCGATCGCTCGCAAGAATTCCACCGATTCAACATCCCGATTGGTGGCCTCATCTTTGCTGGTGCCGTAAGCCCTGTTGGATGATTGTTTATAGATAACAACGCCACGCGACCGATCCGCATAGACCAGCTGGTTGTAAATTCCAAGTGCAACGAACTCGCCAGATTGACCGTCTGGAATCCACCATTGGTAGCCATAGCCAAAGGGCAGCGCGTGGTCGTTGAGCAGAGGCTTGCCGGGCATCAAATGAGGCGCATCGGGCGTGACGGACGCCTTCACCCAGGCCTCGGGGACAACCTGTTTACCTTCCCAGACACCATGATTGCGGTACAGCTCGCCCAGCTTGATGAAGTCTCTTGCGACAAGATTGAGACCGGCAAAGGCCATTTCCATTCCGGTCTTGTCGATCAGCCAGTAGCCCGGCATATTCATGCCAAGGGGTTCAAATAGTTTCTCTTGCATGTAGTCACTCAAGGAACGTTTTGTTGCATGAACCAGCAACGAACCTAAGGCCTGAGTTTCACCGGAGTTGTAGCGGCAGACCGTACCCGGCTTGCTTTCAGGTGCCATTCCGGCGACGAATTCTTCCAGCGACATGGCACCACCCATGGCTGCTGCCAAGCGAAAAACATCGCAGTTTGGATCCGAGTAATCTTCGTTCCAGCGAGCGCCAGACGACATCTGCAACACGTTTTTGATGCTGACCCCAAAGTAGGCCGAGCCGGGCGGCACCGGAATGTAGTCGCTGATGGCATCCTCAATGCTGCGAATATGGCCTTCGCCGACGGCGATGCCAACCAGCGCAGAAATAAAGCTCTTCGAGACCGACCAAGAAATCCAGTGCACGTCCGCCCCGCCCGTCAGGGCATAGCGTTCGTAGCGCACAGCGCCATCCTTCAAGACCAGCAAGGCCGTGGTATCGGTTGCAGTGAAAAATTCCTCGGTAGACCTGGTTTTTCCTTCGAACTCGTAAGCACCTCGCAAGACCATCGCCTCGCCTGTGGGAAAGGTAAAGGGCGTGGTGGACGCAGCCATCTTGCTGGTCGGCACCAT
>CAITQH010000306.1 GCA_903894475.1 uncultured beta proteobacterium
CGACTGCTGGATCTGTCGCGCTGCAGCGCCGCTTAATGTAAACATGCTGTTCTCCTAAAACTCAATGGCCAGCGAACTCTCGTCGGCCCGCTCCGCGCTGCCTGAACCGACCTGTGCCTTCGAGCCGATTTTATTTCTGCGAACAAAATCAACAAAGCCGGTTGCCCAATCCGAACCGCAAGCACTACGCAGATGGGCATAGGAGGCGAGCACGTTGCGGTAAACAATACCGTCACGGCTGCCGTCAACGCCGTGGCCGCGCGTCACGCGATAGGCAAATTTCAGCTCCGGGTCCAGGTTTTCCAGGCTCGAGTAGTGAAACTCGTGCCCGCGCACCTTGCACGATGCAGCCACCGAGTTGACCGGCCAGAGCGCATCGCCGGTGAGCTCGAGCTCGACGTAGCCGCGACCGACCGGGCGTTGGTGCATCACGACATCGGCTGGCAGTGCGCCAACCATCTGGTAAACGCTGTCGTTCCATTGCAAGCTGCGCGCGAGGTACATCAGCCCGCCGCATTCGGCATAAACCGGCAGCCCGGCTTCAATGGCCTTGCGTATGCCATCACGCAGTACCGTATTGGCTTGCAACTGGGACATGAACATTTCCGGAAAACCGCCGCCGATGAACAGGCCGTCCACCTCGGGTAGACGGACGTCTTGCAGGGTGTTGAAAGGGACAATCTCAGCTCCGGCCTGCTGCAAGGCCGCCAGATCATCCGGGTAGTAGAAACCAAAGGCGCAGTCGCGCGCCAGGCCGATGCGCACCGGCACGGTCGCAGACGCCGGGACCAGCGCAGGCACGGCATGCTTCAACACCGGCAGTGGGGCAGCGCTTGCTGCGATCTGTTGCAGCCGCGCCAGATCCACCTGAGCCGCGATGCGTTGACCCAGCGTGCGCACGCGCTGCGCCGCGTCGTCAAACTCGCTGCTGGGGGTCAGCCCGAGATGCCGCTCGGTCAATGCAAGTTGCGTGTCGTGCCCGATCGCTCCGAGTACCGGCACATCGGTGTAATGCTCAATCACCGCGCGCAGCTTGGACTCATGTCGGCTGCCGCCGAGCTGGTTCAGAATGACGCCGGCAATGCGGATCGCCGGATCGAACGCCTGATAGCCCAGAATCAGCGGTGCCACACCGCGCGTCATGCCGCGTACGTCAAGCACCAGCACCACGGGCAGACCGAGCAGTTGCGCCAGTGCAGCGTTGCTGTTGCTGCCGTCCAGCGCCAGGCCGTCGTACAAACCCTTGTTGCCCTCGACAATGTTGATGTCGGCCGAGCACGCCTGGCGCGAGAAACACTCGACGATCGCCTGCGAGCTCATCAGATACGGGTCAAGATTGAAGCAGGCGCGCGCGCTGGCCTGCGTCAACCACATCGGGTCAATATAGTCAGGCCCCTTCTTGAAAGGCTGCACCACCAGGCCCTGCGCCGATAGTGCCGCGCACAGACCGGTCGTGACGATGGTTTTGCCCGACGACTTGTGAGCCGCCGACAGCATCAGACGCGCCATGCACGGCACAGTTTCAGCCTCCAGCAAGGGCTTGTTTGGCACGATACTTCTGCAGCGCTGCGTCATCGAGCGCTTGCGGCAGGAAGGCCATCAGTCTGAGTGCCAGCGTGACAATCAGTCCGACCAGAGCCAGTCCGAGCAGGCCCAGACCCCATTCTGGCAAGGACGGCGTGTAGCTGTTGACGATACCGTCGAAGAAACTGCTGCTGACCTGACGCCCCGGAAACAGCGGCAGCGGCTGCGCCTGGCCCCCCAGGATGGTGACGTACAACTGCGCAAAAGCTCCAACAACGACCAGCGCAACGCTTGCCACGATGCGAGCGCGCCTTTGCGCGATTCCCGGATGCAGCAGCAGTCCAACAGGAACCAGCGTACCGAGCAGAATCTGGCCGAGCCAGAACAGCGATGTGTAGATACCGCCGTCGAACAGGATAAAGCACTCGAAATCGCGGTTTCTGGTGAAATAGTAATTCGTCATGTGATGGATCAGAACGAAGTACAGGCCGACGCCGATGAAGATGACTTGCAGGCGCGCCAGCCGTTTCAGCAAGGCCTCGCCCAGCACAATATCGTTGCTGCGACATGCCAGCAGCAGCACCAGCACGAACACCGCGAGACCGTAACTCAGGGACAGTGCGATGTACATCGGCGCAAAAATGGCCGAATCAAAGCCCTGGCGCGCAACTTGAAAACCATAGATCGAGCCGGTCCCGGTGGTCAGGGCGATGCGCCAGGCAAACGCCAGACCAATCGCCCACGGTGTGAAACGACGCATGCCGGGCTCCATCAGGGTCCACAGATAAGCTCCGACAAAGCCCATAAATCCGGAATAGAGGTACAGATTCCAGCTCAGCACCGATTTGGGGTTGAAGTGAAGCATGGCCTGGCTGGCACGATCCGGCCGCCCCAGATCGAGCATCAGCAGCAGCAGGCCCGTCAATACCATCGCAATCGCGAGCACGCCCGATAGCGGCGCCACCGGCTCGTATTCCACTTTGCCAAAAACCGAAGCCAGCAGCGCGACACTGAGCGCGCCCGTGCCCGACAGCATCAGGAAGATCGAAAACACATCGGGCAGGCCCCAGACAAACTGGTTGTTCATGCCGGTCACGATGTGGCCATGGTGTTCAATGTAGAGCAGCGCGCTCACGCCCAGCAGCAACATCAGCACCAGGCCGGCCAACAGTTGGTAGTGACCGCGACTGCCTCCTTGCAACTTGTTCAGCACAATATTCATGGGCGATTCTCTGGGTTCAAATACCGATGTAGCGCACGCCCGTGTCGAGATTCAGGTTTTCCCGAATCTGGCGCGTCGGATAGGTAGCGATCCGTTTGGCGATCTCGCTGGAGGGATCGTTCAGGTCGCCAAACAGGAACGCCGCATGTCCGCTGGCTGTGCAGGCCGCAACACAGGCTGGCTGTTCGCCACGGTCCACGCGGTTGACGCACAGGTTACAGGCTTCGGCAGTGCCCATGCCACGCGGCACATCTGGCTTTTGATGAGTCAGAGGTTCATGGACAAAGGAGCGCGCCTTGTAGGGGCACGCCATCAGGCAATATCGGCAACCGATGCAGCGGTGCCGATCCACCAGCACAATGCCATCAGCACGCTTGAAGGAAGCGCCGGTCGGGCAGACATCAACGCACGGCGGTTCGGCGCAATGCTGGCACATCATCGGCAGGTACTGCTTTCTGCCAGTGCGCACTTCCTTGATTTCGATCTTGCGGATCCACTGCGAATCGGTCGGCAGTGTTCCGCCGGACAATCCGTTCTCGCTGTTGCAAGCCGTCACACAAGCCTTGCAATCAGCGCGGCACTGGTTGCTGTCAATCAACATACCCCAGCGAACCTTGCTGCTCGCGCCCGCACTGAGCGCAGCACCGGCAGGCGCGGCCTGCGCGAGCTCGATCAATCGAACCCCCGGTGCCAGCACAATGCCCGTCAGGCCCACAGCCGCAGCCGCCAAAAAGCCACGGCGGGCGGACCGGCTCGCAGCAGCGTCGTTCGCGGGAGTCGGCTCGTCGTGCTTCATGGCTTGACCCCTTGCTGTGTGGCGCTGTTGGCTGGCGTGTTGGCGTGACACTCAAAGCAGTCGATTTTTACCGCTGCATAGCTGTGGCAACTCTGACAGAAGTTGCTCGGCTCGGCAGTAACGCTTTGGCTGCTTGCACTGGCGTGACAGGCAATGCAGGCTTTCAGAGAATACTTCCCGGTACGGATGCCCCCGCGCAGCGTGTCGTCGCGCTGGTGCATGAGAAGTTTCATGTGATTGCGTCGCATGAAGGCTGGGTCTGCGACACATTCACCGCCACGGGCAGTCTCGATCACCGGCTGCGGCACCCGGCTTGATGAAGCGGTAGCTGCCTGTACCGACGCTGCCGGGATGACTGCCAGCAGCAGGGCCAGCCAGCACAACATGCTGACAATGACAAGCCGCGGTGTGCTGCGTCCAGCCATGTTGCTTACTCTCCCAGACCCATCTTGATGTAGCCGGAGGGACAGACGTCAGCGCAGATGTGGCAGCCAATGCACTTGTTGTAGTCGGTGTCCACGTAGCGCCCGGTGGTGGACTTCGACTTGGGCACCTTGAACACCGCCAGTTGCGGACAATAGACCACGCAGTTGTCGCACTCGAAGCACTGGCCGCAGCTCATGCAGCGCTTGGCTTCGGCTTGCGCCTGGGCCTGCGTCAGCGCGATGATGCGCTCCTCGCTGTTGCCGAGCACATTGGAGGCGTCGATCGTCCTCATGTCGCGCACCTTGCGCGCCGTGTAGGGGAAGTGGCCGAGGTACAGTTCGTCGGACTTGACCACCGCCCGATCCGACCGGTTGTCGTAGTTATGGATGGCAATGCTGGAAGTATCGGTGCCGCGCATTGGTTCCTGCGCCTGGCCGATCTTGAGGCCTTTTTCGGCCATCTTGCGCGGCAAGTCAAACGAACTCTTGTCGACCTTGGGGCGCTTCTCGACGGGCCTGCCCTCGAGATAGTCATCAATACCTTCGGCGGCAATGCGGGCGTGGCCAATCGCCGTAGTAAGCAAATCAGGCAAGACGGCGTCCCCACCGATGAACACGCCGGGCGTGGCCGTGGCCTGGAAGCTCTTGTCGATATTCGCCAGATTCTTCGCGTTCTTGAAACCAGCCATGTCGTCCCACTCGATCGACTGCCCCATGGCGGCAATGATGAGGTCGCAGGGGATGTCGTACTCGGAGCCCTCTTTGATGACCATCTTCTTGTTGATCCAATCGACTTTGGCAACCCGTAGCGCGGTCGCTCTGCCGTCAGCACCTTGCACCACAGAAACAGGGATCACGTGCGTTTGTATTTCACCGCCCTCGCGAACCACCGCGTCGACTTCAATCTCGTCGGCCGGCATTTCCTGACGGGTTCGGCGATAGGCAATCAGCACCTTGGCGTTCTCGCGCTGACCCTGAGCGTTCAGGCTGCCAGTGCGCAACGCAACCGATGCGACATCCATCGCTGTATTGCCGCCACCGATGACGATAACGCGCTGCTCAAAGTTGGTGAGTCTGCCCTCATTGAAGTCACGCAGGAGCTTGAGCCCATCGATGCAGTTCGGAGCATCGGACCCCGGGATATCGAGGCGGTTGCCTTTTTGCGCGCCGATCGCAATGAAAATGGCATCGAAATCAGCTTGCAGATCCTCGAAGCGGACATCTCTGCCAACGCGAGTGTTGGTGTGAACTTCGACGCCCATGTCGATGATGCGCTTGACCTCTGCATCCACCACGGCGTGATCAACCCGGTAGGGTGGCAGCCCAAAGGCCAGCATGCCGCCGATCTTGCCGTAGTCCTCAAAAATGGAACAGGCGTGGCCCATCTTGCGTAGTTGGTAAGCGCAGGCCAGACCGCCAACGCCGCCACCGATGATGGCAACACGCTTGCCACTATCTTTTTCGGGCTTGGCAAAGCCCAGACCTTTTTCAAGCCCGTAGTCGCCAAGAAATTGCTCGACCGCGTTGATGCCGACATAATCCTCCACCTTGGAGCGGTTGCAGCCACCCTGGCACGGCGCCGGGCAGACGCGGCCCATGATGGCCGGAAAGGGATTGCAGTCAGTCAAGCGGCGCCAGGCATATTCCTGCCAAGGCATGGTCGGCTTACCATCGACACCGACCGGAGGTTTTTCGATACCGCGCACAATGTTGAGCCAACTGCGGATGTCCTCGCCCGCCGGACAACAGCCCTGGCAGGGTGGCGTACTCTGAATGTAGGTCGGGCATTTGTAGCTGTGATCTGCGTCAAGGATTTTCGACTGCCAGGTTTTGATCTTGGTGTCGCCATCCTTGTAACGGCGAAAGCTCAGCGGCTTGACGGTCAGGGCTTCGGTGTTAGCGGACATGTGGGAAGTCTCCTAGCATTTGTATATGAATGACGAGTGGGCAGAGTTACTTGTCGCCCAGGCGTATCGCTTTGCTGACCAATTGGTGCACACCGCCAACCATGCTCATGTCAAAGCCGTAGTAAGGCAGCACTTTGGTGAACTGGGCTTTGCAGATGGCACAGATGGTGGCCATGAAGTTCACGCCGTGCTCGTCTACGACATCCTTCAGGGCTTCCATGCGGGGCATGGCACCCTTGACGCGCAACTCCAGCAAGTCGTCGGTCAGCAGGCCGCCGCCACCGCCGCAGCAGAAGGTGTCCTCCCGAATGGTGTGCGACGCCATGTCATGAAAATGGTTAGCGACCGAAGTAATGATGCGCCGCGGTATGACGAACTGCCCGCCTGGCAGGTCGCCCATGCGTGAGGCACGCGCCACGTTGCAGGAATCATGGAAGGTGATGATGCGACCATCATTGGCATCCTTGTCAAACCTGAGCGCGCCGTGTTGAATCAGGTCGTCGGTAAACTCGCAGATGTGCTGTGGCACCGGGTAGCGTGGATCCAGAAAGTCGAACGGGCCGATCAGCGTATTCCAGAAGCTGTAGGCAACTCGCCAGGCGTGTCCGCATTCGCCAACCATGATCCGCTTCACGCCCAGTTCCAATGCCGCCTCGCGCACGCGCATCGAGATCTTGCGCATCTGCTCGTAGTTGCCGATAAACATGCCGAAGTTGCCCGCTTCTGAAGCGTGCGAGCTCAAGGTCCAGCTGATGCCGGCGGCGTGAAACACCTTGGCGTAGCCAATCAGGCTTTCCACATGCGGTTCCGAAAAGAAGTCGGCCGAAGGCGTGATCAACATCACTTCAGCGCCCTTCACATCGAGCGGGAACTTGACGTCAATGCCGGTCTCGTCCTTGGTGTCTTCCTCCAGACCTTCGAGCGTGTTTTCGAGCGCCGGACCCGGGATACCCAGGTTGTTGCCGATGCGATGAACCTTGCCAATGATTTCGTTCGAGTATTTCTGACCGAGTCCGATCGAGTCCATGATCTCGCGCGCCGCCATGGTCACCTCGGCGGTGTCTATGCCGTAGGGACAAAATACCGAGCAGCGGCGGCACTCAGAGCACTGATTGAAATAGCTGTACCACTCATCGAGCACCTCGCGCGTCAGATCGACCGCACCCACCAGCTTGGGAAAATACTTGCCGGCAAAGGTGAAGTAGCGTCTGTAGATTTTGCGCATCAGGTCCTGGCGCGCCACCGGCATGTTCTTCGGGTCGCCCGTGCCCAGAAAATAATGGCACTTGTCAGAGCAGGCGCCGCAGTGCACGCAGGCGTCCATATAGACCTGCAGCGAACGGTACTTGCCCAGCAACTCGCCCATCTTGGCAATCGCCTTGGCCTGCCAGTCCTCGATCAGGGTCTCGGGGAATCCAAGCGCCTTCTGGAGCGGCGCACCCGCGACAAAGGGTTTAAGGTGCGACATCGCACCCACCTGCACCAACGGAATGGCCGGGTAGCTCTTGAGCTTGGGGGTTTCAAATGCAGCAGTGGCCATGGTGCGTGTCCGTGCTCAGGTGCGCCTGTCGAGTGCGCCAGCCCAGGCAGAGATATGCCGCACTTCGCGGGCGTTATCGGCCTGATTGCGGGTCGGACTGAAAAACAGCCCCGGCGCGTGCAGCAGTTTGCTGATGGGAAAGATGAGCATGAGCAGAGCCACCAGCGCCAGATGCAGCAGCAGCATCGGGTCAGCGGGCAGCGCCTGCCAGTCAAAGCGCAGCAGGCCGAGTATGAAACTCTTCACCGCCACTATGTCGGTGTGCACGACAAAGCGCATGCCAAGCCCGCTCAAGCCAATCGCCAGCAGCAGCGCCAGCATCAGGTGATCCGAAGGTGTAGAGATGTAGCGTACGCGGTCGACCAGCCAGCGTCTGGCCCACAAACCACCCAGCGCCGCCACCATGGCAAAACCGGCGTAGGTACCAAAGGGTTGAACCAGCACGACAGGCAACCAGACCGGCTCCTGGAAATAGCGCAAGTGACGCAACACCACGAGTAGCAGGGCGACGTGAAAAGGCCAGCCAAAAAGCCAGGTCCATTTACTCGACTTGAACAGACTTTCAAAGAAGACGGCTTCGCGGGCCATGCGCCAGCCTACGCCGGCAACGGTCGTCGGCGCCGGCGTCGTTGGAATCTTCAGCGGCGCAGGTGTCTTGATGTAGCTGCGCAGTTTCAGGCTCAGGCCGACGACCAGCACCCCAGTGGCAACATAGAGCAACAGGGCGTAGCTCAGCGTCAGCATCGACATGGCGTGGTCCGGCGCTGGCCTTAGATGCAACCGGTCGGCTTGGGCAGACCGGCAATCTTGCAGGCCTGTTTGGCTGGACCGTAGGGGAACAAGTCATACAGGTACTTGCTGTTGCCTTTTTCCTCGCCAAATTGTTTGCCGATGGCTTTGGTCAGCACGCGCACGGCTGGCGCGATCTGGTACTCGTTGTAGTACTCACGCAGGAAGTTGATGACTTCCCAGTGGTTATCGGTGAGCGGAACCTTTTCTTCTTCTGCCAGATAAGCCGCCGCCTCCGGTGTCCATTCGGCAAGGTTCAGAAGGTAACCCTCTTCGTCGGTTTCGTAGGTCATGCCGTCGATTTCAAAACTCATGGTGTTCTCCAGATAAAAAAGTTGACACTGGCGCGCCGCGGTCTCACAGCCAGGAATGCGAGGTGGGGTATTCGACTGTCAGATCGACAAAGCCGCCGTAATCGACCAGTGTCACGCCGTCCATCAATTTGCCAGTCATGCCACGCGCATCCAGGTCGGGTTGCAAGGCGTAGACCTTGAGCGTGGCACAGGCCTGGCGCAGATTAGCTTCGGCAGCACTGCCGACGGTGGCCGCGTAAACGCCGTCTTCGATGAGCAGCAGCGCGTTACCGGGCTGTGCCATGCGCAAACAGGTCGCGAGCGTGTTGGTCTGGAAAGGTGATTTATTGACTATGTGCAACATGGTGTTTCCTTGGGGTCAAAAGCTCAGGATGACATCCTGTTGCTGCATCAGTTGCCCCATGGCCTTGGCATCGAGCACCTCGACCGGAACCAGCAGATCCTTTTCACTCAATCCGCGCTGCTCCAGAGACGCCTGATCGACGTACAGTTTTTCCACGTCATAACCGTCCAGCGCACGGTAGCTGGGCGAAAAGTTCTTCATGCCTATGCCTTTGGTCTGCTGGCCCTTGACCAGTTCATAGACGCCGTCGTCGATGAAAACCAGGCTCACGTCCTGGTCAAACGTGGCGGCGATCAACACCACCTCCAGGCTTTCCAGTGCGTAAATGGTTCCGTAAGGTGCCTTTCGGTTCACAAACATGAACTTCTTGACTTTGGGGCCGCTGCTGCCGCTTGTTTGTTGTTCACTCATTTTTTGATCTCGTCCGTTGCGTCCATCAATCGCCAAAAGTGATCAAGCGATCCGTCTTGATACCGCTGTCGACCAACTGGCCCAGGCCTGAAATTCGAAAACCCGGCGCCAAAACTTCTTCCTTGATACCGCGGCGCAAGGCCGCTGCCACACACACCACCAGATCCACCTTGTGCGCTGCGGCCAGCGCCGACCAGCGGTTCACTACATGGCGGTCGTCCTGCGGCGGCTCGGTCAGGCGGGTCGCATTGTTGACACCGTCGTGGTAGAAGAACACGCGTTGGATCTCATGCCCTTTGGCCAGTGCCGCCACCACAAACTGGTAGGCGCTGTCGGAAGCCTGGTGCGTGTAGGGGCCTTCACTGACAAGTAAACCGAATTTCATGATGTTCTCTAATCAGTTGGGGACAGAGCAAAGTTCGCTTCGTGTAACTCTTGGTCTGTCCCGCAGTGTTTAAAAGCGGATGTGGGTCGATGCATTCAGGCTCGCGCGGGAACCGCGCCAGTCATCAATCAGGTATTTCGAGAAAGGCAGGTCGCACTTCTCAAAGAACCGCGGCCAGCCGATACGCTCGACCCAATCGGAAAGACGCTCCCAGGGCCGGCCGTCCTCCTTGTAGACGTGCAGGATCTTTTTCACAACAGCGGCGACCTCAACCCAGCGCGGCGGATTGTTGGGCAATCCTGAAGCGACCATTTTCATGAAAGTCGGCTTCGCGCGGGCGTTCGAATTCTTGCCGCCCACCCAGATCGAGAGCTTGGTGTGCTCGGCATCGTTGATTTGCATCGGCGGGCACGGTGGGTAGCAGGCGCCGCAACACATGCACTTGGCCTCATCAATTTCCAGCGACGGCTTGCCGTTGACCATGGCCGGCCGGATAGCGGCCACCGGACAGCGTGCTACCACCAACGGGCGCTCGCACACATTGGCGACCAGATCATGGTTGATCTTGGGCGGCTTGGTGTACTGCACGATGATCGCTATGTCGGCCTGTCCACCGCAATTGATTTCGCAACAGGAAGTGGACATGTGAACCCGATTGGGCATCTCCTCGTGCCTGAATTCATAGTGCAGTTCATCCATCAGCGCCTTGACCACACCGGAGGCGTCGGTGCCCGGAATATCGCAGTGCAGCCAGCCCTGCGTATGGGCGATCATGGTCACCGAGTTGCCGGTGCCACCGACCGGAAACCCGCTGCTCTCCAGGGCTTCGATCAAGGGCGCGACACGAGTCTGCTCGGCCACCATGTACTCGATGTTGGAACGGATCGTGAAGCGCACATGGCCATCGGCATAGTTGTCGGCGATGTCGCACAGCTTGCGCACAGTGAACAGATCCATCTGGCGCTGCGTGCCGGCGCGTACCGTCCAGATTTCATCCCCGCTATGCGCGACATGGTGCAGCACACCCGGGCGTGGCCGGTCGTGGTACTTCCAATTGCCATAGTTCTTCAGCATCAGCGGGTGCAGATACTGCTTGTTATCGGGTACGCCGCTTTCAATGGGGGTGCGCATAGTTGCCATGTTTGTCTTCCTGTTTTCGTCAGAAACTTTGAACTACTGTCATGCTGTCATGTGGCGGTCGCCTGCTCCTTGCCACCGCCTTGTCTCAACCGTCAATCCGGACATATGGGTTGGTGCGTGGCGTGGAAACCATGCTGGGATCAATCGCAAGTTCTATGCCTTCAAGGAAGTTGACCAGGCCGATCCGCTCGATCATTTCGCCGGTGCGCTCGTGTTCCAGCGCATTCTCGGCAAAGAAATCGATGGTCTTCTGACCGAGTTCCACCAGGGCTTCATAATCTTCTTCGGTCTTCATGGGCATGAAGGGCACCACCACCGTGCCCATCAGGTCACCAATCTTGAGCGTGCGTTTGCCGCCCATCAGGATCGTCACGCCCTTGTCCGTGCCGGTGGCCAGAGCCCCGGTCATGACATTGATGCAATGCATGCAACGCACGCAGTTGGCGTTGTCGATTTCGAGCGATTGCGTGTCATTGATGGCGACGCTGGAAATCTTCGGACCCATGCAGAGATCCTTGGTCTCCTTGAGCATGATGGTCTTGGTAGGACAGCGGCTCACCACATCGTTCACCAGCTCGCCCATGCCGTGCTTGGCGAACCACTTGCGTGCCAGCGCTTCGTCGGTGCGCATGTTGTCTCTCCAGGTTCCAATGACGGCCATGTCGGACCGTTGAATGGAATTCATGCAATCGTTCGGGCAACCAGAAAACTTGAACTTGAACTTGTACGGCAAGGCCGGACGATGCATGTCGTCCAGAAAGCTGTTAACCACCTTGCGGTGCGCCCGCGCTTCGTCAAAGCAGGACTGCTCGCAGCGCGCCGCTCCGACGCAGGACATCGAGGTACGCAATGCCGGGCCCGCGCCGCCCATGTCAAAACCCATTTCGTTTAACTCATCGAACGCACCCTGCACTTTGGCCGTGCTGGTACCCTGGAACATGATGTCACCCGACTGCCCATGAAAGGCAATCAGACCGGAACCATGCTTTTCCCAGACGTCGCACAATTTGCGCAGCACCTCCGTGTTGTAGTGCATGCCGGCCGGCGGTTGAATGCGCAGCGTGTGAAATTCTTTGGAAGCAGGGAACATGTCTGCCACCTCAGAGAAGCGGGGAATTACGCCACCGCCGTAGCCAAAAACCCCTACCGTGCCACCCTTCCAATAGCCCTTGCGGGTCTTGTACGAGTGCTCGAGCTGACCCACCAGATCGGTCATGTATTCATTGTCCTTGGCCAGGCGTTTCAGGCCAGTGACGAAGCTCGGCCACGGCCCACTCTCCAATTGATCGAGCATGGGGGTGTCGTGCGGTTCTTTGCTCATGGTGTCTCCTATCAGGGGCGAACGGTGTGCGCCGATTGGTCAATTTCTCTTGGTTGACAGTTGCCTCTCGGTGGACGTTTCTCAGTCAACTCTGAAGCAGATAGTACGTGTCACTGAGCGACATCCGCTATCACCCGCGTTGACTATTCTGTGCTACCCATTGGGGCTATATGGCCCCACCCGTGCCGGTTATAGACGGCAGAGCTGCCATTGCGCCAAATTAGAGGTGTTGATAGAAAATCGGCTCAATGACGACCATTACACCGCTCGCAAAGCTGACCTGTCCCATGGGCGGACAAGTCATCGAACTACAGCAACTGGACTATGACGCCGGTGGCATGAGCTTGCTGCGCACTCGTATTCGAGAAAGAAGCAGATTCACCGTGTTTGAAATCGACCCGCAGACCGCTCGACTTTGGGGTCAGGCCTTGCTCGACTGGGCACAAGTTCAGACGCCAGCGGCGCCACCAGCGCAGGAACCGCAATGACAGCTTTGCAAGCAATGGCCGATACAGTGGTTGATGCAGTGTTTCCGATCAAAGGGGCAACCTTGCAGCGTGACCACGCACTGCCCTTGCAGCAACTGCTGTGCGCGCAGTGGCCTTGGCTCGAGACCGATCCGCTGGCCGGAATTCACCCCATCAAAATGGTGCAAGGCAGCCTGGAATCAGGCCTGCTGTCGCAACGCGCGCGGCTGGTGCTTCGGGTAACAGCCCAACGCTCAGCCGACTTGCTCGCGCTGCCACGGCTCGAACTCAGCGTGGCCGGACATCGCATCGACCTGGGGCCGGCCCGCCTGCGTGAACTACAGCCCCACGCCACCTTGTATGCGTACAAAGTGGCCGCCGACAGTGAGGACGAGATGAGCTTCATGGCGCTGGTGGAGCGTGAGCTGACGGATTTGGGAATCACCGGCGAGCGGGTCTGCGGAAAACACCAGAAGATGCTGGCGGCGGGCTCGGAGCTCAACACCTTCAGCCTGATGCTGCACTCGCTGCCGGCGCAACAGTCACTGCGACTACAGCAGCGCGGGCTGGGGCGGCACCGCCTGCTGGGTTGCGGAATCTTTGTGGCTCACAAGTCAGCTGCTGCGGTCTAGAGAATGCTTCATATTTTTGCTAAAAGGAGAACAGGCAATGGGCTATAACATCAACGGTGAAGAGCACGAAACAGACGCTCAAGGCTTCCTGCTGGAGCCCGATTACGATGATGAAGCAGTTCGCATCATCGCACTGGCAGAAGGCATTGAGTTGACCGATGCGCATTGGGAGATCGTGAACTACCTGCGCGAGCAATACCGCGAGCACGGTCACACGCCGAACTTTCGCAACATGCTCAAGGGCGTGGCTGAAATCCGTCCGGCAGTCGACAGCAAGTACCTGTACGACCTGTTCCCCCTTGGCCCGGCCAAGCAGGGGCCCAAGGTCGCCGGTCTGCCGCAGCCGCTTGGCAAGGGTGGGTATTAAATGCCCCCACGCTTGTCACTGCGTGTACTGCGCTGCCCCCCGAGGGGGTTGGCCTTGCTTGGGGCGGCCCGAAGCGGCGGCCGGATGCCCCCACGCTTGTCACTGCGTGTACTGCGCTGCCCCCCGAGGGGGTTGGCCTTGCTTGGGGCGGCCCGGCGCGGCGGCCGGATGCCCCCACGCTTGTCGCTGCGTGTAATGCGCTGCCCCCCGAGGGGGTTGGCCTTGCTTGGGGCGGCCCGGCGCGGCGGCCGGATGCCCCCACGCTTGTCGCTGCGTGTAATGCGCTGCCCCCCACAATTACTGGTTTGATATGGC
>CAITQH010000307.1 GCA_903894475.1 uncultured beta proteobacterium
CCCGGACCCCGGATCAAGCCCGGGGCAGGCTCTGATCCGGGATCCAGTGCCACGCGAGCCATGGATTGCGGGTCGGGGCCCGCAATGACAAGCAGGGGTGTAACTGTTCATGGAAAGCGCAGCGCGGCAATCCATGCAGTTCAAAGTCATGGACTGCCGCGCTTCGCTCGCAGTGACGATAGAACGCGATGACAGGGCGGTTGTTGATGCCGTCGCAATGAAGCAGGATAATCGCGCCATGCAAACATCGCTCGCCAGCCAACTTCCCTCCATTGCCGCACTGTGCGAGCGCTACGGTGTGGCGCATCTTGAACTGTTTGGATCGGCGACAGGGCCTGATTTCAAACCCGAGGCAAGTGACTTTGATTTTTTGGTTGAGCTTGACAGACAGGCTCCGGGCTCTCGTGCCCGTCGCTGGATTGAACTGGCGGAGTCATTGGAAAAATTGCTTGGCCGCCCGGTCGATTTGGTAAACCCCCACTACATTCGCAACCCGTATTTCTTGCAGTCTGTGAACCAGAGCCGCACTGTTGTCTATGACAGACCAAGCACCCAAGCTGCTGTTTGACGCCATCGCGGCCATTGAGTCGGCGCACGAGTTCATGGCTGCTTGCTCCTTTGAGCAATATGCGAGCGAAAAATGCGCCGCTCTGCAGTGGAGCGGCAACTTGAAATTCTTGGCGAAGCCTGTTCACGCCTTGCCAGGATAGAGCCAGCGTTGTTGGAAATGGTTCAAAACCTGAAGTTCGCTATTGACCTGCGCAACCGTATCATTCATGGCTACGATGCAGTGGACGACGAAATCGTTTATCTGACGGTCACTGAGGACCTCACTGCACTGAAATCCGATTTGACTCAGTTGTTGGCTGCACGGGGCTGAGCAACCCGGATGTACTTCCGCCTGTTCATCGCACTGCTGATTGCTCTGGCCAGCTTCGGGGTCCGCGCGGCACCGACCATGCTCAACGATCTGGCCGTGCTGCCTGACAAGGCCGGTTCGCTGACCATAGCCGCCGTTGCCGCCACCGACCCCGCTCAGTTCAAGTCGCTGCCCAGTGGCGGCTTTGCTGGCGGCTTTACCCGCACCACGCACTGGTTTCGTTTCACGGTTACCCGTGCCGGTGAAACCTGGCTCGACATCCAGCCGCCCGTTCTTGACGATTTGCGCCTGTTCGAGCCAGACCCGCAGCGCGCCGGTGCCTGGCTGGAGCGCCGCGCTGGCGACACGCTGGCGTTTGCAGCGCGCGAAGTGCCGTACCGCAGCTTTGTTTTCAAGCTGCGCCACGCCGACGCCACGCCGCACACCTACTACCTGCGTCTGGCCACGTCCAGCAGCGCTGTGCTGTCTGCACGTCTGATGACGCCCGACGACTTTATTACCACCACCACTACCGAATCCAACCTGCTGATGGCCAGTCTGGCGCTGGTATCGGTTCTCGCGCTGCTCAGCATCAATTCATGGGCCTGGTCGCGCAATTCGCTGACGCCGTGGTTTGTTGCCACGCTCCTCATTTTTGCCGGGCACCTGATGGGCAGCAGTGGCTTTTTGCAGCAATACTTGTTCCCCTCGACGCCACAGGTCAGCTTCTACTGGGTTGGCGCCTTCACATTTCTGCTCATCAGCAGCAATTACGGCCTTTATCGACGACTGTTTGGCGTCGGGCGCGAACGTCCTGTTCTGTACTGGCTTTATGAAACCAACTGCTGGTTGCCTCTGCTCGCCATGCCCTTGGCACTGATGGGTTGGCAGACCGAAATCCTGCCCTTGTTCCTCAATGTGAGCGTCCTCATGACCGGCGTGGGTTGCGTTTTGGCCGTCCAGCTATGGCGGCGCGGCGAGCCCGGCAGTGGCGCCATGCTGCTGGCCAATTTTGTCAGCTTGGCAGGGTTGCTGGTGTTCATGCTCCACGCACTGGGCCTGCTCGCTGGCGGCTTTTTCGTCTGGCACAGCCTGCAGTTTGCCTCGCTCGGCAGCGTGCTCGCGCTTTACGTGGCGATGGGCGCACGCTACCGCAGTGTCAGCGATGCCCGCGTGAAGGCCGAGCAGGACGCCAGGCATGAGCATGAGGAACGCATCCGCCAGGGGCAATTTCTGGCCATGCTGGCGCACGAACTGCGTACCTCGCTGACCGTGCTGCGCCTGGCCATTGGCAGCCAACCGATGGCGCCCAAGACCGTTGACAAGGCCGAGCGCGCCATGAACAGCATGATCGAGGTGATAGACCAGTCGGTCCAGGTCGAGAGGCTCGCCGACGGTCAGGTCACCATCGAGCGAATGCCTTGCGATATGGTTCTGCTGGTCAAGTCAGTCATTGCCGATAGCCGCGACCCCACGCGCATCCGCGCCCGCCTGGCTGATTCGCTCTCGCTCAACACCGATGGCCGACTGCTGCGCATTGTCATGGCCAATCTGGTTGATAACGCCCTGAAGTACGGCAAGGCCGGCGAGCCGGTGGACATTGACCTTGTCGCCGATGGCGCACACCTGCGCCTGGTGGTTGGCAACGCCATCGGCAGCGCCGGCGCGCCCGATCCGCACCGTGTTTTCGAGAAATACTACCGGGCGCCGCAGGCACATAGCTTCACCGGCTCCGGCCTGGGGCTGCACATTTCCCAAGCCTTGGCGCGCTTGCTCGGGGGAGAACTGCGCTACCTGCCAGAAGGGGATCGAGCCCTGTTTGAGTTGCACCTGTAAGCGCAAGCGGGTTGTCATTGCCACCCAGTTTGTCATTGCGGGCTCGACCCGCAATCCAGCGCATGCGTGGCACTGGATCCCGGGTCAAGCCCGGGATGACAACCTAACAGCCCGGGATGACAGATGCCCAGTCCGGGAAGACAAATGCCAGTATTTGCAAATAAGTGGCAATACGGCTAATATGGCCATGTTGGCCGTTATGGCTAATTCACGGAGTTGAATATGTTGACATTGACCTCGGTCGAGGCGCAAAGCCGATTTGGCGAATTGATTGACCGCTCGCAACGCGAGCCAATCCAGGTTACCCGGCGGGGTCGACCCGTGGCCTATGTCATTTGTGACCAGGACATGCAGGCCTTAAACGATTTAGGCGCCCGCCGCGCAGCGGCAAGTAACTGGTTCGCGCAATATAGCGCCAGCCTCGCACAGCAGCAGGCGCCGGACCCGCAGGCCTTGGCTGCGCTGACCGATGCCGACGTGAATCAGTTGGTGCATGAGCTTCGATAGAACCATCGTCATTGACACCGGCGTGTTGATCAGTGCGGCCATCCGACCCCAATCGGTACCCGCACTGGCGCTGGAGCGGGCTTTGTGCCACTACGAGGTGTGTGCCTCACCTGCCACTTTGGGCGAGTTGCAACAGGTGTTGCTGCGTCCAAAATTTGACCGCTATGCCAGCAAGAGCCAGCGACAAGCCTTTCTGGACGGAATCATGCTGCACCTGCGCATGGTTGAGGTCACCCAGAACATCGCAGAATGTCCTGATCCCAAAGACGACAAATTTCTGGCGCTTGCCTTGGCGGTGAGCGCCGAACTGATCCTGGCCAGCGACCCGCACCTGACGCAGATGCACCCGTGGCGCAGCATTCCCATACTGCCGCCTGCTGCCTTTCTGGTGGGCTCACGCTAATCGCGTGACCCGCACCTGTAAGCAGTTGCAAGTTTTGCCGCGCCAAGCTTGATCTAATTGCTGCCATGCGGATTGCTTCCAAGAACTCCTGCCTCAAGATTGCCATTGTTGAGGATCATGAAGACCTGCGCGAACTGTTTGTCGATTTTCTGACGGAGCAAGGGCACGCGGTCTCCGGCTTCGGCTGTGCCGATGATCTGGACGAGTGCCTGGCGGGCGAGACGGTTGACCTGCTCATCCTCGACCTCAATCTGCCCGGCGAAGACGGCTACAGCATTGCGAAGCGCCTGCGCGCTGCCCATCGCGACATCCATATCCTCATGCTGACGGCGCGCACCGCCGTTGCAGACCGCCTGAAGGGCTATGTCTGCGGCGCCGACAATTACCTGACCAAGCCGGTTTCAACGACGGAACTGATCGTCGTCGTTGACAGCATCATGCGCCGGGTGGTGGAAGCACGCGAGCGCATGGAACATGTCACCGTCGATACCGCGCGGCTGCAGTTGATCGGGCCGGCTGGCAGCGTGACCCTGACACCGCCCGAGGTACTGCTGCTCAAGAACCTGGCCGAGGCCCCCGGCTGCAAGCTCCCCTACTGGCGCATGCAGGAGTTGCTTCAGATTGAGGCGGACGACAACGGCAAAGGCGCGCTTGAAGTGCGCGTCTCGCGCCTGAAGAAGAAGATGCACGAAGTCGGCGCCCCCGACCCGGCGATCAAGTCGCTCTGGAAAGAAGGCTACCAGCTCTGCCTGCCGGTGCAACTGCTGCACTGACGAATATCCAATCCATGGATCGCCACGCTGCGCTCGCGATGACGGCCGGGTAGTCATTGCGAGCGAAGCGCGGCAATCCATGCCTTTGGCCTGTAAGCAGTTGCAAGTTTTGCCGATTCCGATTTGCTGAAATCGGGGTATGGACAAATCCACAGAGCAAAGTACGCCATGACAAAACCTTCAACAAGCATCGCTGCACTGCTGTTTTTGCTGCTGCCTTGGACCTGCCAAGCAGCTGCGCTGGAGGCGCTTATTGCGGCGGCGCTCGACGCACATCCTGCGATTCAGGCTCAGCAGGCGCAGCAGGACGCCGCGCAGGCCGGCGTGCAGAGTGCCCGATGGCAGTACTACCCGACGGTCTCCCTCGCCATGGAAAAGGCCACTGCAACGGGGTCGGACCCCGCCTATCTGGGCGACAGCAGCGTATCCACCTTGCGTTTGCAGCAGCCGCTGTGGAGCGGCGGACGCTTGAGCGCCGGTCTGGAAAGGGCGCAGGCCGGGCTGCTGGTCAGTCGCGCAGCGTTTGAAGAGACGCGCCAGCAGCTTGCACTGCGGGTGGTACAAGCCTATAGCGACTGGTTGGCGGCCCATCTCAAGATTCAGGCCAACGAAAAAAGTCTGGCCACCCATGTGAACCTGCACGCTCAGGTGCAAAGGCGCATCGAGGAAGGCGCCTCGGCGCAAAGCGATCTGATGCTGGCGGTTGCCCGTCTCAAGTCACTTGGCGCCGACCTGGCGGCCGTGCGTGCCCAAAGAGACATTGCGCTGGTCCATCTGGAGCAGTTGTTAGGACGCCGGGTCCAAGCGCAGGAGCTCAGCGCCGCAATGGCCACGCCACGCGGGCTGCCTGCCGCCTTGCCGGCCTTGCTCGATCGGGCACTGGAGCAGCATCCCGCCATTGAGCGGGCCAAGGCGCAGGCCAGTGTGCAGGAGGCTGGCGTTGCCGAGCGGCGCGCCGAACTCAAGCCCGAGGTTTATCTGCGTGCTGAACGCCAATATGGCAACTACACCTACAGCGGCGCAGCGCCTGAGAGCCGGATCTTCATCGGCCTGAGCAGTCGTCTGGGTGCAGGCCTGTCCAGCCTGTCCAATGTGGATGCGGCAAAAGCGCTGCATCAAGCGGCGCTGGCTGATGTCATGGCGCAAAGCCGCGCGGTCAGCGAGCAGGTGCTGTCTGACCACAGTCTGGTGCTGGTATCGCAGGACCGGCTCGGCGCGCTCAAGGCCTCACTCGGCGCCGCCACCGAGGTGTCCGAATCCTACGACCGGCAGTTTCTCGCCGGCCGCAAATCCTGGCTCGACGTCATGAACGCCGCCCGTGAGATGGCGCAAACCGAAGTTCAACTGGCCGATATTGAGTCCACCTATATGCTCGTCAGCTGGCGCCTGGCGCTCTACACACAGGGGCTGGCAGCCATGCTTGCCGGGCGCTCATGAACGCTCCTTCCGATAGTGTCCCGCACCTGCTGCACTGTTTGGCGCGGCTGGCCCAGTTGCAGCACGAGAGCGTGGATCGACTGGCGCTGCAGGAAGCCGCCGAGGCTGCACTGCTGAAACCGTCCGACGATCCGCAGGGCCAGCTCAAGACAGTGACGCGACACCTTCATGTTGGCGCCCCGCGCTGGCTTGCCACACCCGACCCGGTGCTGGTGCCGGCGCTCATCCACGCGCACAGCGGCGCGCGCGCCGGGCAATGGGGCGTGTTGCGTGGCAAGAACGCGCAGGACCAATGGGTCAGTGAATGGCTGGATGAAGCGGGCAAGCGCTGGGTCGAGGAAACCAGCGCCGAGACGTCCGCCCAGACTTTCGCCGTGCTCAAGCTGGCACCGCCCTTTGTTGCCAGCGCCAGTCCGATATACCAACTCATTCGCCACGAGGTCTTTTCCCGCGGCAAACTGATCCGTGAAGCGGTGTTGGGCGGCTTGATGATCAACCTGATCGCCCTGGCCACCTCGTTTTACAGCATGCAGGTGTATGACCGCGTGGTGCCCACCGGTGGCTTGCAGACCCTGCTGGTGCTGACGCTGGGCGTGCTTGCCGCCGTTGCCTTCGAACTGGTGGCGCGGCGTGTCCGCACCAGCATCTACGACCGTCTCATCGAAGAGATCGACCAGCGCCTGGCGCGCACCGTCTTCATGCGCTTTCTCGCCATCCGGATGGACCAACTGCCGCAAAGCGTGGGTGCGCTGGCGGCGCAGATGCGCGGCTACGAAACCGTGCGCGGCTTCTTTACCTCGGTCACCAGCAACTTCTTGGTCGATGCGCCGTTCGCACTGCTGTTCACCGGTGTCATCGCCATGGTTGCCGGCAGCCTGGCCCTGGTTCCGCTGACCTTCTTTGTTCTGTGTCTGGCCCTTGGCCTGTACTACCGCAGGCGGATCGACAACTTTGCCGGCAAGGCCATGGTGGCGAGCAACGAAAAAACCGGCCTGCTGGTAGAAACCGTCGAGGGCGCCGAGACCATCAAGTCCGGCCAGGGCGGCTGGCGCATGCTCTCGCGCTGGATGAAAACCACCGACGCAGCGCGCGACCACGAACTGCAGATGCGCAACATCAGCGAGCATTCGCAGCACCTGACGGCCGCGTTTCAACAGGTCTCCTACATTCTGATCACTGCCGTTGGCGCCTTGATGGTCAGCCGTGGCGAACTCTCCATGGGCGGCCTGATGGCCTGCTCGATCCTGTCGGGCCGCATTCTTGCGCCGGTCGCTGCCATCCCGGCACAACTCCTGCAATGGTCGCATGCCCGAGCGGCGCTGCAGGGGCTGGACCGACTCTGGCAACTGCAGGACGACCATCACGGTCAGGAGCAGGCGATTGCGGTCGAGAACATCCAGGGTCGCTACCGCTTTGAATCCGTTGTGGCCCGCTACGGCGGCAACCAGGCATTGGCGGTGGCCGATCTGGCCATTGAGCCCGGCGAGAAGATCGGTGTGCTCGGTCCAGTCGGTGCCGGCAAGACCACCTTGCTGCGCCTGCTGTCGGGTATGTACAAGCCGCAGGAGGGGCGCATCCTGCTCGACGACGTTGATCTGGCGCACATTGCCAAGCCGGTACTGGCCGAGCGCGTAGGCTATGTGCAGCAGGATGGCCGCCTGTTTGCCGGCACGCTGCGCGACAACCTGATCCTGGGTCAGCTCGATCCCGGCGACGAAGCCATATTGCGCGCAGCGCAGCAGACCGGATTGTTGCAAAGTGTGATCAAGACGCATCCCAAGGGCTTGAGCCAGGAGATTTTCGAAGGCGGCAGCGGCCTCTCAGGTGGGCAACGCCAGCTCGTCAATCTGACCCGCGCTTTCCTGCGCCAGCCACTTATCTGGCTGCTCGATGAGCCGACCGCCTCGATCGACCGCGCTCTCGAACAGCACGTCACGCAGGCACTCAAGTTTGCGCTCAAACCCGAAGCCACGCTGGTGCTGGTCACGCACAAGGCTGAGATGCTCGATCTGGTCGACCGGCTCATCGTCATCGCCAACCACAAGATCGTGGTCGACGGACCCAAGGCACAGGTGTTGCAGCAACTGCAGGGCACAGCGCAAAGGGCAGCCGCATGAGCACCGCAACACAGACACAAGCGCGCCGGTCGTTTTCGATGACGCTGCTGTTGCTGGTCGGACTCGGGATTTTTTCGCTCTGGGCGGCACTGTTTGAAATCGACCAGACCGTGCGCGCCCAAGGCCAACTGATACCCAGTGCGCGTACCCAGATCATCCAGGCCGCCGACGGCGGTGTGCTGTCAAAAATCCTGGTTCACGAAGGGCAAAGCGTGGCGGCCGGAGAGCTACTGGCGATCCTGGAAAAGCAACGCCCACACGCTGCCTACGAAGAAAGCCGGGCCAAAGACGCAGCGCTGCTGGCGGCTCTTGCCCGTGCCGAGGCAGAGGCCAACGGCGCCAGCCCCGACTTCAGCCGGCTGGCCAGGGTTTTTCCGCAATTTGTGGCGGTTCAGCAATCGCTCTATGCGCAGCGCAAGCGCGGCGTGCAGGAAGAACTGGCGACCTTGCAGGAGTCCCTGGAAATGGCCCAGGATGAATTGCGCATGAACGAGGCGCTGCTCAAGACCGGCGACATCAGCCGCCTCGAAGTGATGCGTGCCAAGCGCCAGGTCAGCGAGTTGCAGGGACGCATCAATGCGACGCGCAACAAGTATTTGCAGGACGCCCGTCTGGAAGCCAGCAAGCTGGCCGAAGAACTGTCATCGAGCCGCTACAAGCTCGATGAACGGCAGAACATTCTCAGCCATGCCGAGCTCACCGCGCCGGTGGCCGGCATCGTCAAGTACCTCAAGGTCAACACCATCGGCGGCGTGCTGCGCAGCGGCGATGAGCTGATGCAGATCTCGCCAACCGACGGCGGCATGGTGATCGAAGTCAGGATCAACCCGGCTGACATCGGCCAGCTCAAGCCGGGACTGCCGGCTTTGGTCAAGCTCGACGCCTTCGACTACTCGATTTACGGCACGCTGCACGGCACGCTGAGCTACATCAGTGCCGACACCCTTGCCGAGCAAGGCGCCAACGGTCAAGTCAGCAACAGCTACCGCGCCCACATCCGGCTCGACGCCGAGGCGAACCAGCGTAACGCCAAGCTGGCCGACGTGGCGCTCAAGCCGGGCATGACCGCCACCGTGGACATACGCACCAACAGCCGGTCGGTATTGCAGTACCTCGCCAAGCCTGTTTTCAAGGCCTTTGGCGGGGCGATGAATGAACGTTGAAAAAACCATAAGCACAGTGCGACTAAGGAGCGACTAGAAATGGCAAATCCAGGCAAACTAACAGAGCCGCAACAGGCTTACGCATTCGCGTTGCACAACGGCAAGACGACCGTGGCCCTCAAACCTGGTCAGCCCAAAGTCATCAAGGCGCGGGCTGGTGAACACTACCGCGTGGTCAAGAGCAAGGCAGGCGAGGAACAACTGCTCGACAACGTGATCGCCAGCCGAAAGGGCGACGACCTGCAGCTCAGCTACGCCGACGGCATTGCCCTCACCCTGGAGAACTACTACGCCGTGTGCAAGGCGGCGGCCTGTGAGGTCACACTGCCCGGCCGTGACTCGGCTAACTACCAAATCGATGGCGACAAGGCAGCCGTCGCCGCGCTCGGCGACGGCATGGCGCTGGCCTACGCGCACGGCGGCCGGGATGCCTTGCTGGCGCTGGCGCAGGGCGCTACGCAGCAAGTGCTGATCGGTCTGCCAGGTAGCGAAATCACCTACATCCCAAATGCCTCGCATGACACTGCTGCCATGCTCCCACACAGCCTCGGCAGCATCGAAATGCTCGGTGTTCTCGGTGGCGGTCTGCTGCTGGCCGCTGCGGGCGGCGGTGGTGGCAGCTCCGCCCCTGCCACACCTGTCGTCCCAGTGACGCCAGTGGTGCACAACGCTGTCAATGTGTCGGTCATTGCTGGCCCACTGGTTGCCGGCAACGGCCTCACGGTAAACCTCTATCAGGCCGATGGCAGCACCTTGCTCGGCAGCACCAAGCTCAGTGATAGCGGCAACTGCAGTTTCGACGTCGGCACCTACACCGGCGTGCTCATCGCCAAGGTCCGCGACGACGACAGTGGTGCCAACATCAGCGACTACATTGACGAAGCCAGTGGGCAGGCGCGCGACCTCACCGCCAGTCTGATGGCGCTGGGCGTGGCCAGCACGGGCACGACCACGCTCAACATCAATGCCCTGACCACGGTGGCCGCGCTGAAGGCGGGCGCCGTGTATGGCGGCGCCAGCACGCAAGCGATCACAGCCGCCGCAGTGGTGCAGACGAACGACGCAGTGGCCAGCGCCTTCGGTCTGGTCGACCTCGCCGGCACGAGTATCGTCACCACCGTGGACGCCAGCGGCAAACCCAACCCTGCCTACACCCCGGAGAGTCTGACTCCAGGTGAAAAATACGGCGCCGTGCTGGCTGCCCTGTCGGGGGTAGACGCGGCCAACAGTGGCAACGCGCAGGTCACCATCGACCACCTGAACGCCAACCTGGCGATTACCGGTTCCAGCGGCACGCTTGCCATTGGCACGGTCGAAGAACTCATTGTCGGCGCCCGTAGCGCCGCCGGCAGCACCAGCGGCAGCATCGATACCAGCCTGACGGCGGTGGTATCGAGCCTGACCACCAAAGTCAGCGCCTCCGTAAGCATTGACCACATCGCTGGCGATGACGTCATCAACCTCAGCGAGCAGACCACCACCATCACCGGCAGCACCGTTGCGGGTGCAAGCGTCAGCCTGGGTTTTGGGGGCCTCACGCGCGCTGCCACGGTGAGTGGCACAAGCTGGAGCTACACCCTGACGGCTGCCGACACCAACGCCATGGGTCAGGGCGGTGAGACCATCAGTGTTACTGCCACCCTGAGCAGTGGTGGCACGGCTACGGCCACGCGCAGCATCGCCGTGGACACCGTTGCGCCGACACTGGCGATTACCAGCAATGTTGCAGCCGTCAAGGCCGGTGAGACCGCCACCGTCAGCTTCAGCTTCAGCGAAGCGCCGGTCGGGTTTGTTGCGACTGACGTGACAACCACAGGCGGCACGCTAAGTGAGCCCACTGCCACAACCGATCCGAAAATCTACACGGCGACCTTCACGCCAACAGCCGGCCTGGCCTCAGGTAGCGCGAGCATCACGGTGGCCAGCGGCTCGTACGCGAACGCAGCAGGCAACAGGGGCGCTGCGGGCACCACGCCCACGATCAGCATTGACACACTGGCGCCGACGCTGGGCATCACGAGCAATGTTGAGGCAGTCAAGGCAGGCGAGACGGCCACCATTACCTTCACCTTCAGCGAAGCGCCAACCGGGTTTATAGCCGGTGACGTCAGCACCACCGGCGGTGCATTGAGCAACCTGACGGTTAATGGCAGTGACAAC
>CAITQH010000308.1 GCA_903894475.1 uncultured beta proteobacterium
GCCCTGGTCTATGCCGTCAAGCGAATCGTTGCGCCAACGCCGGCTGCACTGGCCGTGATGGACAGCCAGATTGACAGCCTGATGAACCAGTACCGGCATCTGAGCGCATTCCCGGAGAACCGGCAGGTACTTGGCGAGCTCAAGGCACGCGGCATTCCGACCGGAATACTCAGCAACGGTGACGCTGCCATGTTGAGTCTGGCCGTCAAGTCGGCCGGACTCGATGGCCTGCTGGACCACGTCATCAGTGTCGACCCCATCCGCAAGTACAAGACGGATCCGGCCGCCTATGCCCTGGGCGAACAGGCGACCGGTCTGCCGGCAAGGCAGATTGTTTTTGTCAGCAGCAATGCCTGGGACGCGCTGGCCGCGACCTGGTATGGCTACCAGACGCTGTGGGTGAACCGCTACCAGTTGCCCTTTGAAGAACTGGGCACTGAGCCCACGCGCACCGGCAGCAGTCTGCGCGACGTCCTCGATTTCTTCCCCCTCCCCGCCCCCTAATCACTATGACACCCATGCCACCCCTCATTGTCATCGCGCCCAGGAGGTTGTCATTGCGCCCAGGAGGTTGTCATCGCGCCCAGGAGGTTGTCATTGCGGACCTGATCCGCAATCCAGTGCTTGCGTGGCACTGGATCCCGGATCGAGTCCGGGATGACAGTCAAAGCCCTTAATTCACCCTAACCGGAGTTTCCCACCATGACCGCACGCACCCCTGTCCACCGCCTGCAAGTTGCCAGCGCACTGCACCAGTTCATCGAAAACCAGGTGCTGCCCGGCACCGGCATCGCGAGCGCCAAATTCTGGCAAGGCTTTGACGCCCTGGTGGCCGATCTGGCACCGAAGAACATTGCCCTGCTGGCCGAGCGCGACCGCCTGCAAAGCGAACTAGACGCCTGGCACAAGGCGAATCCCGGCGCCATTGCTGGCGCGCGGGGCATGAAAGCCTATCGAAAGTTCCTGGAGAAGATCGGCTACCTGGTGCCGGTGCCGCAGAAGGTCCGGGCCAGCACAAAGAACGTCGACGCCGAGCTGGCCTTGCAAGCCGGCCCGCAACTGGTGGTGCCCATCACCAACGCCCGCTATGCGCTCAATGCGGCCAATGCGCGCTGGGGCAGCCTGTACGACGCGCTGTACGGCACCGATGCCATTTCAGAAGCCGACGGCTGCGAAAAGGGTCTGGGCTACAACGCGAAGCGCGGCGCCAAGGTCATCGAGTACGCACGCCACGTGCTGGACCGCTGCGTGCCGCTGAAAACCGGTTCGCACCTTGACGCCACCGCCTATGCCGTGATCGACAACCAGCTGGCCGTCACCAAAAAGAGCGGCAAGATCGTCGGCCTGAAAAACCCGGCGCAGTTTGTCGGTTTCCAGGGCGAAATGGCCGCGCCCTCCTCGGTGCTGTTGTCGCACCACGGTCTGCACATGGACATCCGCATCGACAAGACGCATCCGATTGGTCGGACCGACGCCGCCGGCGTAGCCGATCTGGTGCTGGAGTCAGCCCTCTCCACGATTCTGGATCTGGAAGATTCGGTGGCGGTGGTGGATGCCGACGACAAGGTGCTGGCCTACGGCAACTGGCTGGGCATCTTGAAGGGCACGCTGACCGAAGACGTTGAAAAGGAAGGCAAGACCTTCAAGCGCGGCCTGAACCCGGACCGCCAGTACACCGGACCACGCGGCGAAGATGTGGCGCTGCATGGCCGCTCGCTGCTGTTCCTGCGCAACGTGGGGCACCTGATGACCAATCCGGCCATCCTCTACACCGACAGCCAGGGACAGCTGCGCGAAATTCCTGAAGGTATTCTGGACGCCGTCATCACCACCACCATTGCCCTGCACGACATCAAAGCCAATGGACAAAACGGCATCCGCAACACACGCCGTGGCAGCGTCTACATCGTCAAGCCCAAAATGCACGGCCCGTTCGAAGTGGCCTTTGCCAGCGAACTGTTTGGCCGCGTCGAGAAATTGCTGGGCCTGCCTGAGAGCACGGTCAAGCTCGGCATCATGGACGAGGAGCGCCGCACCAGCGTGAACCTGAAGGCCTGCATTGCTGCGGCCAGCAGCCGCGTTGCCTTCATCAACACCGGCTTTCTCGACCGCACCGGCGACGAGATGCACACGGCCATGCAGGCAGGGCCCATGATCCGCAAGGCCGACATGAAGTCCAGCGCCTGGATTGCCGCCTACGAGAAGAGCAATGTGCTGGTCGGTCTGGAATGCGGCCTGCGCGGCAAGGCGCAGATCGGCAAAGGCATGTGGGCCATGCCGGACCTGATGAAGGCCATGTTGGAGCAGAAAATCGCGCACCCGCGGGCCGGCGCCAATACCGCCTGGGTGCCCAGCCCCACCGCCGCCACGCTGCACGCGCTGCACTACCACCAGGTGGACGTGGTGGTTATGCAAAAGCAGTTGGAGAAGACCGACGTCAACGCCGAGCGCAGCACCATCCTGGACAAACTGCTGACGATTCCTGTGGCCAGCAAACCGAACTGGAGCGCGGCCGAGAAGAAGCAGGAACTCGACAACAACGC
>CAITQH010000309.1 GCA_903894475.1 uncultured beta proteobacterium
CGGCTGTCAGAAATCGCTGCAGGGCGGAGTAGTCCTTGGAATTTTTGCGGCTGCGCTCAACCTCTATCCACCAAGCAGAAGCGCCTCGTATAAAGACGTCCGGACGCTTACCCGCAATACCCTGCTCTCCCCCTAACCAAAGGCCTCGGGAAATTTCCCGTTCGGTTGCTACTCGAAAGCCCTCGACGATGGCGCCGATGGCGACCTCATTAGAAATACAGCGGTGCCGAAAATGACTGGTGCTGAAGCTGCGCATCAGGTCCTTCCCGGTGACGGCTTTGACCCCATGCGCTTGCAGCAAGCGGGCCCCACCTTCTGCAAGTGAAAAGGTGAGACTGCCATCCGGCCCACGCGCTTGCAAAACCAAGCGACCCTGCCGCAGTCTGCGCAGCGTTCGTTGGGCCATGCGTAGCCCAGAAGGTGTAAAGGTCGGCGGCTGCAAGCTTGGCCTGCCCGCGTGTGGCTTTGCTGCCCAGCGTTGCCACACCAATGCGGCCAAGTCTCTGGTTCGAAGCCATCCGAACCTGTGAAGAGCTCGGAGCAGTCGCAAGTCATTGTCTCGGGCAACTACCCGACCATCGCGCTTTTCCATGGGTTATCTCCTTTGTCGTGATAACCCGTGTAGCGACGAGCACCCTGTTCGTTGCCCTCTTCGAGGGGGGATGAACGGGCGGGACGAACAGCCACTTTGTGGCTGTGGGACACCGCAGCCTTATTCCGTTCTGGACGACCGGTCGGCTGCTCGGGCGTCTGGACGCCACCCGTGTCCCTAGAAGTCACGGCGCCCCTCGCCTTTCGTGACCCGCTGCGCGGGCTACTCCACGCGCGGGAAACCGTGTCACCCCTCACCGCTGGACGCGTCGCCGGCTGACGGTCTGCGTTGCACTTGACGCGACACGGTTTCCCGCGCGTACCGCTTGGGGCGCGGGGCTATCGCCCCCCACGGCAGCACCGGCATTTTGGAAAATGCCTAGCCCTCGGCGCCGGTCTGGCGACCTGCCGGTGCTTGCTTTGTGGCTCCCCCCGTGCTCACTTGGGTGGCTGGGGCCACCCGCGCGTTCGCAGGCTGCGGCTGAACGCCTTGCCCCATGCTTTGCACGGCTCCCCTTCGTCCTACTGCCAAGGCAGAAGGACTGCGCGCCGAAATGTCGGCTTGCAAGAAAAGGACGGCAGCAGGGCAGGCCCTCCTGCCGTCCCATCAGGCATTGGTGCATGTGCAGTGCGTTTAGCTGTCTTTGGTGTTCATCGCCCCTAAATGCGAGCGTATCCAAGGCAGTCAGCGTGCAAGCGGCAAGCCCTTGGGTGGAACTGCGCCCGGTCCCTTGGCTGCGGCCTGGTCTCCACCACTTGCCCGCTGACTGCCTTGGTTGCACAGTCGCATGGCGACGAACTCAGAAAGACGGCAACACGCACGTTCAGGGGGCTTGAGCCAGCCCTGTAAATCCATAGAACTGGCTCGAAATCTTGAATCCGGCCAATCTGGTCGGAGCACCTGAAATCTATGCTGACTGAGTCGAACCGGCTGCAGTTGCATTAGCTAAGGCGGGTTGAAAACTGTCGCGATGTGCCTCACGCCGAGGCGTTGAATTTTGGAGGAATAGATGTCACTTTGGTCAACGATTTGGGACGCATTGACGGTGCACGCGGAAGATACCGATGTGACGCTTCACAACATAGAGCATATGGTAAATCCGGCAACTGGCTTGCCGATGGTTGGTGACAGCTGCGGTGGAGTGGATGTGGGTGGTAGCCCGTTCGGGATAGATAACCATGCGCTGTTCGATTCCCAAGATTCCTATATGGGCGGGGGGTCGATGGATTTTGAAATTTATAGCGGGTGGAAAGAATGAATGGGTGTTGCTACACGTGCATGTAACTGTCACATGTAACAAAAACCTATGTCCAACTTAGCATCAACACCTTTCCAACCAAGCAACATCACAGAAGACGAAACAGTCAACGACCTGGCAACCAAGGCGCGTAGCTTGGGACTGAAACCGGTACGGGCCTGGGTGCCAGACGCGACCAAGCAAGTCGAAAACTCGGGTGCGTCACGAACCCAGCGCGCCCGTACCAAGGCTGAAAATGCTGGCCTAAAGCAAGTGAGCGTGACGCTTCCGTTGGAACTGCATCCCCTACTAAAAGACTTTGCAGCACGAACCAAAGCGGGGGAACCAGCAGACTTGGTTATGGCGGAACTAATCCGCAGCCTACAGCCCTCCTTGAGTACCGCCGCGCAACCGCGTTCGGTGTTGGCCACGTCCACTCAAAGGTTTTGGGTATCGCTTGATGGCATGTCTTGGTGGCGGCGTTGGCTTTTGCGATGGCTGCTGCCAGGTCGGACTTGACTCGTTTTCATGGACAGTTTGAGCTTCATCCGTGAAGCCCAACGATTGCCGGAAATTCTTCACTGCACTCGAAGGCGCAGTCGCTACACAAAGTCTACAGACCGCACTGGGCGGGCTGAAAAATGGCCCTATTCCCCCGCCTACCAAGCAATGGGAATAGAGCGCAGCGGACAAATCGAATGAAACGTATAGCAACACGGTCTCCGCATTGGAGACCGTCATGGCGACACCATTATTTGAGCACTTAGACGACGTTGAACTGTCTCGTGCCCAATCCCTTACGCTATTTGCAAGCGAAGACCGCCTCGCACGCAAACCGCGGTGCAGCGCAACAAAAGACCACAGCCAAATTCGCACGGCGCCACATGCGTTGACCCATGCGTACATTCAGCCCAACAGCCCCGTCTCGTACGCCAGACTGGTGTTTGACCTCGATTGGCACCAAGAGCGCCATCGCTTTCATGACCTACCCCTGCGTTACCTGGCTGATGTTCACGCTTGGGAGTACGAGTTGGGATTGCCGGCCCCGAGTTGGGCCGCCATCTCACCCGGAAAGAACAGTGGGCACATTGGCTACGAACTTGAAACGCCAGTCGGACGACATGAACATGCGCGAGTCAAGCCGCAACAATATCTCGCTGCGATTGAAAGCGCTATGGCACAAAGACTTGGCGCTGATGAAGGCTTTACGGGCCAGTTGTGCAAGAACCCAGTCAATGCTATGTGGACCCTATACAGGGGGCCTGACCAAGGGCGCTCCCTTGACGAGTTGACCGAATATGTATCGCTAACAGTAAAAAGAGCCCAAGCCTACAACAGGATGCCGCGCGGTGAAATCGGGCGCAATGTTTTCCTCTTTGACGGCGTCCGCTATTGGGCCTATGACAACGTCCATGCGTGCCGTCCTGCCGGCTATCAAGCATGGGAAGAATTGGTTATCGCAACTGCCAACCGCATTAACGCTGCCAGTTACGAACATCTACCCTTTCTCGCGGGCCGAGGGCTGCTGCCTTTTGCTGAGTGCAAAGCCATCGCCAAGAGCGTGGCCCGCTGGTCATGGGCCAACCATGGCAAGCGTGTCCTCACCACTGCATTTAGCGAGTTGCAATCATGGCGAGGGACGCTTGGTGCCGCAGCGGCTGCAAAAGTCAAACGTGAGCGTCGTGAGCAGCAAATCACCGCTGCAATCGGTCAGCTCACAGCGGCCGGCCAAATTCCAACCATGGGTATGGTGGCCGACCTCGTTGGGTGTTCGAAAGCGTCACTTTCGCTGCATTACCGGCGCTTCTTCACCGCCACCCTTCAATAGTCAAACGACGGTGTTAACTTAGGCCATATCAGGTAAACCCCGTAAGGAACCAAAAAAAACTGACCGGTGTACCGGGGCAGTCCTCGGTGGTCAGGCCTGGGCCAGGTAGGTGGTGCGGTGCGGTGCGGGAGTTTGGGCAGGGTTGGTGGCGGGAAAAAAGTCGGGGCATCCCTGCCGTTTCTTCGTCAATAATCAGCCATAAGCAAAACAGCGTCGACCGCACCAAACTGTGGCCGTCCGAGACAGGAAGCGGAGTGGACAAGAAGAAGCTTTCAGAAGCCGATATCTGCGAGAAATTTGTCACGCCAGCCATTCAACAGGCGGGCTGGGACACGGTTGAGCAGATATACCGCGAGTACACCCTGCGCCCCGGCCGGGTGGTCGTCCGCGGCAGCCACGCCGCCCGTGACAAAAGGTCCGTCCTGCGTGCTGACTACGTCCTGTTTTTCAAGACAAACATTCCCCTGGTCGTCATCGAGGCGAAAGACAACAACCATGCCGTCGGTGCTGGCATGCCGCAGGCCATTAACTACGCCGGGATGCTCAATGTGCCGTTTTCCATTTCCAGCAATGGGGATGGCTTTGTATTTCGCGACGCCACCCTGGCCGATGGCGTTTTGGAGAGCAATCTCACGCTCGACCAGTTTCCGACGCCTGCCGACCTTTGGGAACGTTACTGCCTCTGGAAGGGCTGGACCCCAGAAGTCCGCAAGGTGACTGAATACCCGTACTCGCCCAGCAAGACGCCACGTTACTACCAGATGAACGCCATCAATGGCACGGTGCAGGCCATTGCCAATGGGCAGCATCGCATCCTGCTTGTCATGGCGACGGGTACCGGCAAGACCTACACCGCCTTTCAAATTATCTGGCGCCTGTGGAAGAGCGGGGCCAAGAAGCGCATTCTGTATTTGGCCGACCGAAACATCCTCATCGACCAGACCATGGTCAACGACTTCAGACCCTTCAAGGGTGCTATGGCCAAGCTCAGCCCCAATGCCAAAGGCATCGAGCGTGTCGATGGCAGCACTGGCAAACATTTTGTTGAAGAGCTCGACGTGGCCGTCAATAAGACGACCAAACTGGTCGACAAGTCCTATGAGATTTACCTCTCCCTTTACCAGGCAGTCTCCGGCACTGAAGAAGAGCAAAACATCTACAAGCAGTTCTCACCGGACTTCTTTGACCTCATCATCGTCGACGAGTGCCACCGCGGAAGTGCCGACGAGGACTCTGCCTGGCGCGAGATACTGACTTACTTCACGTCTGCCACGCACATCGGCCTGACCGCCACCCCGAAAGAGACGAAAGACATCTCCAACACAGAATACTTTGGCGAGCCGGTGTACCAATACTCCCTTCGCCAGGGCATCGAAGACGGATATTTGGCACCGTACAAGGTCATACGCGTAGACCTGGATAAGGACACCTTCGGCTGGCGCCCCACCGAGGGTATGACGGACAAGTTGGGCAACGTCATCGAAGACCGCATTTACAACGCGACCGACATGAACCGCAAACTGGTTCTGGAAAAGCGGGACGAAGTCGTGGCCGCCAAGATTACCGAGTACCTCAAGGCCACCAATCGCTTTGACAAGACCATCGTTTTCTGTGAAGACATTGACCACGCCAGCCGCATGCGCCAGGCCCTGTCCAATGCTAACGCCGACATCTGCAAAGACCACCCCAAATACGTCGTCCAAATCACCGGCGACAACCCGGAAGGCAAGCTGGAGCTGGACAACTTCATCGACCCCGAAAAGACTTACCCGGTTATCGCCACCACATCCAAACTCATGAGCACCGGTGTGGATGCCCAGACCTGCAAACTCATCGTTCTGGACCAGAACATCAAATCGATGACGTTGTTCAAGCAAATCATCGGCCGTGGCACACGCCTGCGCGAGGACTTGGGCAAGACCTGGTTCACCATCCTCGACTTCAAACGGGCGACTGACATCTTTGCGGACAAGACCTTCGACGGCGACCCGGTGCAGATATACGAGCCCAAGGGTGACGAACCGGTTGCGCCCCCTGAGCCACCGCCAGAAGTTGATATGGCCGGCGGGCCAGAGCCAGCGGGTGACACCCCGGGCCAAGAACCGCCGCTAGGTACGTCAACCGCTGGCCCCGGCGAGGGTGGAGGAGCTGAAATCAAGCGCTACGTCGTCGGCGGCATCGTGAATGTAGCCGTCGCACGCGAACGTGTGCAGTACCTCAACGCCCAAGGCAAGCTCATCACCGAGAGCTTGCGCGACTACACCCGCGTCAACATCACCTCAAAGTACAGTTCCCTGGACCAATTTCTTCAGGCATGGAACGATGCCGACCGCAAAGCCGTCTTGTTGCGTGAGCTCGAAGACCAGGGTGTCCTGTTGGAGGCTTTGGCACAAGAGGTTGGCGAGGACCTTGACCCATTCGATTTGCTGCTCCACGTTGCCTGGAACATGCCCCTGCTGACCCGCCGAGAGCGCGCTAACCGCGTCAAGAAGCGCAATGTCTTCACCCAGTATGGTCCAGTGGCCCGCAAAGTCATCGATGCACTCATCGACAAATATGCTGACCAAGGCCTCCAGACAATCGAAAGCATGTATGTACTCAGCGTGCCACCATTGACCTACCTCGGCACGCCCGTAGAGCTGGTTCGCAGCTTTGGCGGACGTGACCAGTATCTCAACGCCTTACACCTCATAGAAACCGAGCTCTACTCGTTTCGGTCAGCCTGAATTCCTCTTCGATAGAACCCCTGCATGTCCAATATTTCATCAGTCATCAAATCCATCCAGGACGTTATGCGTCAGGACAGCGGGGTGGACGGCGATGCACAGCGCATCTCGCAACTCACCTGGCTGCTGTTTCTCAAAGTTTTCGACGCACAGGAAGAAGAATTGGAAATTACCCGCGAGGGATACAAGAGCCCGATTCCGGAGAACTTGCGTTGGCGCAATTGGGCGACGGATGCGGAAGGTATCACTGGGGATGCTTTGCTGGAGTTTGTAAACGGCCAGCTGTTCCCCAAGCTCAAAGCCATCGTCGGTGATGCGGACCGTAACCCGCGTGGCTATGTAGTGCGCAGCGTCTTTGAGGACGCCTACAACTACATGAAGAGCGGCCAGCTCCTGCGCCAGGTCATCAATAAGCTCAACGCCATCGACTTCAACCGTCAGGCCGAGCGCCACCAGTTTAATGACCTGTACGAGAAGATTCTCAAAGACCTCCAATCCGCCGGCAACGCCGGCGAGTTCTACACGCCCCGCGCGGTCACACAGTTCATGGTCGATATGGTCAGCCCAAAGCTGGGTGAAGTGGTGCTGGACCCAGCCTGCGGTACCGGGGGCTTCTTGGTCTGCACGCTGGAACACCTGCGCAAACAGGTGAAGAACGAGCAAGACCAGGCCATCCTGCAGCGCAGCGTGCGCGGTGTCGAAAAGAAGCAGCTGCCGCACATGCTCTGCACCACGAACATGATGTTGCACGGCGTAGAGGTGCCCAGTCTGATTGCCCATGACAACACGCTGACCCGCCCATTGCGTGACTACGGTGCAGCCGACCGGGTCGATGTCATCATCACCAACCCCCCGTTTGGCGGCGTTGAGGAACCAGGTACAGAGAACAATTTTCCGGCGGACGTTCGCACCAAGGAAACCGCTGACCTCTTTCTTGTGCTCATCAAGCATTTGCTCAGGAACCAGGGTCGTGCTGCCCTGGTGTTGCCCGACGGCACCTTGTTCGGCGAGGGCGTCAAGACCCGTATCAAAGAGCAGTTGCTCCAGGAGTGCAACCTGCACACCATCGTGCGCCTGCCCAATGGCGTGTTCAGCCCTTACACCGGTATCAAGACCAACCTGCTGTTCTTCACCAAGGGCCAGCCAACCAAAGACATCTGGTACTACGAGCACCAGTACCCGGCAGGCGCAAAGAACTACAACAAGACCAAGCCCATCCGCATCGAGGAGTTTGACGTGGAAAAGGCATGGTGGGGCACCGAGACCGACGGTTTTGCCAGTCGTGTTGAGGGTGAATTTGCCTGGAAGGTCAGTATTGAGGCCATTGAAGCCGGTGGCTACAACCTTGACCAGAAGAATCCGCACGCTGCTGAGTTGACCAATCACGACCCGGAGCAACTGCTTGCCGAGTATCGGCGGCTGCAAACCGAAATACAGGGCATGAGAGACCAACTCAAGGGAATTTTGGCGCAATCCATTGGGAAGGCTTTGTGAGCGAGTCGCTATTGCTCAAGAACTTTGACCTGCTGGCCACGGCGCCGGGCGGGGTAGCACGGCTGCGGGAATTGATTTTGACCTTTGCAACCCAAGGCAAGTTGGTTCCACAAAACTCGAACGATGAACCGGCAGGGATGCTATTGAAAAGAATAGAGCTAATCAAAGGCCAACTATCCCGAAACAAGAAATCCACGCTCGATAGCGCTCTAACCGAGGCCGACTTCTTGGAAGGGGCGTACGTGTTACCTGCCGGATGGGAGTGGTCAAACCTGCGAACAATCGGGGTGATTAACCCCAGAAACGATGCCAACGACGAGGTTGTAGCTTCCTTTGTTCAGATGAGCTCAATTCCCGCCTCTTTCCTGGCCGCGCATGTTGATGAGCCCCGGCCTTGGCGGGATATCAAGACTGGGTTTACCCAATTTGCCGAAGGCGATGTAGGCGTGGCAAAAATCACTCCTTGCTTTGAAAACGGCAAGTCGACAGTTTTTAAAAACTTGCGCAATGGTATCGGCGCCGGAACAACGGAGCTTCATATCGTTCGGCCACTGGAAGGCATATCACCACAGTACGTCTTGCTGTTCTTGAAGTCGCCCAAATTCCTCATCGAAGGCGAATCAAAGATGACCGGGTCTGCGGGGCAGAAGCGTCTCTCTCGGGCATATTTCGAAAACAAGCCTTTCCCCTTACCACCGCTCGCCGAGCAAATCCGCATCGTCACCCGCGTTGAAGAACTGATGAAGCTGTGCGACGCCCTGGAACTGAACGGGCGTCTGGCCGATGAGCAGCATGCCCGACTCACCTCCACACTTTTCGATGCCCTGGCCGCCAGCGAGTCAGCCCATGCTTTGGCAGAGAACTGGGAGCGCGTGGCCGAGAACTTCGACCTGCTGCTGGACCGACCGGAGGCGGTCGATGCGTTGGAGCAAATCATCCTTCAACTCGCAGTGCGGGGCCTACTCGTTCCCCAAGACCCGCAAGATGAGCCTGCCAGCGAGTTGTTGAAGAAAATCCGCCTTGAAAGAGGCTGCC
>CAITQH010000310.1 GCA_903894475.1 uncultured beta proteobacterium
CCAGCACCCAATTGCCAATGGGCAGGATCAGACCCGTTTCCTCGGCCATCGGGATGAACTCTGCCGGTGAGACCATGCCGCGCTTCGGGTCGAGCCAGCGCAGCAGTGCCTCGGCGCTCGTGATCTGGTGCTGGTCGGTCGCTTGCGGCTGGTAGTGCAGCACAAGCTGATCTTTCCCAACTGCCTCTCGCAGACTTGCTTCCATGGCGACGCGGGAGTTGACGACGGCCTGCATCTTGGGATCAAAGAAGCGCAGCGTGTTGCGACCTTGGGCCTTGGCCTGATACATCGCCATTTCTGCACGCTTGAGTGCCTCGACATTGTCATCGTGCTGTTCGCCGAAAAGGGTGATGCCAATACTGGCGGTACAGGACATCTCGGAGCCATTGAATTGATAGGGCTGCTTGAGCGCGTCCAGGATCTTGTGCCCTAAGACTTCGACCTGCATGGCGGCCTCCAGTTGGTTTTGATCCAAATCAGCCAGCAACACGGCAAATTCATCAGCACCCACGCGAGCCACAGTATCTCGCTCACGGGCGCAAGCGCCCAGACGCTTGGCAACCTGCTGCAGCACCAAATCGCCCTGCGCGTGACCGAGCACGTCGTTGATGTCTTTGAAATTGTCCAGATCGACCAGTAACAATGCACCTTGGCGCTGTTGGCGGCCCACGCCAGCCAGGGCTTGTTGCAGGCGGTCCAACAGGAGTCGGCGGTTAGGCAGTGCGGTCAGCCGGTCAAAGAAGGCAAGGGTCTGAATCTGCTCCTGGGCAGCTTTCTGTGACGTGATGTCTCGCATGGCGACCTGAAAGGCTGTGCTTCCCTGGTAAAGAATGGCTCTGCTTTGCACCTCGACGTCGATTGGCGTACCGTCAATCTGGAGAAACTTTTCCTCCATCATTGGCACGGCAACACCCTTTTCAGCTTGCTCTTTCACTCGCGCCAGTACTATCGGGCGAAACTCAGGATGTACCAGCTCTAGAATGGGTCTTCCGATCAGTTCTTGGGCCGACTTGGCACCAAACATCGCTGTGGCAGCGGGATTGACATAAAGCAGTTTGCCATCTCGGTGCACGACAATGGGCTCAGGCGACCACTCAACCAAAGTGCGATAACTTTCCGTGATTTCCGCCATGGCCTCTTTGACCTCATTGCGCTCAGTTACATCGGTTATGAACCCGTGCCAGAGAACTGCGCCGTTTTCTTGCCGATCAGGCACCGCGTTGCCAAACAGCCAGCGCACCGTACCATCGTCAAATTTCACGCGAAATTCATATGCCCAGGGACTCATTTCTCTTGCTGACTGTTCGATAGAAGCAGCGACGCCGTCGTAGTCGTCAGGGTGCAGGTTCGCAAACACTTTGGAGGCATCCTCGCGTACTTCGTCGGGGCTGACGCGATAGATTTCCTTGATCGCCTCACTGGCAAATGGAAAGCAAGAACTGCCATCAGGTCGCAACAAATACTGGTAGACCATGCCAGGAACCCGGTTGGCGATCTTTTGCAGGCGAACCAGTGCCTGGTCACGAGTTGCCTCCAACTCTCTGCTCTTGATCTGGCCACGCCAGATCAGCCAAGCGCAAGCGCAGGTCACAAGAAAGAACAGTGCCACTGCGCCAATGGCGCGTTCTACGCCAACCACCCACGGAGCCAGGTAATCCTCGCTACCCAACCCGACAACGATACTAAACGGAACACTGGACATCCGGCGATAGGAAGTGGTTCGCTCCACACCGTCCAAGGACGTCCGGCTATGAAAACTGAAATCGCGCTGCCCAGCGGCGATTGCGTCACTCAATTCTTTGGAGGCACCCCTTGCACCGATAGCCCCGACAGGCCCCTCGAGAGCAGGATGACGCACGATCAAGCCCAAGTTGGCATCCCGCAGCACAGCAATGCCCTTTGGACCGACATCCAATGCAGACAGGAGATTGCCCAGGTAAGTCACCGGAATTGACGCCGACACGACACCGGCAAAACTGCCGTCTGGCTTGTTGTAACGACGCACAAACGAAATGATCCAGATATTGTTGACTCGGCCAAGAAGCGGATTGGTTACGTACAAGCCATAGTCGGCGTGATCGCGCAATGTGGAGAAGAAATCACGATCTGCCCAACTTGCTTGTGTACTGGCGGACACGCCTTTGCCAAGTATGACGAGCCCTTTCGAGTCAGCCACCAGCACACTTGAGAGTTCGGCCATACGTTCCTGATGAGTGATCAGGAAAGCGTAGGCATCGGAATGGTCCAGATGGCCGTTTTCACGCACCGCATGTTCGAGTTCATCAACCGCTGAGAGCAGCGTCAAATCAATCTTCCCGACACTGGCCGTCACGCTCTGGTCCACCATTCGGGCCAGATTTTGGGTGGTGAGCCGGGCTCGTTCTTCGTACCCGTGTTTACTGTCCATCACGGAATAGAAGGCCAACAGCATCAGCGTGCTGTTGAGCAGCAACAGGATCACGAACACCCGCACCCCCAAACTTCTATCCGAAATGGGCGAGAGCGTGCTCATGAGACGACAGTGTGCGCCTGCCGGTGGTCATACTTGGCTCAAGACCAGACAGTTTTTGACGCATATCAACGAAACGGTAACTACGTACCCAATGACCGCTGCACAGCCGAATTGGCAGGCTGGCTCACACGATTGCCAGCTGCGGCACAACTTTGTTTCGTCCAGTTTCTTTGGCTTTATAGAGGTTGTCGTCTGCCTCCCGAACCGCCACATCCTCATTCGCTTGTTCGGCGTCTGCCATTGCCAAACCAATGCTCACTGTAATGCGCCCGGCGATGGGATCAGGCGCGGATTCGATTGCTTGGCGTAACTTCTCGGCCACCTGGTATGCCGCATGCGTTTCGGTGGCAGGCAATAACACGAGGAATTCTTCACCACCAAATCGGGCGCAGAAATCGCTTTCCCGCACCGTGGCCTGGATGGTTTGCGCCACCCGTTTCAGAACTTGGTCGCCAACCGCGTGGCCATGTGTGTCGTTGACGCGCTTGAAGAAGTCAATATCCATCATCAGAACGGTATTTCGTGTCTTGGAGCGCTTCATGCGAACAAATTCGGCATCATGAACTTGCCCCTGTTTTCCGGACTCCTTAGGCTGCCCATTATGCGGACTTTCTGTCTTGCTGCTGGGCCGCGATCCAGCGTTGCTCAAACGTCATCGGTCTCACGTAGCCCAACGTCGAGTGCAATCTCTTGTGGTTGTAGAACGCTAGCCAATCGATCACTTCGTCCATGGCGTCACGTCGCGTGACAAACCGTCTGCCGTATAGCCTGCCGACCTTCAAGCGTCCCCACAGACTTTCG
>CAITQH010000311.1 GCA_903894475.1 uncultured beta proteobacterium
TGGGCCTGCCTGAGAGCACGGTCAAGCTCGGCATCATGGACGAGGAGCGCCGCACCAGCGTGAACCTGAAGGCCTGCATTGCTGCGGCCAGCAGCCGCGTTGCCTTCATCAACACCGGCTTTCTGGACCGCACCGGCGACGAGATGCACACAGCCATGCAGGCTGGGCCGATGATTCGCAAGGCCGACATGAAGTCCAGCGCCTGGATTGCCGCCTACGAGAAAAGCAATGTGCTCGTCGGCCTGGAATGCGGCCTGCGCGGCAAGGCGCAGATCGGCAAAGGCATGTGGGCCATGCCCGACCTGATGAAAGCCATGCTGGAGCAGAAGATTGCGCACCCCAGAGCCGGTGCCAACACCGCCTGGGTGCCCAGCCCCACCGCGGCCACGCTGCACGCGCTGCACTACCACCAGGTGGACGTGGTGGTGATGCAAAAGCAGTTGGAGAAGACCGACGTGAACGCCGAGCGCAGCGCCATCCTGGACAAGCTGCTGACCATTCCCGTCGCCAGCAAACCCAACTGGAGCGCGGCCGAGAAGAAGCAGGAACTCGACAACAACGCACAGGGCATTCTGGGCTACGTGGTGCGCTGGATTGACCAGGGCGTGGGTTGCTCCAAAGTGCCCGACATCCACAACGTGGCCCTGATGGAAGACCGCGCCACGCTGCGAATCAGCAGCCAGCACATCGCCAACTGGCTGCACCATGGCGTGGTGACGAAGTCTCAGGTGCAGGAAACTCTGGAGCGCATGGCCGCCGTGGTGGACAAGCAGAACGCCGGCGATCCGCTGTACAAGAACATGGCTGGCAACGTCGAGACCTCCATGGCTTTCCAGGCAGCGAGCGATCTGGTCTTCAAGGGCCTGGCACAACCCAGCGGCTACACCGAGCCGCTGCTGCACGCGTGGCGGCTGAAGGTGAAGGCCTCGGCGTGAGCGATACCAGGCCAGGCGTCGACCCGACCCGCTGCCCGCTGTGCGGCAAGCCCAATCAGTGCGCGGCGGAGGCGCAGCGTGAAACCGGCGTCAAGCAGCCGCCCTGCTGGTGCACGCAGGTCACGTTTGACGCGGCATTGCTGTCAAGCGTCCCCGAGGAGGCTCGCGGCACGGCCTGCATTTGTGCGGCGTGTGCACAAGACGGCGCTCAGTGACGGATCACTGAAAGCGACTCAGCCGACGTTGCTAAGCAGTTGCCCCTCACGCGCCGCCGCGCCCGCACGAACCAGGTCGGCAATCAGTTCATCCACCCACTGCGCAAAGTCAAGTCTTGAAAAATGCTGCTGGTAGATTGCCAGAAAGTAAGGCGTGCTCTGCGCCCAGGCCAGAAAGTCGGCAACTTCAATGCTCTGCAGCTCCAGCAGCTTGAATTTCAGCAGGACCTTGACGGCGTGCTTGATGTGCTTGTCAGGCTTGGCCACAAAGCCGCGCAGGCGTTCGCGGGCGAAGGCAATCGCGGCTTCGACATCCGAAAACAACGGGCCGTGACCCGGAATCACCAGCGCCGGTTTCAGCCCTTCGATCAGGTCAACGGTTACGCCCACCGCCTCAAACGCATCGACTCCTTCCAGCTCAGGGAAGACGACACCAAAGCCACGCTCCCACAGCGCGTCGGCAGAGACCAACACGCGTGAGGCCGGCTCGAACAGAATCACCGAGTGCGGGTCGTGGCCGGGCGCGGCGTGCACCTGCCAGTCGGTGTCGCCCAGCCTGATTTCTTTGCCCGGCGTTAGCAGCGCAGTGAAATCAAACTGCGGACAGTTCTGGCCGGTCGGCGCGTAGGTCAGCGCATGCGGGTCCCAGGCGCGCACGTGCCCGGCCAGACCCGGCGGAATCAGTGTCTTCAAATCCGGGTAACGCGCCTGCAGCGCGGCATTGCCGCCGCAGTGGTCGCTGTGCAGGTGGGTGTTGACCAGCACATTGAGCGCTCGCCCACCCAGGGCCGTTTCGACCAGGGCCACGGTCTGCGGCGCATGCGTGACATAGCCGCTATCAATCAGCGCCGTGCTTTCTTTGCCGACGATCAGGATGTTGTTGGAGGAGAGCCAGCCGCGCTGGAAAACCGTGATTTCTTTCGGGAGCATGGGGTGCAAAGATTCCATCAGTTCAGTCAGACCTGTGGCAGCAAAAAGCGCCGCTCCCAGGCGCTGATCTCGCGCAGATAACTCTCATATTCCAGTGCTTTCACCGCGCAAAAACCGGTGACAAA
>CAITQH010000312.1 GCA_903894475.1 uncultured beta proteobacterium
CGTGGTGGTCGTCTGGTCGCACAAGAGATCCACCTGGCCGCCCAGCAAATCGTTCATGGCCGGACCCGTCCCCTTGTATGGAACTGTCGTGAGTTCGACACCAATCTGGCTCATGAAGAGCAGCCCGCACAGATGCGACACCGCACCCAGCCCGGCGTTGGCGAGGGACACCTTGTCCTTGTTGGCCCGCACATAGGCTTCGAGTTCCTTGAAGTTGTTGGGCGGAAAGTTCTTGCGCGCCAGCAGCGTCATGGGCACGTCAACCACCTGGCCGATGTATTCAAAGTCCTTCAAGGGATCAAAGGACAATTTCTTGTACAGGGCCGGCGCCGTGGACATGCCCAGGTGGTGAAGAAAAAGCGTGTATCCATTGGGTGCAGCCCGCGCGACGCGCGCCGCGGCAATCGTGCCACCGGCCCCAACCGTGTTCTCCACCAACACGGTCTGGCCCAGAGATTTACCCATCGGGACGGCGATCAGGCGTGCCACCAGATCGGTCGGACCACCGGCAGCAAAGGGCACGACCAGGATCACCGCCTTGTCAGGCCAGTTCGCCTGGCTCATGGCAGGTGCCACGGCGACCAGTGACAATGCAGCCAAAGCGGATGTCACAGCGGTCTTGAATCTAAGCTTCATGATGGGTCCTTCATACAAGTGGGGTTTCAAATCTTCAATAGCCGCATCCTGCCCAAGAACCTGACACAACACAATCAGAAGATTCCCTGACGACTCTGTGCCAGCGTGCGCTGCGCCAGGCGCACCACCGGCCCATCGACCATGCGGCCATCCAGGCTGACCACACCGCCGCCGGCAGCCTCGACCGCTGCCAGCACGCGCTGCGCCCAGTCCAGTTCCGCTGCGCTCGGTGAAAAAGCGGCGTTCACCAAAGCGATCTGCGCCGGGTGAATACACATCTTGGCGCCAAAGCCAAAACGCTGACTGCGCGCCACATCCTCCTGCAATCGCGCCGCGTCCCGGGTCGCCACGGTGACACCATCTATAGATGCCGCCAGCCCGGCGCGCCGGGCTGCAAGAATGATCGCCAGCCGAACCGGCACCAATTCAACTTCTTCTGCGCCACACGCCATCCCGACATCGGCCTGAAAATCCAAGTGACCAAAAGCCAGGCGCAGCACCTGCGGCGCAGCGGCCAGCGCATCAACTGCGTCCAGTCCGGCAAGCGACTCGACCAAGGGCAACAAGGCACAGCTGGCACCCAGGGTCTGCGCCAGGCTTCGCAGCGCATGAGCTGAATCTGCCTTGGGCAACATCACAGCACGCAAGCCCAGTCTGACCAGATCGGCAACGAGCTTCAGATCGTCGTCGATCCAGGGCGTGCCACTGGCATTCAAGCGAACCACTGTTCGTGCGCGCTCCGCCACGCAAAGCACGTCAAACGCACTGGCCAGTTGATCGCGAGCGCCGGTCTTTTCGTGCGGTGCCACCGCATCTTCCAGGTCGATGATGACGGCGTCAGCGCCACTGGCCAGCGCCTTGGCGTAACGCTCAGGTCGCGTGGCCGGCACAAACAGAAACGAGCGCGCCAGCGCCAGTGAGTCGAAACCAGAATTCATACTGCACCCTCCAGCAGGTTTCCAACCGTGGCCCAATCAGCGACAGCCCAAAGCGCGTTCACCGCAGTCTGCATTTCCGAGGCTGTTGCGCCGCCACTGAAGGCCGCCAGACGCAGCGCCTTGGCTGCAATCTCGTCGCGGCTCAGTGTATTGCCGGGGTCACCCTTGGGTTCATCGACTCGTCCCTGCAACACACGGCCGTCGGTGGTGGTCACGCTGACCTTGCCAATCCAGCGCTGCGGGTAGGCAGCATCGACCTCCTCGTCCAGAATCATCTCGACCCGATCACGCAAGGCCTTGGTGGACTGATCCAGAAAATGCTGATCGAACTCGGTCAGACCGGCATGGCCAAAACGTGCCGCCAGCGCCAGCGTGGTGCCCATGGAAAACTTGCTCTGGTGCACCGTGGTGGGCTGGCAAACCGGTCCAAGCACATCGATGGCGCCCTGGTGCACGTGCGTGACAACGCGCGCCAGATCGGCCGGCTGCAATTGGTGCGCCTGCATCACCTGCAGCAGCGCATCGGCCGCCGGATGCGTGTGACGGCAGCAAGCGTGGTACTTGAACGAGGTCTCCGCCGTGGCCCAGCGTGTACCCAGACCATCCGTCAACTTCGCCGGATCGGCGTCACTCGACATGCCCGCCGCCATGCCTTGCGGCCCTTCGAAAATCTGCGCCGCACCGGTGAAACCATCGCTGGCCAGATAAGCGGCCATCAAGCCGGCGCCGGCCGCGTGCGCCGTGTGCAACTGCTTGCTGTCGGCTGCGGTGCGCAAAAACTCCCAGAGGCCGGCCGACTGCGTGCCAGCAGAGCCGAAGGCGTGCTGCATCTGCTGTGCGTCGAGTCCGAGCAGATTGCCCACAGCGGCGGCGGCCGCCAGCGTACCAGCCGTGCCGGTGGTATGGAACACCTTGTAATGCGAACGGCCCAGAAACTCCCCAACACGGATGCCGACTTCGTATCCTGCAACCGCCGCCGTCAACAACTGCTGACCGCTCGCGCCGAGCGCCTGTGCGACTGCCAGCGCCGCCGGAAACACCACGGTTGCCGGGTGAAACACCGAGCCGTTGTGCACATCATCCTGCTCGGCCATGTGCGAGGCCGCAGCATTGGCCATTGCCGCCAGGTAGGGACTGCTGGAGGCGCGCTTGATGATCACTTCCGAAGCTCCGCTCTGCGACCCCATCGCGAGCGCAAAGCGCGTGATGCTCTCGACTGGGCGCGCGCCGCATCCAGCGACAGTCGAAGCAAACCAGTCCACCAGCAGATCTTCGGTCTTGTGGATGACGGCCGCCGGAATATCGGAAAAACGCAGACCAGCGGCAAAGGCTGCAAGTTCGGCGGTCGGAGAAGTCATCTCAGGTTTTCCTTCAGATCAAGTATTCACAATCCCAGAGTGTCTTGTCATTGCGAGGAGCGTAACGACGCGGCAATCCAGGAAGTCCGGGTTCATAGATTGCCACGCTGCGCTCGCAATGACGAACCGTATCAGATCGCACCGGCCGCGCGCAGACTGGCGATGGCAACCTCGTCCTGCCCCAGCTCACGCAGAATCGCATCCGTGTGCTGTCCCACCGATGGCACTGGATCCATGCGGTAGCCGAAGGCATTGCTTCGCCCGGGTGGCAACAGGGCAGGGATGTCGCCGGCCGGTGAGCCCACGTTCTGCCAACGCTGGCGTGCCTGCAACTGGGGATGCGCCCAGACGCCAGTCATGTCGTTCATGCGTGCATTGGCGATCTGCGCCTGCTCCAGTCGCGCCGCCACCTGTTCAGCAGAGAGTTTCGAGAACACGGCAAGAATGATGGCCTCGAGCGCATTGCGGTTCTGATTGCGCTGGGCATTGCTGTCAAAGCGCGTGTCCTGGGCCAGCGCGGCGTCCTGCAGCACACGTTCGCAGAACTGCTTCCATTCGCGCTCGTTTTGCAAACCCAGCATCACCGTGCCGCCGTCGCCGGCCCGAAACGGGCCATAAGGGTAAATGCTGGCGTGCGACGCGCCGCAGCGCGGCGGCGGCGCTGCACCGTCGAAGGCGTAGTAAAGAGGATAGCCCATCCACTCAGCCAAGGACTCCAGCATCGAGACATCGATGTGCGAGCCGGCGCCGGTTCTGCCGCGCAGCAGCAGAGCCGACAGAATGCTGGTGTAGGCGTACATGGCCGCCGCAATATCGGCCATGGAATTGCCAGCCTTGCTCGGGGATTCCGGCGTACCCGTGACCGACAGGAAACCGGCCTCGCTCTGGATCAGCAGGTCATAAGCCTTCTTGTCGCGGTACGGGCCGTCCTCACCATAGCCGGAAATATCACACACGATCAGGCGCGGATGCTCCTGACTGAGCGTCTCGAAACCCAGCCCCATGCGCGCAGCGGCACCAGGTGCCAGGTTCTGCACCAGCACGTCGGCCTTCCCGATCAACTCACGCAAGATCGCCAGCGCCGCCGGCTGCTTCAGGTCCAGTGTCAGGCTCTCCTTGGATCGATTGGTCCAGACAAAATGCGAAGCCTGCCCCTTGACGCGCGTGTCATAGGCCCGTGCAAAGTCGCCACCACCGGGCCGCTCCACCTTGATCACACGCGCTCCCAGATCCGCCAGTTGGCGAGTACAAAACGGTGCTGCGATGGCGTGTTCGAGGGAGATGATGGTGATGCCGTCCAGGGGTCGGATCATAAATTTCCCAATGCTTGTAAGCCGAGGGCGACGCAATGGGTGACTCCGCGAATGATAGGGGTAGAGAAGGACTCTCGTCCTCCCCTCCCTCCGAACCGTGCGTGCGGTTCTCCCGCACACGGCTCTCCAGTTAGTGGTTTCCTCATCGGGATTGGCTCGCATAGTGATGGGCCTGTGACATGGTGAACAGCCCCAAGTTTGCGAAGTAAGCATTTGGCCATCGTCTGTGATCTTCGTAGCAGCGCCCCATGCCTGGTCTCTTTTCCTGCTTGCGCAGTATGGCGCGCAGGCGCCGCCGGATCAATCCATCGAGCGTGGAGAAGGTGTGCCGGTGGGCGTGTTTGAAATAGCCAAACCAGCCTCTGAGCATCGGGCTCAGGTCTTCAATGATGGTGCGCATGCTGTCGCCTCTGGTGCGACGGGTCTTTTCGCGTACCTTCTCCTTTAGACCTTTGAGACTTTTGTCCCGTACCCGGCGCCCTCCTGCCTCGAACCGGTAGCCCAGAAACTCAAAGCCTTGTCCTGGCACCAAACAGTCCCCCACGTGGGTTTTGTCTGGATGCAGGTTCAAGCCGTTCTCTTCTACCCACGCTTTGACTTCTTCCAATGCCGCTTGCGCTTGTGGCGCACTTGTGCACAGGATGACGAAGTCGTCGGCGTAGCGAACCATGCGGTAGCCCAACTCTGACATCTTTACGTCCAGAGGGTGCAGATACAGATTGGCCAGCAACG
>CAITQH010000313.1 GCA_903894475.1 uncultured beta proteobacterium
GCGCTTGAATTGGATTGCCAGTGGCCTGTTGTTCGGTGCAATTTGTTGTGCCACCGTGGCCGCGCCTGCCAATAAGCAGGCACAGGCATCAGAGCCAACGACGCCCCAACAGAATGTCAAGGTTGCGGGCCTGAAGCAGGCGGTCCAGATTCTGGTCGACCGCTGGGGTGTGGCGCACATCTATGCTGCGAATCAGGACGATGTCTTTTTTGCACAGGGCTACAACGCGGCGCGCGATCGCCTGTTTCAAATCGATCTCTGGCGCCGTCGAGGTCTTGGCCGCTTGTCGGACGTGTTTGGACCGACATTTGTCGAGCAAGACAGGGCCAGTCGTCTGTTTCTTTACCGCGGCGACATGCAAAAAGAGTGGAACGCCTACGACAAGCCGGCACAGGGCATCGCCGAGCGTTTCGTTGCCGGTATCAATGCCTATATCGATCAGGTGAGCGCTGAGCCCGAGCGCTTGCCGTTCGAGTTCAGGACATTTGGCTATGCACCGGAGAAGTGGCAGGCGCAGGACGTGGTGCGCATTCGCAGTCATGCGCTGGCGCGCAACCTGACCTCCGAAGTGGCGCGTTCCAATACCGCTTGCCTCGCTGATCTGAAGACAGACGAGATGCGTGCCAGTCTGAGCCCGGCGTGGCAAACCAGATTGCCGGCAGGACTTGACCCCTGCCTGCCCGGCGACCTGCTGCGCGTATTTCAACTCGCCACCGGGGGCATCAGTTTTAGTGCTGGCGCCTTGCGTGTCAGTCAGACCGGTCGGGTTGAGGCCGCGCCCACGGGCGATCATGATGATGGCACCGCGCCCTTGGAGGGCAGCAACGCGTGGGTCATTGCGCCTTCCAGGAGCGCGACGGGACGCGCGATCCTGGCGAATGATCCGCATCGCGCCTATTCAACGCCGTCGCTGCGCTACATCACGCATCTGAGTGCGCCGCAGCTTGATGTGATTGGCGCTGGCGAGCCTGCCTTGCCCGGTGTTTCCATCGGGCATAACGGGACCATAGCCTTTGGCCTGACCGTCTTCAGCATTGATCAGGAAGACCTTTACGTTTACGAACTGAACCCGGCGAACCTGCAAGAGTACCGGTACCAGGGAAAGTGGGAAAAATTTTCCGTGCTGCGCGAGCAGATCAGCGTCAGAGGAGCCGAACCGGTAAACATCGATCTGGTGTTCACGCGACACGGTCCGGTGATTTACACAGAGCCGGCAAAGAACCGTGCCTTTGCCGTGCGCTCGGCCTGGTTGGAGGCCGGCACGGCCCCTTACTTTGGCAGCATTCATTACATGTTTGCGAGGAATTTTCAGGAGTTCAGACAATCACTGTCGCACTGGGGTGCACCGGCCGAAAACCAGGTCTACGCCGACATCAAGGGGAATATCGGATGGGTGGCTGCCGGACTGGCGCCGATTCGACCGAACTGGGATGGCCTGTTGCCAGTGCCGGGTGACGGTCGCTTCGAATGGGCGGGCTTTCTCGCCGCCGATCAGCTACCCTGGTCGTACAACCCGGCACAGGCCTGGTTTGCCACCGCCAACGAACTGAACCTGCCGGCTGGCTACCCTTATCGGGACAGAAAGCTGGGCTTCGAGTGGCCAGGCAGTGACCGCTATCAGCGTCTGAGCGAAGTCTTGTCCAAAAGCGGCAAGTCGTCCATCGAGGACTCGATGCGTCTGCAGAATGATGTGCTGTCGGTGCCGGCGCGACGCCTGATCAGCCTGCTCGGGAATCTGCAATCGACCGACAGCAAGACCCAGGAGGCGCTGGCGCTGTTGCGGGGGTGGGATTTTGTTGAAAGCGCGAACTCGGCGGCTGCCGCTTTATTTGAAGTGTGGTGGTCGCGCTACCTGGCTTACGTCTTCAGGGAAGTGGCGCTGGGCAATGCAGCCGCCACAACGCGTTTTCCGGTGGACAAGGCGTATCTGTTGAATGCGCTGGAAAATCCCGGGATCATTTTCACCGGTGACGCTGTGGCCCGAAGAAATCAGGTGCTCTTGAGCAGTCTGACGATGGCGTGGACTGATACGCAGAAACTTTTGGGCCTCGACTCAGGGTCCTGGCAGTGGGGCAAATTGCACCATAGCCTGATCGAACATCCGTTTGCGCGTGCGGTCGATGAACGATTGCGCGACAAGTTGAATGTCGGTCCGTTTGCAAAGAACGGCGGCGCCCACACGCCCAATATGTCGAGTTACGACCCAAGGAATTTTCGACAGGTCGGGGGGCCATCCTTTCGGGTTGTTATCGATGTCGGCAACTGGGACAACTCGCGTGCCATCAATACACCCGGCCAATCAGGCGATCCGGATAGTCTGCACTACCGTGATCTCGCTCCGATGTGGCTGCGCGGCGACTACTTTCCGCTCTTGTATTCGAGAAAACGAGTCGCTGCGGCCACCGTTCAGCGTATTGAACTGCAGCCGCAGTAGCCACTGGTGCGCGCCGCCTTAGCGGCGCATGGCGGGACTTTGCCGGTAGGTGAAAGCACGCCAGAGCCATTCCACCGGTCCGAATCGGTAGCGTGCCAGCCACCAATGGCTGAAGGCAAGCTGCAGCGTGAGGACCAGGGCCACGAACACGAGCTGCCAGCTGCGATCCATACCCCAGTGTCCCAGGCCATAACCGTAGAAATACAGAGAACACAGAACTGACTGCGTCAGGTAGGTCGTCAAGGCCATGCGTCCGAGCGGAGCCAGCATGCTGATTCTGTTGAGCCTGGACTGACTGTTCAGCATCAACACCACCAGGCCAACGTAGCCCAGGCAGGCTGGCAAATTGCCAAGCATGGCCAGACCGCGCGCCATGAGAAAGCCGTCATGCTCGTCACCGGGAATATGGGTTACCGCGATCAGGCTGCCCAACAGGCCCAAACCAATTCCCAGTGGCAGGGCGTAAATTGCCAGCTTGCGGAACAAGGCAAGGTGTGCGCGCGTGTCTTGCATCACGCCGGATCGGACGAACCAGCTGCCGAGCAAAAACATGGCGATCAGCACGGTGGCAAAGCCGGCATCACCGACGATCTTTTCCGGGAAGCGTCGGGCTCGCATTTCGACCGCTTCGCGGTAGCTTCCGCTGGAGAGAATGCGTACTTCGCTGCGCGCCTGCTCTTCCCGCTTTGCCAGTTGCCTGGCGCGTTCAGCCTGCTTTTCAATTGCCTTCTGTGTCGCGGCCTTTTCGCTGGATTTGTCGATAGCCGCCACACCTGGTTTGGCGCGGCTGGCGGGCGCAGTCAGCGCACTCGGGTTGGTCGGCGCAGGCTCCGGCGGCTTCCAGTATTGCGCCGCACCGCCGAGCGTCATCATCAGAAAGGAAAACGTGTAAATCGTCGCACCCAGGCGCAGCTCGCGCAGTGCGGCCGGCTGGTGAAATCTTGCCGACAGCGCCGCCAGGAGCAGTACCAGGGGGCTCATCACGGTGAAGGAAATTCTGACCTCCTTGGGGGTGTCTGGCAAGACCCACAGGACATCTGCGGTGATCACACCCACTACGCCAAGGAGCAGCAATATGACCGAAAACAGCGGAATCGCATGTCCGAAAACCTTGGTCTGCCGCTCGGCACGCAGGTACAGCGAAATGAAGGCCACAAAGCCCAGACTGCCAGCGATGGCGAACAAGGGATTAAGCTCCGGGATCAAGCCGATGCCAATCAGCACCAGGACGGCGAGCAGAATGGGCTTCCAGGTTCCATAGAGCAGTATCAGCAAGCCGCCAGCACCAATGGCGTAACTGAAAAGGATGTCGCCCGACCAGAGAAAAATGTAGTGCAGGGCGCCGAACACGGCCAGACCGGTCAGGCGGCGCAGGTAGGGTGCCAGGAATTCACGCCCGGCGCGCTCGGCGCGCGTCAGCATCACGGCAAAACCCATTCCGAAAAGTAGTGAAAAGATGGTCCAGAACTTGCCCTGAACGAAGTAGGCGACAAACCAGCTGGCCCACCAGTCGATGCCGGTCAAACCAAGCGGCATGCCTTCCATGATGCCAACCGTCTCACGATTGAAAAACTCGATGTTCATCAGGAAGATGCCCAACAGGGCAAAGCCACGCACCACATCCAGCGCTTCAATGCGCTGATCCGGTGCCAGTGGTGCAAGGTCAGGGATGCTGGGCGTTGTCAGGTCGACATTCATGGGTGTTCTCTTGAGATACCGGATACTCTAGCCGCGATTGCCGGAAAACACCATAAGACCGGCCTGAGATACAGTAACCGACCAGTGCACAGCAATTTGCAACCAACCGGAGACCACAACATGCTTCAGCCCGGCCTCATGATGGACCGCCCCCTACTTATTTCCGATGTCATCGAGCACGCAGCCGCCCAGTTCGGCAGCGTTGAAGTGGTCTCGCGCGAGACCCACGGCCCGCTGTTTCGCTACACCTATGCGCAGTGTGCCGGGCGTGCCCGCAAACTGGCCAATGCGCTCAGACATCTTGGACTTGACGCTGGCAATGCTGTGGGTTCGATTGCCTGGAACAACCATCGCCACATGGAGGCCTATTACGCGGTGTCGGGCAGCGGCATGGTGATCCACACCTGCAATCCGCGCCTGCATCCGCAGCAGCTGATCTACATCATCAACCACGCCGAGGACGCGGTGATGTTGTTCGACGCCACTTTTGCACCGCTGGTCAAGGCGATTGCGCAGCATTGCCCAAAGGTCAAGGCCTGGGTCTGCCTGAGTGAGGCCGTCCACATACCGGTGATCGAAGGCGTTGCCAACGTGCTTTGCTACGAGGACCTGATTGCTCCGCACAGCGAGCAGTTTGACTGGCCCCAATTCGACGAGCGCACCGGCACCGCTTTGTGCTACACCTCGGGCACCACAGGCAACCCGAAGGGGGCGCTGTATTCGCACCGCGCCATTGTTCTCAATGCCCTGTCGGATTGCGCGGTGCTGTCACTGTCGGCCAGAGAAACGGTGCTGCCAGTGGTTCCCATGTTTCA
>CAITQH010000314.1 GCA_903894475.1 uncultured beta proteobacterium
ATCGGGTTCTGCCACTGGCTGTGCAGTCGCTTCCCGCAGCGGCGCCGCCGGCAACTTCCTGATTTCAAGCAAGGTACTGGCGGACTCGGCGCACGGCTCTGCGGACGATGCGCCAGCGTCGATGCTCAGACTCTGCACCGATTCTGTGTCCATCAGGCGTTGCCACCAGCTGCGCCCGGAGCGCCGGTGGGGCTCGATGCTGGACAGCACCAGAGTGGCGCGAGCCCGGGTCAGCGCCACATACAGGGCGTTGAGTTCTTCGCGTTGACGCTCGACGCGCTCGGCCGTCAGCGTGGCCACGGCACAGGCCGGTGGCTGCGACTCGCTGGCCAGAAAAACAAATTTTGCCGGCCAGGCGGCTTGACCCGGCCAGTCCACCAGAACGCCCATGGTCTCGGCCTTGTGCTCCGGCGCGTCGGTGTCGAGCAGAAGTACCGTGTCGGCCTCCAGCCCTTTGGCGCCGTGGATGGTCAGAAGTCGCACCGCCTGCGCATTGACGGCCGCCGGCGCACGCACACCTCCAGCCTTGAGGGCGCGCACCAAACCGTAGGGCGTGGTAAAGCGACCGCCACCCAGTTGCAAGGACACGCTCAGTAGCGCACGCAGATTGGCCAGCACCGTCTGCACCTGATGTGCTGGCGCCAGGGCGGCATAACGCGCCAGAATGTCGCCATCGGTATAAATGGACTGCAATGCGTCGTGCGGCGGCAGACAGTCAAGCCAAGCCTTCCAGCGCAGCAAGCGAGCCGCCAGCTCTGTGCCGTCGTGCGTCATCACACTGGCTTGCTGCAGCACCTCAAACCAGCTCTGACCGGTCTGAATTTGCGTCAACCGCAACGACACCAGCAACTCGTCGTCGAGCTCAAAGATCGGCGACTTCAGCGCCCGTGCCATCGAGAGATCGTGCTGCGGCGACACCAGCACATCCAGCAAGGCCAGCGCATCCTGCACTTCGCAACTGTCAACCAGATCGCTCTTGTCACCAATCTGCGCCGCGATGCCGAGCCGGCGCAATTCGTCCTGCAAGGGCAACAAGGCAGAGCGTCGACGCGACAGTACCATGACATCAGCTGCCTGAGCGCCGCCCGCGCACAGATGTGCAGCAATCCAGGTTGCAGCCTGGCGCGCCTCCTGCGTGCGCAGCGTTTCCTCTGGCAGTTCGCGCGCCGTCTGCAGACTGTCGCGCCATGGAGCAGTGGCCGACTCCTCGCCGTTCTCACCACCTGGCGCAGCCTGGCCAGACACCGGTCTTGCAATCGGCGGCAGACTGCCAACGTTGCCGTTCTGTGCCGAGCTGGTGCTGTGCTCCCGGTAAGCCAGATAAGCATCCGTACGCAGCGCGTCCAGCATCACCGCGTTGACCGTCGCCATCACGCTGCTCGCATTGCGTCGGGTGTGATCGCAGCTGAGCAGATCGCCCTGCAGCGCATCACGCACAAAGGCCTGCGCCGCCTTGAACACTTGTGGCTCGGCACGGCGAAAACGGTAAATGCTTTGCTTGGGGTCGCCAACGATGAACACACTGGGCGCCGAGCCGCCGGCACCGGCGTAGGCGCTGAGCCATGAGCGCAGGGCCTGCCACTGCAGCGGATTGGTATCCTGAAACTCGTCAATCAGCAAATGCCGCACCCGTGCATCAAGCCGCTCCTGCACCCAGCCCGACAGCACCGGGTCCCCCAGCAACGTCAGCGCGGCACGCTCGACATCGTTCATGTCAATCCAGCCACGCTCGCGCTTGAGCGCTGCATATTCCCTGAGCAGGACGCGGCCCAGCCGTGTCATGCGCTGCTGGTAGTGCCAGGCTGCGTGCTGCCGCTGCGCAGCCTGCACGCGCAGCACCAGATCCTGCGCTGCGCGCACACGGTCAATGCCGGCCACTTTTTCATTGAACTTGCGCGCTGTGCCTTTGTCGGTGAACAGAGCGTCAAAAACCCCAGACAAGTCATTGCCGCTGAGTGCCGTCTCAAGCTCGATGCCTTTGGCGCTAAAGCTCGGGGCACTGGCCCGCCCCAGTGCCTTGGCCGCGTCAAGCAAAGTCTGCCAGCGCTGCGGCTCGGTCCGCAGAAAGTCCTGCGGCTCATGCAAGCCTGCAAATTCGGGGTACTGATCACCAAAACGCTGCACCGACTGCGCCAGCACGCCATGCGCATCGGCCAGCGCAAACTCGGTGCGCTTGTCCAGTGCCGTCTGCAAGGCCTTTTCGGTCTGTGCGCGCCCATACTCAAAGACCACGGCTTCAAAGTCCGCCCTGCCTTGGGCGTCCACCACCAGTGCCGCGTAAAAACGGCGCCAGACCAGGGCGCTGGCCTGCGCGTCGTCTTCCAGCAATTCATAGCTGACCGGCAATTCCATCTGCTGCAATAGCGCCAATGGCGCCGTGCGCAGCAAGGCACCAAACCAGCTGTGGAAAGTGCGCACCTGAACCTGACGACCGTTGTCCAGCACCTTTTGGTAGAGCTCGGACAATTGCTGCGGCAGAGCCGATGCCAGCGCGCTGCCGTCGTCCATATTGATGCCGCGGTCGCGCAGCGCCTGGATCAGCGTCGGCCTATCAGCGCCCGCAAATTCAGCCAGCCATTGATAGAGCCGCTCACGCATTTCGGCCGCTGCGCGCTTGGTGAAGGTGATGGCCAGAATTTCATGCGCCGGCACGCCCTCGAGCAACGCCCGCACCATGCGTGAGACCAGCATCCAGGTCTTGCCCGAGCCGGCGCAAGCCTCCACGGCGACACTGCGGCGTGGGTCACAGGCAAGCGCGTAAAACGCCTGAGCGCTGACACTCTGCCCGTTGATGTCGTAAGCGGCCTTCATGTCCAGAAATCCTTGCGGCACAGACCCCGCGCTGCGCAAAAATCGCAGGCCTTGCCCTCACCCAGTGCCGCCATCGAATGACCCTCTGCAATGCGCGTCGTGTCAGAAACGATGCCCTCCAGAAGTTGATCCCGCAAGTCCACGATGTGG
>CAITQH010000315.1 GCA_903894475.1 uncultured beta proteobacterium
ATGCATGGATTGCCGCGCTTCGCTCGCAATGACTGATTCATATGCACACTCATCTCGCCCCCGAGTACCAGAACAGCGCCGATGCCAAAGCAGCGGCAGCCATCCTGCGCAAGTGCGTGCACTGCGGCTTTTGCACCGCCACCTGCCCGACCTATCAGTTGCTCGGTGACGAACTCGACGGGCCGCGCGGTCGCATTTATTTGATGAAAGCGGTGCTCGAAGGCATTACTCCGACCCGCAAGACGCAGCTCCATCTGGACCGCTGCCTGACCTGCCGCAGCTGCGAAAGCACCTGCCCCTCGGGCGTGAACTACGGCGAGTTGCTCGACATTGGCCGCAAACTGGTGGAAGCCAAAGTGCCACGCCCTCTGGGCGAGCAGGCACTGCGCTGGGCCTTGAAGGAGGGCATCCCTTCACCCCTGTTTGCACCCGCCATGAAACTGGGTCAACTCGTCCGTCCGCTGCTGCCGGACGCATTGAAGGCCAAAGTGCCGGCCAGGCAGGACGCTGGCATCTGGCCAGGCACGGTGCATGCGCGCAAGGTGCTGCTGCTCGCGGGCTGTGTGCAACCGGCCATGGCGCCCAACATCAACATCGCCACAGCGCGTGTGCTCGACGCCGCTGGCGTCCAGTGTCTGATTGCCGCGAAAGCCGGTTGCTGCGGCGCGGTGAAGTTCCACCTGAACGACCAGGCGGGCGGCAAAGCCCAGATGCGTGCCAACGTAGACGCTTGGTGGCCCCATGTGCAGGGCGGCGTTGAGGCCATCCTCATGAACGCATCGGGCTGCGGCGTCACGGTCAAGGAGTACGGACATCATCTGCAGGGCGATCCGCGCTATGCCGCCAAGGCGGCGCGCATCAGCGAACTGACGCACGACCTGAGCGAATGGTTGCCCGAAATCAGTGCGTGTTTGAGCGGCAAGCTCGATGCGCGCAGCGTGGCACAGGCCGGAGCCATGGCGTTTCATCCGCCCTGCACGCTGCAGCACGGCCAGCAGTTGCGCGGCGGGGTCGAGAAATATCTGTCTGCCCTGGGTTTCAACATCAAGGTCACGGGCGCTGAAGCCCACTTGTGCTGCGGCTCAGCTGGCACTTACTCGATCATCAACCCGAGCCTGTCCGGCCAACTGCGTGATCGCAAGCTGGGCCATCTGCGAGACACCTTTGCCGGCACCGAGCCGGACCTGATTGTTTCGGCCAACATGGGCTGTATCACGCATCTGCAAGGCGGCACCAGTACACCGGTGCGGCACTGGGTCGAAGTGCTGGACGAGGCCTTACCGCAGGCAAACTAAAATCGGGCCATGCCCTTTCCCACCGCCCTTGAAAACCTGAACGTGTTGTCGCAGCTCACGCTGCTGCCGCCCTCGCAACTGCACGACGACATTCCGGCCAGCGCTCGCGCCACGCAGACAGTGAGCAGCGCCCGACGCACCATGGCCAACATCCTGGGCGGTCGCGACCGGCGTCTGTTCGTCGTGGTCGGCCCTTGCTCGATTCACGATCCGGTGGCGGCGATGGAATATGCCCAGCGGTTGAAAGCCCTGGCCGATGAACTGGCGGACCAGCTTTTCATCGTGATGCGGGTTTATTTCGAGAAGCCGCGCACCACTGTCGGCTGGAAAGGCCTGATCAACGACCCGCACATGGACGATTCTTTTTGCATTGACGAGGGGCTGCACGTGGCGCGGCGCCTGCTGGTTGATCTGAATGACCTGGGCCTGCCCTGCGGCACCGAGGCACTGGACCCAATCACGCCGCAGTACCTGGGAGACCTGATTGCCTGGAGCGCAATTGGCGCGCGCACGACAGAGAGCCAGACACACCGCGAACTCGCCAGCGGCCTGTCGAGTCCGGTCGGCTTCAAGAATGGCACGGACGGCAACCTGGACGTTGCCCTGAACGCCATGCTCTCGGCTGCGCAACCGCACGCCTTTCTGGGTATCAACGGCGACGGCCAGGTGGCGGTGACGCAGACCCGGGGCAACGCCTTCGGCCATCTGATTCTGCGCGGTGGCACGGTGCCGAACTACGACTCGGTCGCCGTTTCCGAAGCCGAGACCGCCCTGCAATCGTCCAAACTGCCAGTCAACATCGTGGTCGATTGCAGCCACGCCAACTCGCGCAAGAACCACGCGCTGCAAACGCTGGTCCTGAAGGATGTGGTGCACCAGATCGTCGACGGCAATCAGGCCATCAAGGGTGTGATGCTGGAATCGAACCTGTTTGAAGGCAACCAGAAACTTGGGCAGCCGCAGGACCTGCGCTACGGCGTCTCGATCACCGACGCCTGCCTGGGCTGGGACACCACGGCAGCCTGCCTGCGCGAAGCCGCGACGCGCCTGCGCGGGCGGGCCTGACAAGCAGTTTGGTATCGAAGTCTGGCAACGCAACAGATCTGGAGAAGGCGGACACGCCCCACTTGCATTGCGGGCCATGGCAATACCAATTGTTCGATAATCAGCGTATGAATGCTTCCTTGGTCGACCAACTCCCAAGCATCGCCGCTTTGTGCCAACGCTATGGTGTGGCACATCTGGAGTTGTTCGGCTCGGCCACGTGCGCTGAGTTCAATCCTGAATCAAGTGACTTTGACTTTTTGGTTGAACTCGACCCCCACAGCCAAGGATCGCCCGCCAGGCGCTGGATTGAACTGGCTGATGAACTTGAGAAATTATTGGGCCGGCACGTTGATCTGGTGAACCCGCGCTATATCCGCAATCCCTACTTTGCACAGGCCGTCAACGCTAGCCGCACCGTGATCTATGACCGACAAAACACCCAAGCTGCTGTTTGATGCGCTGTGCGCTATCGGATCCGCGCAGGATTTTGTTGGTGGCTGCACGCTGGCAAACTACACGGCCGACAAGATGCGCCGATCGGCGGTAGAACGTCAGCTTGAAATTCTCGGCGAAGCTTGTTCGCGCCTGGTCAAACTGGAGCCCGCGCTCGTTGGATCAGTAACCAATCTGAAGCTGGCCATCGATCTGCGCAACCGTATCATTCACGGGTATGACGCTGTCGATGATGAAATTGTTTACCGCACCGTCACCGATGACCTGGACGCGTTGAAGGTCGAGTTCACCCAGTTGTTGGCAGAACGGGGCTGGGCCATCTGATTCTGCGCGGCGGCACGGTGCCGAACTACGACTCGGTCGCCGTTTCCGAAGCCGAGGCCGCCTTGCAGGCGTTCAGGCTGCTGGTCAACATCGTGGTCGATTGCAGCCATGCCAAGTCGCGCAAGAATCACGCGATGCAATCCCTGGTGCTGAAAGAAGAGATCCACCAGATCGTCGACGGCAGCCGCAGGACCTGCGCTACGGCGTCTCGATCACCGACGCCTGCCTGGGCTGGGACACCACGGCAGCCTGCCTGCGCGAAGCCGCGACGCGCCTGCGCGGGCGGGCCTGAACTCTGGCCGCGGGCGGGTCGTCCGCCGGGGTCTCTGAACGCTTCGCTTTTTGAAATTGCCCCCCAACATCCGCCCACCCGCTGGACCGGTCTACCTCAAGGACCACGCCTGTCACTCGAATCAGTGTGCAGACATTCCCTGAACCAGGTGGCGCAACAGACTGCGCAGTTTCGCCGGTCGCACCGGCTTTTGCAGAAGGGTAAGTCCCGCAGCCTGTGCTTGCTGCCTGAGCTTTGCATCGGTATCACCACTGATCAAACAGGCCACAATTCGTCGCCCTGAGATCGCACTCAACAGATCCACCGCTTCGATGCCGTCAATCCCACCGCGCAGCCGAAAGTCGCTGATGGTGATGTCAGGCAACTGCTCATGCCGATACAGGGCGCAGGCCGCATTGGCCCCTTCAGCAGTCGTCACCCTGCAACCCCAGGATGTCAGCAAGCTCGCCAGTCCGACTCTGCCTAGTTCGTCGTCCTCGATCAGCAACACCCGAAGGCCATCGAATTCGAGCGTTGCTGCCAATTCAGTTGCGTCTTGCTTCGGCCCACCCGGCTGCGCTTGCGCCAAGGGCACGGTCAGCGTAAACCGCGTCCCGCGCCCAGGAGCCGAACGCATCGACAGGGGATGATTCAAGAGGCTGCAGGCCCGCTCAACGATGCTCAGGCCGACACCCAACCCCTGGCTGCGGTCGCGATGGGGATTGTCAACCTGAAAGAACTCCTGGAAGATTTCCTCGTGGTGTTGTTCGGCGATCCCGATACCGCTGTCGCGCACCTCGATGCGAAGCTGGGTGCCGTCGCTCAAGGGTCGGCACGCGACCAAAATGCTGCCTTGCTGCGTATACCGCACGGCGTTGCTGATGAGATTGAGCAGGATTCGTTGCAACAGATTCGGATCGCTTTCAACCCAAGCGCTGGAACTGCGAAATCGCAGGCGCAGCCCCTTGTCGCTCGCCGCGCTGGCAAAACTTTCCCGCAATTGCCCAAAGATTCCATCGATCGGAAACGCCACCCTGCTCACTTGCGAGTGCTCGGAGTCGAGTCGCGCGATGTCCAAGAATCCGTCCAGCAGTTCCTGCATGGCTCGCACACATGCGTCAATATTGTTCACCAGGTGCCTGGTTGGCGCGTCATTGGGCAATTCGGCGAGCCTGGCAACAAACATCCCAAGGGCATGCGCCGGCTGACGCAGGTCATGGCTGGCAGATGTCAGGAATCGCGACTTGGCCCGGCTCGCATTCTCTGCCCTCAACCGGGCCACTTCCAGCGCCGCTTCATTTGCCTTGCGTTCGGTGATGTCGCGCATGGCGACTTGAATAGCAGGTTTTCCACCATAGGAAATGACCATTCCCTGAACTTCAACGTCTATGGCTGCTCCATCCAATTTGAGTAACTTCTGCTCATACATCGGGCTGGGTCGGTCTAGTTCAACAACATCGTTCACACGCGCCAAAGCGACATGGCGATAGTCAGGGTGTACCCGATCGAGCAACGATTTCCCAATCAGGTCGCTCGCCGAGTCCGCTCCAAACATCTTGACTGCGGCGGGATTGGCAAAAAGAGTCTTGCCGTCGCGATGAACAGCGATGGGGTCCAGTGTCCATTCCACAAGGGTGCGGTAGCGTTGCTCGCTTTCTGTCAGGGCCGCTTCGACCTGTTTGCGCTGCTCGATTTGCTTCTCGGCGCGTGACAGAGAATTCCTTGTGCCCTGGATGATGTAATAGGTCAGACCGCTGGTGAATCCGAACAAGGCGGTGAATGTAATCCATTGCGTCACGCCAACACCGTAATTGGGTTGGCGCAGCCAGCCGGCATTCTCTGCCACGATCAGCCCCCAAACCGCCATCGAGGCCGCAGCGGTGCCGATCAGCATGCCACGCAGTTCAAAGAGCAGACCCGTCAACAGCACCCAAAACACAAAGATGGCCGCCGTAGGTGTGCGAATGGTTCCAATGCTGGCGGTAACTGCGGTGACGTAGGCAAGCCCGAAGATGACAATCCCGACCCGCACCATGGCCACCTTGCCGCTACGCAGCAAATGCATAAACTGCAGAATCGCCGCGCACCCAAGAAGGTCGATGAGCAGGGTGCTTGTCGCAGTACTTCTGTCAAACAAGGAACCCATCATGACGACCAAAACAAACGCTATACAGGTGAGGCCGATCATGTTGATCAAACTCGCCTGGCGCGTCTTTGTTTCCTCGCCTTCAAAAACAGGTGGCGCAAGCCAGCGTTTGATTGAATTCATCCCCAGTCCCCTGAGTCGTGTCTTTGGACGGGCAGTTTACGCCGCGCTCGCTGCTTGCAGCTACCCCAATTGATTGATTTCTTGGAATGCCTGGTTCCGCAGCGGATGGACATCCGCTCCACCCCCGTCCGTGAGGGCGAGTCACGCCATCAACGCCGCCTCGATGTCCGGTGCCAAACTGGCCGGGGTATCGGTTGGCGCGTAGCGCTTGAGAACGCTGCCATCCTTGCCAACCAGAAACTTGGTGAAGTTCCACTTGATTGATTTGCTGCCCAGCAGACCCGGCGCCTCGGCAGCGAGCCACTGGTACAGCGGATGCGCCTTGGCACCGTTGACATCGACCTTGGCCATCATGGGAAAGCTTACGCCATAGTTCAGCTGACAGAACTCGGCGATTTCACCATTGCTCCCGGTGTCCTGCGCGCCGAACTGGTTGCACGGGAAACCCAGCACCACCAGACCTTTTTTGCCGAAAGTCTGATGCAACTCTTCCAGACCCGCAAACTGCGGCGTGAAGCCGCAGGCACTGGCGGTGTTGACGATCAGCATCGCCTTGCCCTTGAATTGCTGCAAAGCGGTGGCCTTGCCGTTGATCTGCAAGGCTTCAAAGTCGTAAACAGTGCTCATGGGTAGTGGCTCCTCAGCGTTTGCCGAACGATAGCACTGACAGCAATGACGCAAGAACAATAAGGACTCCCCCCAGCAAGGTGCGCAGTGACAACTCACCACTGCCCAGCAGCACCGAGGAAACACTGGCAAACACCACTTCGGACAGCATGATGATGGAGGTCGTGCTGGCGTTCAGATGCGCAGCGCCGTATTGCAGCGCCAGATTGGCTGCCAGCATTGCCAGACCTGTCAACAAGGCCAGCACCGACCAACTCAAATCAGGTATTGGCAGCGCCGTCACCACACCCCAGCTCTGGCCGAGCAAAGCAGCGCCAGTGGCCATGAGGGTTCCACCGGCAAACATGGCGAGCATGCGCGCGTCCCCCGGTGTCTGATTCAATTTGCGCAGCAGGATATTGGTCAGCGCAAAACACAAGCCTCCCAGCAATGCCAGCCAGTCAGCCAGACTCTCCGGAAGCGGCCAGGACGAAGCAGACGTCTTCAAAATGATCACGACGCCCGTGAGCGCAAGCACCAGACGAAGAAGCGAACCGGTGCTGGGCTTCTCGCCCAGCAAGGGCCAGGCCAACAGGACCACCCAGGCCGGCATCAAGTAGAACAGCAGCACCACGCGCACCACATCGCCTATCGTCACCGCCCAGTTGAAGCAGACGTTGGTCAAGCCTGATGCCAGCAGCAAACCCAGGAGTTGGGGATGACTGACAAAGCCGCGCCAGGAGGCGGGCCGCAACAGCAGCAAACAGACCAGCGCCATACCCAGTGTCATGCTGGTAGCCCATAGCGGGTGCAGGCCCTGGCTCTGCAGTGAGCGAAACGGCCACCAGGACAGTCCAAAGACAAAGGCGTTAAGAAGCAGCGCCGCCGCAGCCAGGACGCGACTTGACATCAGCCTTCAAGCTTGTCGTTGCGGGCAATGTCCAGCAGGTGTTCAACCTCGGCGCGATACAGGACGCAGTTGCGGCGATGCCAGCGCCGGATGAACCACATGAAACCTGCGATCACCAGACCGAAGGCAGTGATCGCGGCGAAGGTCGGCAGGCCCAGGCCGGTTGACATGCTGTAGGCCGCACCGAGCGCGAGAATGCAGGCCTGTTCGTTGAAGTTCTGCACCGCAATCGAGCGCCCGGCGCCCATCAGATTGTGACCCCTGTGTTGCAGCAATGCGTTCATCGGCACCACTAAAAAGCCGCCCAGCGCACCGAGCAGAATCAGAAATGGCGCGGCGACCCAGACATTGGTGATGAAAATCAGCAGGATGATCAGCAAGCCCATGCCGATGCCCAGCGTGATCACGCGCGGTCCGTCTTCGAGTCGCATGCGCAGCGAAGCCACCACGGCGCCCACAGCCATGCCAATCGCCACCACCCCCTGCAACGCCGAAGCCTGTGTCACTGAATAACCCAGCGCGGCGGCGGCCCAGGCCAGAACAATAAAGCGCAAATTACCGGCCACGCCCCAGATCAGGGTCGTGGCAGACAATGAAATCTGACCCAGTTTGTCGCTCCACAGGCGCACGTTGCAGGTCCAGAAGTCGGGCAGCAGGGACGTCATGCGCCGCGGCATGGGGCGCATTTCGACGCCGGTCAGAGGAATATGGGTATTGAACCAGGCGGCCACCAGGTAGACAAAGATCAGGACACTGATGGCGGCCTCGGGCGCCGTGTCGACACTGGTGTCAATCAGGGGAAAGTCAAAAGACAAAAGCAAGGGTGAGAGCACCGGCCCGACCAGTTGCCCCCCAAGCAGGACGCCCAGAATGATGGAAGCGATGGTCAGGCCTTCGATCCAGCCGTTCGCCTTGACCAATTGGGAGGCTGGCAAGAGTTCGGTCAGGATGCCGTATTTGGCGGGCGAATAGGCAGCTGCACCCAGACCCACAATCGCATACGCCATCAGAGGATGTGTGCCAAACAGCATCATCAGGCAGCCCCCCACTTTGATGAAGTTGCTGATCAGCATCACCTTGCCTTTGGGCATGGAGTCGGCAAAGGCGCCGACAAAGGGTGCGAGGATCACATAGAACAGCGCGAACATGGGCACCAGGGCGGCTTGCTGCCACTCCGGGGCCTGGCTGGTTCGGAGTAACTGGACCGCCGCGACAAACAAGGCGTTGTCCGCCAGCGAGCTGAAGAACTGCGCCGACATGATGATAAAAAAGCCGCGTTTCATTGTCTGCACAGGCGTGTCGGCGTAGCTGACACGATGGAGGGATGATTTGTTTCTTGATAGGTCTTACAACGATGCCGGGTTATAGCACGTCTGTAGCTGTCAAAATCGGGATTGCCGTCCCTTATGCTCCTTAGCACCATGCCACGCCCGATCCTTGCCACCATTCATACAGCCGCCCTGCGTCACAATCTGGCACGTTGTCGCGCCCAGACGCTGGATTCCCGGCTCTGGGCCATCGTCAAGGCCAATGCCTATGGGCACGGCATCGAACGTGCCTTTGAGGGCTTGCGCGCAGCCGACGGCTTCGCCCTGCTCGATCTGGATGAAGCGCAGCGTGTGCGCGCACTGGGCTGGCGTGGCCCGGTGCTGTTGCTCGAAGGTGTTTTTGAGTTGCGCGACCTCGAACTGTGCTCGCGCCTGGATCTCTGGCACACGGTGCACTGCAGCGAGCAGATCGACATGCTGGCCAGCCACAAGACCAATCTGCCGCACCGTATTTTTCTGAAAATGAATTCCGGCATGAACCGACTCGGCTTCACACCCGAGCGCTATCGCAGCGCCTGGACACGGCTGAACGCCTTGCCGCAGGTCGATGAGATTTCGCTGATCACGCATTTCAGCGACGCTGACGGCGAGCGCGGCGTATCTGAGCAGATGGCGGTCTTTTCCTCTATCACCAAGGACCTGCCGGGTGAGCGCTCGGTCTGCAATAGCGCTGCCACCTTACGGCACAGCGAGTTTGCGTCGGACTGGGTGCGCCCGGGCATTGCAATCTACGGCAGTGCGCCGGACTTTCCCGAGCACAGCGCTGCCGAATGGGACTTGCAGCCCGCCATGACGCTGGCAGCAAAAATCATCGCCACACAGGATCTTTTGCCTGGGGACAGCGTCGGCTACGGTTCCACCTTCGTCGCCGAGCAAGCCATGCGCATCGGCATCGTCGCCTGCGGTTACGCTGACGGATACCCCAGGGTCTGCCCCAGCGGCACGCCGGTACTGATCGGTGGCCTGCGTGGCCGCACTGTCGGGCGTGTCAGCATGGACATGCTGACGGTCGATCTGACGGCGCTAGTGCCAGCCGGCTTTGGTACTGAGGTGACGCTGTGGGGTCGCGCCAGCAATGGTGCGGTACTGAGCATTGACGACATAGCGCACAGCGCCGGCACGGTGGGCTACGAGTTGATGTGCGCACTGGCGCCGCGGGTGCCGGTGCTGGTTGAAGCCTGAAACTGAACGGCCAGCCTCAGGGCAAGCTGCTCAAGTGCGTCTGCGCAGCAGTGGCCAGTTTCTCGTCAAAGGTGGCCAGCGGGCACTTGAGTTCGGCGGCCAGCCACAGGTAGGACGCGTCATAGGCACTTAGCTGGTAGCGCAGGGCGAGGGCCAGAACCTCTTGCGGCTTGACGGCGTGCAACTTGATGTCCATGGTGGCATAGGTTTGCATGCCGATCACGGCCAGGTTTGGATCGCCGCGCCGGTTCTTCTTCAAAGCCACACTGGTGATTTCAATGTCCAGCAAGCAGGGGGCATTCAGACTGCGCCCGTCAATTCGCTCTAGCGTCTGGTCACGCCAGTGCTCGCTGAAAACCAGGCCAGCCAGCGTACTGCAATCGACCACCAGTGGCGGTTGCAAAAGGTATTGCGCCGGCGGCTCGGCCACAAACAATGAGCGTACATTGCCGCTCATCGCGAATCACGGTCTTCGCGGATGATGTCCACACCCAGCGGTGCATCAGTCACAGGCTCCGGGTACAAAGCCCGCAACTCGGCAGCTACTTGCTGGACCGTCTTCCAGCCCTTGCGAACAATGGGATAACCCCCAGCGCCGTAGCCAACCACCACATCCTGCGAGCCCGGCGTCGGCGCGGGGACCATGGGGACCGCGTTGACAAGCGCCGCCTCAATGATGGCCATCAACTCACCTTGCAGAGACCGATGGTTGCGCGCAGCGCGCTGGCGCAGGGCTTCGGCCCAGGCATCGGGTACGTCTTTGATTGAAATATTAGCCATATTGGATCCGTTTTGGATTTTGCATCCATTTTGAATCCTTTATGGACTTCTGTCAAACCATCTATTTACTGCTCTTGTTTGACGAGCGTCGCGCCAACTTGATGGCCTCGAACCAGAGAACACTTGAAAACCCGAGACCAGCCGCCGTCAGCAGATCAAGGCCGGACAGAGGGGCAAAAAAGAACAGCTTGCTCAGCCATGGCAGGTACAGCGTCAGCAGCAGCAGGCTCAGCGTTACGGCGCACACAGTCCACAAGGTACGATTGGGAACCCGCAACGATGCCCACAAAGGCCCGCTGCGCGTGCGATTCGAGAAGATCAGCGCGAGGTTGCCCATCACCAGTGTGCCGAAAGCAAAGGCCCGTGCACCTGGCTCGGTCAACCAGGTGGCAGACCAGAGGTAGGCTGCCATCACCACCAGCAGCGCGCCAACCCCTTGCAGCAAGGCCAGCAGCAATATCGGGCCGGCAAACAACGGCGCTTGCGCGTTGCGCGGCGGCCGTTGCATCACATCGGCCTCGGAGGGCTCGTTCTCGAACACCATGGAACAGGCCGGGTCGATTACGAGTTCCAGAAAAGCGATGTGCAGAGGGAACAGCACCGTCGGCCAGCCCAGCAGTACCGGCAAGAGCGCCATTCCGGCAATCGGCACATGCACTGCCAGGATGTAGGACATTGACTTGCGCAGGTTGTCAAAAATGCGCCGCCCGAGCCGTACCGCCCGCACGATGGAGGCAAAGTTGTCGTCCAGCAGGACAATGGAAGCCGCCTCGCGCGCCACGTCGGTGCCACGTCCACCCATGGCCACGCCCACGTGTGCCGCTTTCAAAGCTGGCGCGTCGTTCACGCCATCGCCGGTCATGGCCACCACCTCGCCGTTGGCCTTGAGCGCCTGGACGATGCGCAGTTTTTGTTCGGGCGCGACGCGGGCGCAAATGCTGGCGGTTTTCATGCGCAGCTGCAACTCGGCATCACTCATGGCCCTCATGGCGTCACCGGTCAGCACTTCGCCGACGTCCAACTGTGCCTGGGCGGCAATGGCGCTGGCAGTGGCCGGGTAGTCGCCGGTGATCATCACCACCCGGATGCCGGCCGTACGGCACTGCGCCACTGCCTCCGGAATTTCAATCCGCAGCGGGTCGGCCAGCCCCAGCAAGCCAATGAATTCAAACTCAAAGTCGTGCTCAATGGCAGGCCAATCTTCACCGGCAAAGCGTGCCTGTGCTACACCGAGCACACGCAAGCCTTGCGCCGCCATGACATCCACAGCGCTGGCAATGCGGGTCTGCACATCGGCGCCCAGATGGCACAGTTCGATGATGGCCTCTGGCGCGCCCTTGGCAGCCACCACATGGTCGTCACCAGCGCGCGCCTTCCAGACATGTGACATGGCTCGCAGTTCGGGCGTCAAGCTGTATTCCTGCATCAGCTTCCAGTCGCGGTGCAGATGTTCGGTGTCCTTCAAATAGTGCTGCCCAAGCCTGTGAAATGCTTTTTCCATCGGGTCGAAGGGCTCGCTCACACTGGCCAGAATTGAATACTCGACCAGGGTGTGAAAAATCTCGGGCAGAGCGCTGCTGGCCGCGTAGTCGATACTCAGCCTCTCGTCTTGCGCCGCCGTCTGCGAAGGAGGGGCTCTTTGCACATAGAGCTGTGCCACCGTCATGCGGTTTTCGGTCAGGGTGCCGGTCTTGTCGGCACACAGCACCGAGGTGGCACCCAGTGTCTCGATTGCCGCAATACGCCGGGTCAACACCTTTTGCTTCGAAAGACGCCAGGCCCCCAGCGCAGGCAGCACGGTCAGCACGACAGTGAACTCCTGCGGCAGCAAGGCCATGGCCAGTGCGATTCCGGCCAGCAGCGCGCCAAGCCAGTCACCGCGCAAGCAGCCGTAGGCAAGAACCATGAACAGGCTGGCGCCCAGCGCGATCAGGGCCAGCACCTGAACCAGTCTGGCGGTCTGCTTTTTCAGCGGCGAGCGCTCACCTGTCAGCGTTTCCAGCGCACTGCCGATGCGCCCGATTTCACTGCCCGCACCGGTCGCAGTAACACGCGCCGTGCCGTGACCGCTGACCAGAAGCGTGCCGGAAAACA
>CAITQH010000316.1 GCA_903894475.1 uncultured beta proteobacterium
CTGCCCTCTGCCCTTTTTCTGGAACGCCAGATCAATCCCTTCTTGCGCACGCAACACGCCGCGGTCATTCAGGCGGTGCGCGCCAGGGACGCAAGCGCCGACGATGAAGTGAGTGTCTTCGCCGCGCTTCGTCAGTGGAAAAACCAATTCCAATGAAATTTCTCACGATGGTGTGCCTGTGCAGCCTGCTCTGGCTGACCGGTTGCGCAAGCACAGGCCTGGTCAAGTTGCCGGATTCGCCATCCAGCCAAGGCGCGCCAGCGGCCAGCAGCAGTGCTTCAGAAAAATCGGGCAACCCAACAGACGCCGCTGCGAGTCCTGGCGGCGAACTGCTGCCCATCACAGCAGCGCTTGCCGCCTCTGGAGCAGTGGCCCCGCTGGCGCCGCCCGCCGATCTGTGGGAGCGCATCCGGCGCGGTTACAGCATGCCGGACCTGGACAGCCAGTTGGTGCACGACCGCGAACGCTGGTACAGCAGCCGCAACGATTACATCCTGCGCATGACCGAACGCTCGCGCAAGTACCTGTTCCACATTGTTGAAGAGCTCGAAAGGCGCAACATGCCCTCCGAGCTGGCCTTGCTTCCATTTGTCGAGAGCGCCTTCAACCCGCAGGCGGTTTCCAGAGCCAAGGCCGCTGGCATGTGGCAGTTCATGCCAGCCACCGGCAAGACCTTCGAGCTCAAGCAGAATGCCTTTCGCGATGACCGGCGCGACGTGCTTGCATCCACCCGCGCCGCGCTCGACTACCTGCAGAAGCTTTACGGCATGTTTGGTGACTGGCAGTTGGCACTGGCCGCCTACAACTGGGGTGAGGGCAGTGTGGCGCGCGCCATCGCGAAGAACCAGCGTGCCGGCCTGGGCACCAGCTACGGCGAACTTTCGATGCCGATGGAAACCCGTTTTTATGTTCCCAAGCTGCAGGCCATCAAAAACATTGTGGGCAACCCGCAGGCCTTCAACTCCAGCCTGCCACAAATCGGCAATCACCCCTACTTTCAGACCGTGGACATCAAGCGTGACATCGACGTCGCACTCGCCGCCAAGCTGGCCGAAGTTCCGCTGGAAGACTTCAAGGCACTCAATCCATCAGCCAGCCGCCCCGTCATTCTGGCTGCCGGCACACCACAGGTACTGCTGCCCTGGGACAATGCAGCGATCTTCCAGCGCAATCTTGAAGCCTACAGTGGCGGACGTCTGGCGAGCTGGACCGTCTGGCTGGCGCCCACCACCATGCGACCGGCCGACGCTGCCAAACGGGTCGGCATGACAGAGCAAGCCTTGCGCAGCGTCAACAACATTCCACCCCGCGTCGTCATCAAGGCCGGGTCGAGCCTTCTGGTGGCACGCGCCAGTCATCTTGAAACCGATGTTGCCGTGCATCTGGCAGACAATGGCCAGTTGTCACTGACCGCTCTGGGTACGCCCAAGCGTGCCACACCCAAAGGTGGCAAAACGGCCTCTTCAGGCAAGGTCCAAGCCAAGGGGCGCGCACCTGCTGCACATCGCAAATCAGTTGCCAAGCCAGTGCTGCCAGTCAAACGGTAATCAGCGCTTCAGGTCTGGCGTCTATCCACCAGTGCGTGTGCAATGGTGCCGAGGTCAACGTACTCCAGTTCGCTGCCCACGGGTACGCCGCGCGCCAGGCGCGTCAGGCGCAAGCCCTTGGCTTTCAGGCCCTCGCTGATCACATGGGCGGTCGTTTCACCTTCGGCAGTGAAGTTCGTAGCCAGAATGACTTCCTGCACCACGCCGTCGCAGGCTCGCTCAAACAACCCCTTGATGCCAATATCCTTGGGTCCAATACCGTCGAGCGGGCTGAGCTTGCCCATCAGCACGAAATACAGGCCACTGTACGCACCGGTCCGCTCAACGGCTGACTGATCAGCCGGCGTCTCCACCACACACAGCTTGCTGCTGTCGCGCCGCACGTCCCTGCAGGTATTGCAGATGGTTTCCTGCGTGAACGTGTGACAACGCTCGCAGTGCCGCACGCCCTCAACGGCCGCTTGCAGCGCGTGCGACAGCGCCAGTGCCGCCGGCCTGTCATGTTGCAGCAAATGAAATGCCATGCGCGAAGCTGACTTGACGCCCACCCCCGGCAAACGGCGCAAGGCCTGGATCAGCGCATCAAGCGAATTGGCGTTGGACATCCTCAGAACGGGAACTTCATGCCGCCGGGCATGCCCGGCATCCCCGCAGTGATCCTGCCCATCTTTTCGGCGGAAGTTTCTTCGGCCTTGCGCACCGCGGCATTGAAAGCCGCAGCCACCAGATCTTCCAGCATGTCCTTGTCTTCGGCCAGCAGGCTGGGGTCGATGCTGATGCGCTTGACATCGTGTTTGCAGGTCATCGTGACCTTGACAAGCCCGGCACCGGACTCGCCGGTCACTTCGACAAAACCCAGTTCATCCTGGGCCTTTTTCATGTTGTCCTGCATCGCCTGCGCCTGCTTCATGAGGCCTGCGAGTTGTCCTTTGTTGAACATCGGTTTTCCTTGATTAACGGTTGGTCAGCCCGGCTTGATGCTGCCGGGGACAATTTTCGCTCCAAAATCACGCATCATGGTCTGCACAAAGGGGTCGTCGAAAATGATTTTCTCGGCCGCCATCTGACGCTCAGCGACCAGCGCCACATTGCGCCGGGCCGGACTGTCAGTAACGCGACCCACCTCGACCACCAGACTCACCTCGTGACCCGCAGCCTGCAGGGCCGTAGCCAGCCGATCGCGGCTGCCGGCCTGATTCAGAGACTCACGTTCCACCCTGAGCAGCCACTGATCGGTGTCGCGTGCCACCAGTTGGGACTGCAAGGCAAGTTCACGCACCATGGCGGTGATGGCGTCATCAGCGATGAGTTGACTCACCACCTTGTGCCAGAAATCACCCTCTTCGGTTGGCCGCAGCACAGCACTGCCCGACTCACCCGCTACCGCCTCGCCGCGCGAATCCGCTTGAACTCGCACCGGAATGGCCAGTACTTTGCTTGCTACCGGCGCACTATCCGCCCTGGGAGCAGGCACACCGGGCTGACCCAGTGCGGGCTGGGCAGCTGCCAGCGGGGTACTGCGCACCGCAAGCTGCTGGACCGGCAGAACAGGCGCTTCAGGCGCCGGACTTTTCAGCGTTTTTTTTTCAGCCACTGCTTTTTGACGGCTGCCGGGCTTGAACGCCAGCAGACGCAGCAGCACCATCGTCAACGCCGCATACTCATCCGGCGCCAGTCCGAGGTCAGCGCGCCCATGCAGGCAGATGCTGTAGAGCAGTTGCGTCTCGTCGGCCGGCATCAATTCCGCCAACCGAAGCGCATCAGCAGCCTGCGGATCCAACTCATCGGATTGCGCTGCATCGGCAACGGTCTGAATCACCGCCATGCGCTGCAACACGGTAGCCATTTCTTCCAGGGTAGAAGCGGCGCTCAAACCGTTCAGGCGCAGGGCCTCAGAAGTCTCGACCACGGTCTTGCCATCGCCCAGCGCCAGCGCCTCGATCAGGCGCAGCACGTAGGAGCGATCCACGCTGCCGAGCATCTGACGCACCACGGCCTCTTCAAGTTGCCCGGCGCCAAAGGCAATCGCCTGGTCCGTCAGGCTCAGCGCGTCGCGCATGGAGCCGCGCGCAGCGCGCGCCAGCAAGGTGAGGGACGGCATGTCGGCTGGCACGTTCTCGGCCTGCAGAACCTTGTGCAAATGCTCGCGAATGGTCTCGGGTGCCATGGGCCGCAGGTTGAACTGCAGACAACGCGACAGCACCGTCACAGGCACCTTTTGCGGGTCGGTGGTGGCCAGCACAAACTTCAAATAGTCGGGTGGTTCCTCCAGCGTCTTCAACATGGCATTGAAGGCGTGACCTGTCAGCATATGCACTTCATCGATCATGAAGACCTTGAAGCGGCCCTGCACCGGCTTGTAGACCGCCTGCTCCAGCAGGGCCTGCACTTCATCGACGCCACGATTCGAAGCCGCATCAAGTTCGGTGTAGTCAACAAAACGGCCGGCATCAATATCGCGGCAAGCCTGGCAGACGCCACAAGGTGTGGCGGTGATGCTGCCCTGCCCGTCCGCACCCTGGCAATTGAGCGACTTGGCCAGAATGCGAGACACGGTGGTCTTGCCAACACCGCGGGTGCCGGTAAACAGATAGGCATGGTGCAGGCGTTGCGTGCCCAGCGCATTGGAGAGTGCCTGGACGACATGATCCTGCCCCACCATTTCGGCGAAGTTGCGGGGGCGGTACTTGCGGGCCAGCACGAGGTAGGACATGGGGACCGATTCTAAAGCCCGACCCCGATTCTGCTTTGCCCCTTACAATACTTTTTGACGGGCCTTCCCGCATGGTAAAGCGGCCAACCGGGTCAGGTGGGGAACCAAGCAGCCCTAACTGTGGAGCCAGTGCCGGGGTCAGGCTCGTCAACCTCATTTGTTTTGACATTCGCTGAGGATATTTATGACAGTACTTGTAGCCTATGTGCCGCGTCCCGAGGGTCAGGCGGCTCTGGATAAAGGGATTGAAGTTGCGAAACGGCGCAACGAGCGCCTGGTGGTGGTGAATGCAAGTCCGGGCGGCAGCAAGGAAGATCCGTCGCTGGCCGATGTTCAGGACTACGAGCGTGTGCAACAGGTGCTGGCAGCCAGCGGTGTCGATGCAGAACTCAAGCAATATGTCCGGGGCAAAAATGCGGTCGAGGAAATTGAAGGTCTGGTCGAGTCCCTCGGCGCATCCCTGCTCATCATTGGCCTGAGAAAGCGCTCGCCCGTGGGCAAACTCATCATGGGCAGCGTCGCCCAGGAGTTGCTGCTCTCCGTTTCCTGCCCGGTGCTGGCCGTCAAGGCTGCCTAGAACAGCCCCGAGATCTTGCCGTCGTCATCAATGTCGATGCGCGCCGAGGCGGGCTCTTTGGGCAAGCCTGGCATGGTCATGATGTCGCCGCAAATCATCACCACAAATTCGGCCCCCGCAGCCAGGCGCACTTCGCGGATATTGACCATGTGGCCCGACGGCGCGCCACGCAGCTTGGGATCGGTAGAAAACGAGTACTGCGTCTTGGCCACACAAACCGGGTAGTGGCCATAACCGTCCTGCTGCAGTTTGGTAATCTTGGTGCGCACTGCGGTGTCTGCGGAAATGTCAGCTGCACCATAAACCTTGGTGGCAATCGCCTTCATCTTCTCCCACAGACTGTCCTCGTCCTGGTACACATAACGCATGTGCGCAGTACCTGACTCGGCCAGTTTCACCACCGCATGCGCCAGTTCCTCGGCCCCGCCCGAGCCCTCTGACCAATGGCGTGCGATCACCACGGGAACGCCTTGGCGGTCCATATGACGGCGCAACAAGGCGAGTTCCGGTTCGGTATCGGCCGTGAAATGATTGAGCGCCACAACACAAGGCAGACCGTAACGGTGCCGAATGTTTTCGACGTGCCTCTCCAGATTGGGCAAGCCTTTCTCCAGCGCGGTCAGGTTCGGGGTCGCGAGGTCCTTGAGATCGGCCCCGCCATGGTATTTGAGCGCCCGCAGCGTTGCCACGATGACTGCCACATCGGGTCGCAAACCGGACTTGCGGCACTTTATGTCGATAAACTTTTCGGCCCCCAGGTCGGCGCCGAAGCCGGCCTCGGTCACCACGTATTCGCCGAGTTTGAGTGCGGCTTGCGTCGCGGTAACGGTGTTGCAACCGTGCGCGATATTGGCAAACGGCCCGCCGTGGATGATGGCCGGATTGTTCTCCAGGGTTTGCACCAGATTGGGCTTGATCGCATCCTTCAGCAGCGCTGCCATCGCACCCTGTGCCTGCAGTTCGCTGGCCCGGATCGGCATCAGGTCACGCGTATAACCGACGATGATGTTGCCGAGCCGCGCCTTCAGGTCCTTGCGTGAAGTGGCCAGGCAGAAGATGGCCATGACTTCGGACGCAACCACAATATCGAAACCGTCCTCGCGCGGAAAACCGTTGCCCGATCCACCGAGTGAAATCACGGTCGAGCGCAGGGCCCGGTCGTTCATGTCCATGACGCGACGCCAGACAATGCGGCGGAAATCAAAGCGCAGCGAATTACCGTGATGAATGTGGTTGTCGATCAGCGCGGCCAGCAGGTTGTGTGCCAGCGCAATGGCGTTGAAGTCGCCCGTGAAGTGCAGGTTGATATCCTCCATCGGCACCACCTGGGCATAGCCGCCACCAGCAGCGCCACCTTTCATACCAAACACGGGTCCCAACGAAGGTTCGCGCAGCGCAATCACCGTGCGTTTGCCGATCCGGTTCAACGCATCCCCCAAACCCACCACGGTGGTGGTCTTGCCCTCACCCGCCGGCGTCGGGCTGATGGCAGTGACCAGCACGAGTTTGCCGTTCGGACCGCTCTGCTGGTTCAGCCAGGCCAGATCGATCTTGGCCTTGAAATGGCCATACGGCTCCAGCGCTTCCGCCGGAATGCCCAAGCGCTGCTGCGCCATTTGCAACACCGGTTTGAGCGTCGCCGCCTGGGCGATTTCAATGTCCGAAGGAACCGCCTTCGCGGGCGTAGAACTTGTCATCACTGACCCCTTTTGCTCGTTACAAACCTGGCTCGTGCCGCCAGCGCTTCTTCGCTGGCCAGCGCCAGCGCGAGCTGGTCGCTGACCATGTGGGAAGCAAGGTGACTCAATGCATTGGCGCTGGCATTGACAGCCTGTTTGCTCATGGCGACCGCAACTTCCGGCAGTTCGACGACACGCTGCGCGAGTTTCAGGGCTTCGGCCTCGGCCTGACCATCGGGCACCAGGTACTCGGCCAAACCAAAATCGAGCGCCTGCTGGCCTTGCAATCGTTCACCCAGAATGATGAAGCGTTTGGCTCTGGCTGGCCCGAGCAAACTCACCAGACGCGGCAGCGCGCCCCAGCCCAGCGGTAGGCCAAGAGCGATTTCAGGCAACCAAAACCAGGCGGAACCACCCATCACGCGCCAGTCCAGTGCCGCCGCCAGTGCCGCGCCGCCGCCGATGCAATGCCCTTCGATGGCGCAGATCGTCATGGCGGGTATGTCCTGCCAGGCCTGGCACATGCGCTCGCCCAGCGCAGCCAGGGTGCGGCGCTCAGCCAGACTCAGTTTGATCCCGTCCGACTTCTGAACTTCAGCCAGATCCATGCCGGCAGAAAAATGCGGCCCGGCAGCGCACAGAATGACTGCACGCACGCCCGGTTCATCGCGCAGTTGCTGGGCGGTTTGTGTGAGGCTGCGCATCAGTTCAAGGGAAAAGGCGTTGCGCGTCTGCGGTCGGTTCAAGCGCACGCTCCAGACTCCGCCCTTGGCCTGTATCTCGAGTAACTCGCTCATGCCGATTCCTGTTCTTCTAGGTACTAACACCAGCTTGACTTTGCAGCGCCAGCGTTAAAAATGCACTATACCCCGCCCCTCACAGGAGACCTAGATGCAAATCAAACATACCGCTGGACTCGCCGCCCTGGCACTCACTGCCGGCTGCGCGCTGGCGCAACAAGGCGTCAGCAAGACCGAAATCACGATCGGCTCGATCCAGGACCTGTCGGGTCCCGCCGTCAGCCTGGGCAAACAGGCACGGCTGGGCATGATGCTGCGGGTCGACGAAATCAATGAGCAGGGCGGCATCAACGGGCGCAAGCTCAAACTCCTTGTCGAAGACTCGGGCTACGACCCCAAGAAGGCCTTCCTGGCAGCGCAAAAGCTGGTGAATCAGGACAAAATTTTTATCATGGTCGGCCACATCGGGACGGCGCACAATCTGGCGGCGATGCCGGTGCAGTTCGAGAAGAATGTCGTCAATTTCTTTCCCTTGACCGCGGCGCGTGAAATGTACGAACCGCTGCACAAGCTCAAATATGCCTTCTCGGTCACCTACTTCGATCAGATCCGCAAGACAACGCCCAAGTTGGTGAAGGAAAAAGGGATCAAGAAAGTCTGCACCCTGTACCAGGACGACGAGTTCGGCCTCGAAGTGATGCGCGGCGGCGAGGCGGGCCTGAAATCCATCAACATGGATTTCACCGAGAAGACTTCCTACAAACGTGGTGCCACCGATTTTTCATCGCAGGTAGCCAAGATGAAAGCGGCCGGCTGCGAAATGGTGGTGCTCGGCACCATTGCGCGCGAAACGATAGGTTCCATTGGCGAATCGCGCAAGACCGGCTTCAACCCGGTTTTTCTGGCCTCGAATGCGGCCTACAACGATGCGATTCACAAACTTGGCGGCAAGGCGATGGACGGACTGTACTCGTCAATGACCGCGCAAAACCCCTACCTGGACGACAGCTCCCAGCCGATCCGCTTCTGGGCCAACAAATTCAAGACAAAATTCAATGAGGATCCTTCCGTCTTCTCGGTCTACGGTTATCTGATCGTCGACACCTTTGCCAAAGTGGCTGAAAAGGCCGGTCAGAACCTGACGACGGACAGCTTCGCCAAGGTGATGGACAGCATGAGCACGCCGCCCGACATTTTCGGCAGCCCGTCGACCAGCTTCTCGCCAACCAAGCACATGGGCAGCGATGCAGCGCGTCTGTCTCAAATTATCGATGGCAAATGGAAGGTGGTGTCCGAGTACATCAACTGAGCCCTTTGCCAGAAATCCCGGTTCCGAACTTCAAGCGCCGGGTTTTTCTATCTGTCGGTGAATTCTTTGCCCAATCATCTCGGGCGTGATCAAGGTCACACCGCGTTCAGTGACGTGAAAGCCGCGTGCCTTGTCATGTACAGCATCCAAACCGGCGCTAAAGCCGTCCGGCAAATGGCAGTAGTTGTCGACGATGGTGCGCCGCAGGGTTACTCCTTTGCCGATGGTTACGGCCGGCAACACCACAGAGTCTTCAATCAGACTAGCTTCGCCCACCCTGACTTTGGAAAACAGGATCGAATGCCGCACTCTGGCGCCACTGACGATACAACCGCTTGATATCAGCGAGTTGTAGGCGACGCCGCTGCGAGCAGCCTCCTCAAACACAAACTTGGCCGGGGTGAGTTGGCGTTGCAGGCTCAAAATGGGCCAGTCGTCGTCGTACAGGTTGAGTTCAGGTACAACCGATGTGAGGTCCATGTTGGCCTCCCAATAGGCGTCCACGGTTCCTATGTCACGCCAGTAAGGTGTCGTATCGACCATGTTGATGCAACTTTCCTCGAACCTGTGGGCGAATATTCGATGCCGAGTCAGCAGCGAGGGGATGATGTCCTTGCCAAAATCATGGCGTGAAGTCGGATCGGCCGCATCGCGCACCAGTTCGGCCACCAGCAGTTCAGCGTCGAAAACGTAGATCCCCATGCTCGCCAGTACATGGCTTGGGCCTTTCGCCAGCGCGATCGCCTGCAGTGGCTTCTCTGCGAAAGCCACGATACGCTGGTCCGCATCGACCGACATCACGCCAAATTCGCTGGCTTGCCCCGCTGGAACTTCAATGCAGGCGACGGTCATTTCGGCGCCGCGCGCCACATGCTCGGCCAGCATGATCGAGTAATCCATCTTGTAAATGTGGTCGCCGCCGAGTACCAGCACCAGGTCCGCTTTCGCCTCGTCAATAAAGTTCAGGTTTTGATAGACTGCATTGGCCGTTCCGCTGTACCAGGACTCACCGTGCTGCTGCTGCGCTGGCACGACATCCACGTACTCGCCCAGGCTGGCTGCGAGAAAACCCCAGCCGTGTTCGATGTGGCGAATCAGACTTTGTGCCTTGTACTGGGTTAACACCGCAATATGGCGCACGCCGGAGTTCACGCAATTGCTGAGCGTAAAGTCAATGACGCTCAGGTTACCGGCGAAAGGCAGCGCTGGTTTGACTCGCCAGTCGGTCAACTGGTGCAGGCGGCTACCGCGCCCTCCCGCCAGTACCACCGCGTAAGTTCGGTCGGTCAAATGGGTTTTTGGTTTGAATGTCATCCTCTGCTCCTCGCTGCATGAATTCTTGCCGTCTTCTGTCAAGCATCGCGCCAGACCGCCGATGGTCTCCACACCCCCGGCACTGAGTTCGCGCTTGAAGGCGACTGTCAAACCGACAATGCCTCGCAAAATTGCCAGATCGCCCGGGTCTTGCAGCATGCCACGCACAAAGCTCGGGTCGATCATAAGCGTTTCGACCCTAAGGCGCTTGAGGCAGACCGGTGGCGAGCAACCGGTAGCAAAGTCGTCTGGCGCAAACGGTACACCCATCTGGGCACAGGCTTAGTTCAACCGGGAGATTTTGACCGGCAGGCACCGATGCGGCCGCACGCGTCCAGTCGGATCAGCCCAGGTAAGCCAGCACGCCACGCGCAGCGCGCCGGCCGCTGGCCAGGCACGCGGTGAGCAGATAGCCGCCGGTGGGCGCCTCCCAGTCGAGCATCTCGCCAGCGCAAAAAACGCCTGGCAGTGCCTTGAGCATCAGGTGTTCGGTCATCGCCTCGAACAGCACGCCGCCAGCGCTGCTGATGGCTTCGTCCAGGGGTCGCGTGGCCACCAGCGTGATCGGCAAAGCCTTGATGGCTGCGGCCAGTTGCACCGGGTCATGCAACTGCTCTTTGCCCAGCAACTCGTAAAGGATGGCGGTCTTGACGCCCTCAATGCCAAGCCGGCTCTTCAGGTGATTGGAGAGTGTCCGCGAGCCGCGCGGATGGACCACCTCGCTGAGCACCCGCTGCGGGCTCAGCGCAGGCAGCAGATCGAGCGCCAGGGTGGCACTGCCATGTGCCATGATTTCATCGCGCAGCAAACTCGACGCGGCGTAGATCAGGCTGCCCTCGACACCGCTGGCGGTGGCAATAAATTCGCCCTGACGGGCGAAGCGCGTTCCCTGTGAATTGTTGAAAGCGATCGCCACCGACTTGAAAGGTTGTCCGGCAAAGCGACTGGCAAAGTGCTGGCTCCAGCCACGCCCAGCCCGGGCATGTTCAGCCCGAACGGCTGTTCCAACGTCAAAGCCGCAATTCGATGGCAGCAGGGGCGCCACTGCCACCCTCTGCGCCGTCAACAAGGGCACCCAGGCGCCGTCCGATCCCAATCGCTTCCAGCTACCTCCACCCAAGGCCAGCACGACTGCGTCGGCCTGTACCTTCAGCGGACCCTGCGGACCGTCAAAGCTCAAGCTTGCCGGACCCGACACAGAAGACGATGCGTCGAGCGCCGTCCAGCGGTGGCGCATATGAAACTGCACTGCGGGCCCGGTCAATGGATGGCGCAAGCGCTGCAGCCAGGCGCGCAGCAGCGGCGCCGCCTTCATGTCCGCAGGAAAAACGCGGCCCGAAGTGCCAACAAAAGTTTCGATGCCCAGTGTGGCGGCCCAGGCGCGCACTGCCGAGTTATCAAAGTCACTCAGCAGGGAAGCAAGCTCCTGTTGGCGCTTGCCATAACGTGAGACAAAAAGCCCGGTCGGCTCGGAATGAGTCAGGTTCAGCCCACCCTTGCCGGCAAGCAGAAACTTGCGGCCGACCGAAGGCATGGTGTCATAGAGGTGAACCGCCACACCCGCACTGGATAAGACCTCGGCGGCCATCAGGCCCGCCGGACCGGCCCCCACCACCAGCACGTTCTTCATGCGTCCTCCTCCAGTTCAATCAAACGGCCCTGCGCCGTCAGGAAGGCTGCCCGGACAAGGGCATCAGGGTAGATCAACCGAAGCGCCTTGCGGTAGTTGCGCAACTGCGAGAGCAGCTGGGGATCCTCTTGTGGTGACCAGGCTGACTTGTAGTCCAACACCCACCACTGCCCGATGTGGCCAGCATCCCGGCGCTGCAGCAGGCGGTCGATTCGCAGCAACTGCCCCTCGAATTGCAGCTCGACTTCATTGCCTGACCAAGTCACAACAGCCGCGTCCCAGGCCCAGGCGGCGTCGCCCTGCAAAATGCGCTCGGCCATGCCGGCCGCTGCCATCCCCTGCTGGGGTGTGAGTTGAAACTCGCGCGCGGCCGCAACCGTGTTCGCAGCGCAGACGCTACCCCACTCCAGCATGCGGTGCATGGCTTTGCCGATCCGGCTCTCGATCGAATCGGGTTCTGCCACTGGCTGTGCAGTCGCTTCCCGCAGCGGCGCCGCCGGCAACTTCCTGATTTCAAGCAAGGTACTGGCGGACTCGGCGCACGGCTCTGCGGACGATGCGCCAGCGTCGATGCTCAGACTCTGCACCGA
>CAITQH010000317.1 GCA_903894475.1 uncultured beta proteobacterium
CAACCGCAGACCGCCAAGGGCGTGACTTTTGTCACGCTGGAGGACGAGACCGGTAGCGTCAATGTGATTGTCTGGCAGGCGCTGAAGGAAAAGCAGCGCAGTGAACTGCTCAGGTCACGTCTGCTGGCGGTGCACGGTGTCTGGCAGCGCGATGTCGAAAGTGGTGGCGCCGTCTGCCATCTGATTGCCCGGCGCCTGCAGGATCTGACACCGCTGCTGGGTGGTCTGAGCACCCAGAGCCGGGAGTTTCATTAAGGCCGCCTAGCCCCAACACTGTTCACTTAATGTCATTGCGTCCCCGGATCAGGTCCGGGGTTTCAACATCCGCAATCCATGTCACAAGCACCCATGGATGCCGGATCGAGTCCGGCATGACAAAGTGAACAGTATTGCGTCTAGCCCGCGTGAAACTGGTTCGCATTCTTGCCGGTGAAATTGGCGTAGAAGGCCTTGATGGCAAGCATGTCGGCGTCGATATTGCCAGTGGGCAGGAACACCGGTCCCAGGCCGCTGATCTTCTTTTTGTAATCCATGTAGGCCAGCACAATCGGCACCTGGGCACCGACGGCGATATGGTAGAAACCTGTTTTCCAGTAGCGCGTGTTGCTGCGCGTGCCCTCGGGTGGAACGACCAGTTGCAGCGGTCCGACGGCGGCCTTGATGGCAGCGATCGATGCCGCTACCAGATTGTTGGCGCTTTCGCGCTTCACCGGTATGCCGCCAAGCCATCGCATCAGACCTCGAAAGGGTGGTTTGAATATTTGTTCCTTACCCATCCAGTAGATGTTCAGTTTCAGGCTGAAAGCCACCATCAGTGTGTAGGGAAGGTCCCAGTTGCTGGTGTGTGGGGCGGCGATCAGGACGCTCTTGTTGCCGCCGGGGGGCAGGTGGCCTTCAATCTTCCATCCGCTGAGTTTCAAAAAGCCAACCGAGACAAGCCGCAGCAGCGTGTTGATGATGGGGGTGTCGAAGATGGTGCGCTGCATGGATTGTTGTGAATTATCCTGCACGCGACTTGCCGGTGCGACGCCTGCGCGACTTGATCGCTATGATTGGGTCCCGTGTCTCCCAATTTCTTTGACTTGTCCGCTGGCCCGGCACGATTTCGGATGGTGTGGGCCGCGCTGATTCTCAGCCTTTTGTTTTTGCTTGATCGGTTGCCGCGTGCACCGCTGGCTGACCAGGCGCGTGCCGTCTGGCCTGCAAGCGCTGCATTGGCGCTGGATCCGTCGTTAACGCTGAAGGCTGCAGGACGCATTCCTATGCCCCCAGACACGCCGGTTGCCCATGCCAGTGCCCTGTTGGCGATGCCAGCCTCGCATCCTTCGGCCTTGCTGGCTTTCTGGTTTGCCGGCCTGCGCGAGAGCGGCGCTGATGTACAGATTGCAGCTTCCCAGTTTGACCGGGCGACACAGCAGTGGAGTGCCGCGCGTTTTGTCGTCAATCGGCATACCTTGGCCGAAAAGCTGGGCTTTGGCGTGCGCCGACTTGGCAACCCGGTGGCCTGGCTCGATGGGCAGGGCCGGGTTCATCTGTTTGTTGTGACGACCGGACTGGGTGGCTGGGCGGCTGCACGCATCGTACATTTGCGCCAGAGCACGAGCGGACAGGATTTTGCTTCACTGTCGTTCGAGGTGCAGCGGGTTCTGCCACTGTCATGGCTATGGAACAAGAGTTTTCTGGTCCGAACTGCACCCCTGTCCTTGAAGGATGGTGGCATGGTGCTGCCAGTGCACTTTGAAATGGGCATCAAATACCCGGTCGCCTTGCGCTTTGATGCGAGCGGTGCTTTCCTTGGCATGGCGCGTATTTCGAGGCGGAACCATTTGCTGCAGCCGACACTGCTGATGACAGAGGAATCGCGCTGGCTGGCGCTGATGCGAGATCAGAGTGTGGAGGGTAAGGTTGCGGTGGCGCAGACTTTGGATGGGGGCCAGAACTGGACCGATCTGCCTGATTTGGCTCTGCACAATCCCAACTCATCGGTGGCCGGACTGGCACTGGCGCCAGGACGCATGTTTTTGGCTCACAACTCTTTGCTTAAAGGCCGTAGTGTGCTGGACTTGAGCACTTCAGCGGATGGGCAGAACTGGACGCTGGCACAGACGCTGGCGCGTGGTGCCGGTGATGATGAATATTCGTATCCGGCACTGGCCTGGACCGGTGACAGTCTGTGGACCAGTTACACCGATCAGCGCCAGGCGATTGCCTGGCAGCGGTTTTTCTTTGCCGCGCCGATTCGTTGAGCGTTCTGCGTGATGGATATCAGTGCTTTTTCCAGACTTGTGTTTTCCAGCACGCCACTGCTTGCGGGCAGCACGGTGAGCTGGCTGTCACTGCATCTGGGTTGGGCCGTCGTGCTGGGTAGCGGCGTTTGCATGATCTGCAACTGGCTGCTGCCGCGCTATCGATGGGTATTTGCCTTCGTGGTCATGCTGTGGACCCTGCTGCCCAACGCTGCCTCTCCCGCATTCTGGCTCGGCTTGGCGCTTCAAAGTCCGAGCCTGATGAGCGTGGTGCTTTGCGTCGGCTGGTTGCTGCCGCGTTCCGGGCGCGAGGCGGGTGCTGTCGCGGACTCGCGGGCCCAGAAAATTTTGCTTGTGCTGGGCGCGGTACTGGGCTGGGTCTTGCTGCTCGACACACTGGCCTGGTTTCCCGTGTCGGTTTATGCCTGGGGCTTTGGCTCAGGCGCTGTTGCGCTCGCGCTGCTGGCTGCGGCACTGCTCTGGCTGTTCATCGGGTCTCGGGTGTCGGCTCTGTTGCTGGCTATGATGGCACTTTTTGTGCTGACCCGTGCCCCAAGCGGAAATGTGTGGGACGCGTTGCTCGATCCGTTCTTGTGGCTGGCGCTGCAAATCGGCTGGTTTTTTAGCGTTGTACGCCGCCACTGGATGTCAAGGCGCTCGTCACCAGCCACTCGCGCCTGAACAGCCAGCGATCCGGGTACCAGAGATTGCCCGCATTGATTTCGCCGCTTCGGTGCCGACCCTTCACGTCCCAGCGCCAGCCAAGCACGCGACAATCCGGCACGCAGGGGGGTGCCAGTTCAGAAAGATCGGATTGCAGCCAGATCACGGCATCGTGGCTTGCAAGCAGTACGCGGAGTTGCCTCGCACCCGAGTTGGATGCTGAATGTTCTTCAAGGGCGTAGGGGACAAAGTAGTTGCCGGGCAGCAGAAAATGAAAGCGCTCGAACTCGCCGTTGAAACCGTTCGGTACCGCAACCCGGGAGCGCTGAAGTTTCACTTGCACGTTGCTGTCGTACTGGCCGGCACTGCCATTCAGACTCGCCGTGCTTAAACCAAAGCTGGCGTAAACCGCCAGACACAATGCTACCGTGCAGGCTCGGGTCCAGGCCGGCTTGAACATGCCGCCGCCAAGCAGCAGCAAGCCTGCCAAGCCAATGAGCAGGGTGAAGCCAAGTTCCAGGTTGCTGGCGATTCCGAGCCCGTGCGCTGCCCAGGTGATGCGAGTCAGAGCGGCGATCAGAAAGCCGGACAGCAGCAAGGACAGAGCAAACCACATGCGGCCAATGCGCTGCCAGTACAGGGCTATCAACATGGCCAGCGCCGGCATGGCGGGGATGACGTAGCGCGCCGAGCGCTGACTCGGCAGGGTGAACACGATCAGCCAGACGGCCAGCCAGCTCAGCAGAATGATCATGTGAGCATCTGGTCTGGACGATTTGTCAAACAAGGCGCGCACCCCAAGACCGAGCAAGCCGAGCACGACGAAGGCCAGCAAGCCGGCATTTTGCACATAGGCCAGCAGTTGCGCCCAGATGCTGACGCCGCCACCGAACACTGCCACTTGCCAGTAACCACGCTCGCTTGAGAGCTTGCTCGCGTTTTCACCAAGTACGAATTCCTGCCATACCGCCGATGGGTCCGGGTCCAGCACAAACCACAGGGCAAAGATGGCAAGCGCAAGCGCGCTGCTCAGGCCAACTTTCAAACTAACTTGGGTTGCTGCACGCCAGTTCAGCGAAGGTGCGCTCAGCAGCTGTGCACACCACAAGGCTGCTGCTGCGGGCGCGATCAGGGCAAAAGACTTGTAGGCCAGTCCCAAACCCAGTGCTACGCCGAACCCTGCATGAGCCAGCCAGGTCAGGTCTCCATTTGTCCCGCCGCCATCTGAAATGCCGCCACGTGCCTCGCCCGCTGTCATGCCGGGCTTGACCCGGCATCCATCGTCCAAAGGCATGGATTGCGGATCAGGTCCGCAATGACAAGCAGATGAACTGCACAAACTCAGCTGGCGTGTTTGCCGCAGGCGTGCCCAGAGTAGCCAGAACATCGGAACATTGAGCCAGAAGGTTTCCGGCGCGCTGGTCAGGTAGGTACGACCAAAGCGGAAGGTGCAAAAAAAGGCCAGGTAAATACACGTCGCCATACAGGCGCTGCGCAGATTACCGGTGATTTTTTGCACGCTCCAGAGGATGGCTCCGCAGGTGAGCAGGGTGTAGAGCAGGCTGGGTGCGCGCAGTGCCGTCTGACTCCAGTGCCGGCCCCAGTCGCTGGCCAGCATGCCCTGCCAGAACAGCAGCGGGGGCTTGGTGTTGCGCATGTGATCAAGTTCAGACACCAGAGGCAGCCACTGGCTGGAGGCAGCGGTCAAGCGCGCAATATGGCTGTACACCAGCTCATCGCCGTTGCTCGGAATGTACTGTCCACCCAAGCCAAAGGCATAGACCGCGACTGCCAGCGCCAGCAGCGCCAGCCAGGCCAGTGTCCTGGCGTCAAAGCGTTGGGCGCGCGGTGGCGATGCCTGGTTCATGGGATGCGTGGGCGGCGACGAAAAGTCCATTGGTCGTTGGCCAGAAAGTTGCTTACGCTGGCGATCAGGATGGCAATCACATTGGCCAGCAGGTAATGCAGCGTGTGCGAGAGCCACAGTGTCAGACCGTATTGCAGGGCGATACCAAACCACGAGGCCAGCGTGTAGCGCCCGAACTGACCCATCCATAGGCTGCTCGGCAGTTTGACGACAGCGCCGGTGGCGCTTGCTGCAGCGTTTTCACGGATGCGGTCGGCCCATGTCCACAGACGATTCCAGGTAAAGTTGTTAACGGTGGCGACGGCAATGGCCAACGTCAAGGAGGCATAGAGCCGGGTTCGTGGCTGCGCAATGAAGGCCAGCAAATGTTCTTGTGCCAGATAGAGGATCAGCATGTTGACCACGGTGCCGCTGGCACCTACCAGTCCGAACTTGATGTACCTGAAGCTCTTGAGCCATTCGATCAACTGAAACAGACGCTGACCCATCACGCCGTGCTGCCAATCTGATTCAGAATAGCCAGCGCCTGCGTCAGTACCGGCGCCGGGGCAATGCGCTTGAGGCACTGGTTGTCACCGTCGCAGAAGGTCTCGCGGTGGTTGTAGGCCGACAGGCAGGGCGAGCAGGCCAGACCGGATTCCAGTACCTGAGAGCGGGGTCCGAGCGGTCCGTACAGGCGCCCTGTTTCCGGACCGAAAAAAACCATTGTGCGAATCGGTGTCAGACTGGCAAAGTGACCCGGTCCGCCGTCGTTGGTGATGAGCAGATCAGCGCTGTGGAACAGCATCAGCAGTTCGCGAATGCTGCGTGTGTAGCCGGTCAGATCGACGCAGAACTCGCTGCCGGCTTGTCGCTGCAGCGCTGCCGCGAGCAGCGCATCTTCGCGCAGGCCGATCAGTCCGACGCTGTGGCCGGCGCTGCACAGTCCGGCGGCCAGTTCGACGTAATGGCTTGCTGGCCAGGCGCGTTCGGGCAGAATGCCGCCGCCAGCGTAAAGCAGCACGATGCTACGCTCGCTCAGCGTCGGAAAATCCACCAGCATCTTGCTGCGGTAATCCTGCAGTTCTTGTGCTGCAAAAGGCACAGTCAAGCCAGTGTCAGCCGGCAACTCGCGAATGGCAGCAGCCTTGTTGCGCGGCATGCCTGAGGACTCCAGCGCGTCAGCGAGCGACAGAAACTGTTTGCTGAGGTGCTGGTACGGGTTGTACGGAATGGCTCGGTTGATGAAGCTGCCACGGTACAGACCCTCTTGCGTGTGCGGCGTGAAGCCGACGCGCAACGGCGCGCCACAGAGGTAGGACATCAGGGCGCTGATACGCGAAAACAGCTCGCAGTCAATGACGGCGTCCAGCGGCAGGCGGCGCAGCGAGCGGCTGACACGCCAGATGTCGCCCAGCAGGGCCAAGCCCGAACTGTCATCGAGCGCATGCAGATGCTCAGGTTGCGCGAGGCCCAGCAGCAGTGAGACTTCCTGATTCTTCTTCAACTGCAATACATGCAAGGTGGCATCGGGAAAGCGCTGGCGCAAGGCCGCAAACATCGGGCCCGCCAGCACCACGCTGCCCATTTCCGACAGCAAAATAATCAGGATCTGACTGGGCTTGCCGCTGAGTTGCGGCGCCGCTTTGTGCGACGCGAATATTCGGACCGAGAGTGAAACCACAGCGCACAAGAGCTGGCCCAGCCAGCGGTCAATCCAGCGTTGTGTCTGCAGTTTCATGCGGCCGCTTGCCTACAACCCCGCCGCCGCGCGCAGCGCCTGTGCCTTGTCTGTGCGCTCCCAGCTGAACTCGGGCTCTTCACGCCCAAAGTGACCGTAAGCAGCGGTCTTCTCGTAGATCGGGCGCAGCAAATCAAGCATCTGGATGATGCCGCGCGGACGCAGGTCGAAGTGCTCATTCACCAAGGCCGCAATCTTCTCGTCAGAGATGACACCCGTGCCTTCGGTATAGACCGTCACGTTCATCGGCTTGGCCACGCCAATGGCGTAAGCCACCTGGATCTGGCACTGCCGCGCCAAACCGGCTGCCACAATGTTCTTGGCCACGTAGCGCGCAGCGTAGGCAGCCGAGCGGTCCACCTTGGTCGGGTCTTTGCCGCTGAAGGCACCACCGCCGTGCGGGCAGGCACCACCATAAGTGTCCACAATGATCTTGCGCCCGGTCAACCCACAGTCGCCTTGCGGGCCGCCAATGACAAAACGCCCGGTCGGGTTGATCAGGTACTTGGTGTCTGCGGTCAGCCACTCCTTGGGCAGGACCGGCTTGATGATTTCTTCACGCACCGCTTCGTAAAAGGCATCGGTCATGCGCTCACCCAGACTCATCTCGGGTGAATGCTGGCTTGACAGCACGACGGTGTCGATGGAGTGCGGTTTGCCGTCCACGTAGCGCATGGTGACCTGGCTCTTGGCGTCCGGGCGCAGGAAAGGCAGGCGCCCGTCCTTGCGCAACTGGGCCTG
>CAITQH010000318.1 GCA_903894475.1 uncultured beta proteobacterium
ACGCTTGAAGTGAAGGCGGCCAGGGAAGCCGTAGCGGCCCTGAACAAGCGGCTGGAGCCGATGGGCACCTCGGTGCGCTTTGAGCTCGACAGCAGCACCGGCAAGACCGTCATCGTCATGCTCGATACCGCCGACAACACCGTGCTGCACCAGTTCCCCAGCGAAGAAACACTGGCAATGGCCCGAGCCCTGGACCGCCAGCGCGGCCTGCTGATCAACACCACCTCCTGAGGGCCGCAGCATGACAAGCATTTCAACCGCAACACTGTCCTCACCGGGCATCGGCTCCGGACTGGACGTCACCGGCATGGTCAACAGTTTGATGGCGGCAGAGCAGGCGCCACTCAAGGCGCTGACGGCAAAACAAAGTTCCTACACCGCCAAGCTGTCGGCTTACGGCGCACTCAAGAGCGCGCTGGCAAGCTTTCAGAGCACGGTAAAAAACCTCAGCGACCCGGCCAAACTGCAGGCGGTGACGACAACACCGGGTGATAGCTCGGTGCTGTCTGCCAGCGGCGGCGCCGGTGCCGTGCCGGGCACTTATTCGATTGAAGTCACGCAACTGGCACAGGCGCAAAAGCTGGTGGCCGCCGGGCAGACCAGCGACACGGCGGCCATCGGCAGCGGCCTGCTGACTTTCGACTTTGGCAGCAGCAGCGCCGGCAGTTTCACCGGTAACGGCCAGGCCAGCCAGAGCGTTAGCATCGGTACCGGCAACAACACGCTGGCGGGTATCCGCGACGCCATCAACGCCGCCAACATCGGCATCAGCGCCAGCGTCGTCAACGACGGCAGCAGCAGCCCGTACCGGCTCTCGCTCTCCAACACGCAAACCGGCGCTGCCAACAGCATGAGAATCACGGTGGGCGCTGGCAGCGACGGCGCTGGCAGCAGCAGCGCGCTGGCGGCCCTGCTCACCAACGACCCCGCCGCGGGCCAGTTGCTGACGCAAAGCATGGCGGCGCAAAACGCCACTCTGAAGGTGGACGGCATCCTTGTCAGCAAGGCCGGCAACAGCATCGCGGACGCGGTGCCTGGCGTCACGCTGACGCTGCAAAAAAGCAACGCCGGCAGCCCGACCTCGCTTGGCGTCGCCTACAACACAGCCAGCGTCACCAGCTCGGTGCAGGCTTTTGTCAGCGGCTACAACTCGCTGAGTGCAACACTGAAGAACCTCTCCAGCTACAACCTGACCAGCAAGACCGGCGCTGTGCTGAACGGCGACTCGCTGGTGCGCTCCATCCAGGGCCAGTTGCGCAGCATCGTCACCGGTGCGCTAGCGAGCAGCATCACCGGTCTGACGCGGCTCAACCAGATTGGCGTGAGCATGCAAAAAGACGGCACACTGGCGCTGGACGCCAACAAACTGAAAACGGCCATCAGCACGCAGTTCAGCCAGTTGTCCCAGCTGTTTGCCGCCACCGGCAGCGCCAGCGATGCGCAGCTCGCTTACGCCAGTTCGAGCAGCGCCACCAAGGCCGGCAGCTATGCCGTCAGTGTCAGCCAGATGGCAACACAGGGCAGCTGGCTCGGGCAGTCGCTGGGCAGCAATCTGATCAGCATCACGGCCGGTGTCAACGACAGTCTGCAGATCACGCTCGACAGTCTGCAGGCCAGCCTGACGCTGCCGTCCGGAAGCTACTCGGCCAGCGCACTGGCAGCAGCGGTTCAGGCGCGCATCAACGGCATCAGCAGGTTCTCGGATCTGGGCTCGGCCGTGACCGCCAGCATCGACGGCAATGGCGCACTCAAACTGCTGTCCACCCGCTATGGAGCGGCCTCCAACATTAGTCTGGACGGCAGCGCCGCCAGCGTGCTGCTCGGTGGCAGCGGCGCCAGCGCTACCACCAGCCGCGGCCTGGACATGAGCGGCCAGATCAATGGCGTGGCCGTCAGCAGATCAGGCCAGTACCTGAGCGGCGCTCCCGGCGATGCCGCCGAGGGCCTGAGGGTCAACATCCTTGGCGGGGGCACCGGCAGCCGCGGCAATGTTCAGTACACGCAAGGCTTTGCCTATCAGGTCGACCAGTTGGCAAGCTCCTTGCTGGCTGACACCGGCATGTTCACCACAAAAGCAGACACCATCAATTCCGCGATGACGAAACTCGGTGCCAGCACCCTGCGTGAACAAGACCGCCTGAGCGCGGTGCAAGCGAGTTACCAGGCCCAATTTACCAAGCTTGACTCCATGATGAGCAAGATGAATGCAACGTCAAGCTACCTGACGCAACAACTCACCGCGCTGGCCAAGGGTGCCAGCATCGCCTAACAGAGTGACACCATGTTCGCCAACAACAACGCCGCGCGCTCCTACGCCAGCGTCGGTCTGCAAACCGGCGCCATCACTGCGAACCCGCACAAGCTGATTTCCATGCTGCTCGAAGGCGCGATGGTCGCCATCGTGAAAGCGCGCCACCATATGGTGGCCGGCGATGTGGCCGCCAAGGGCAGCGCCATCAACCAGGCCGTCGGCATCATCGACAGCGGCCTGCGCGCTTGCCTGAACATGAAGGACGGTGGCGAAATTGCACAGAGCCTGAACGCCTTGTACAGCTACATGACGCAGCGCCTGACCACGGCGCACCTGGAAAATGATCTGAAGAAGTTGCAGGAAGTGCACAAGCTGCTGGCTGACCTGAAGGCCACCTGGGACGCCATCGACCCCAAGGCCAGGGCACGCCTTGCCACAATGGAGAACCGAGCATGATGAACGGCGAACAAGTGCTCTCGATTTACGAAAGCGTGTCGGCTATTACCGGTCAGATGCTGCTGGCAGCGCAGCGCCAGGACTGGGGCCAGCTCGAAAGCCTGGGCTCGCAGTATTCCCAACAGATTGGAAGCCTCAAGTCACACGGGCCGATGGCCCCGGTGCAGGGCGACCAGCGTGAGCACAAGGTCCGCCTGCTGCGCAAAATTCTTCAGGACGACCGCCTGATTCGCGATGCCACGCAGCCCGGCCTGAAGAACTTGCAGGCGCTGATTCATGGCACCACCAAGCAGCGCAAACTGACGCGGCATTACCCGGCAGACGACAGCGCCTGAACGCCATGCTGCCGAGCTCGGAACTTACAAGCACCCGGCCCATCGCAGCCAGCGCCTTGCTTCGCGGCACCGCCACCGTGGCCGACCCACGCCAGGACGGCGCCGTTCGGCTCGATCAAATTGCCGTGGGCAAGGCCTTGCTGGCGCAGGTGGCGTCGGTGCTGGCCGATGGCAGCTCGCTGGTGCGGCTGAGCAGTGCCGAGCCGCCCGCCAGTTTCAGCGCCGAACTGCGCATGCAGTTGCCCGCTGGCAGCAAGGCCGGCGACAGCCTCAAGCTCACACTGCTGACCAAGACACCGCAGCTGACCTTTGGCGTCAGCGCAGCCCCATCAACCGACACCACGCCAACCAGCCTGAGTTCGACAGCGCGCATGATTGACACGCTGCTGCAGCAAGCCGGGCAGACGCCACAGGCACGCGGCAGCAGCCCGCTGCTGACGACGGCCGATACCCAGGCAGCGCAAATGCCTGGCAGGCTGGCCGCCGCCTTGCACAAGGCTGTGGAGGGCAGCGGCGTTTTCTATGAAGCGCACCTGCGCCAATGGGCCGACGGCGAGCGCACGCTGGCTCAAGTCAGGAGCGAGCCGCAAAACCAGACAGGCAGCGGCACGCAAGGCATCACGCAGAACGCGCCGAGCAGCGCGCAGTTGCTGCCGCTGCAGCTTGATTCGCTCGAGCAGCGCCGCTTTGCCTGGAAGGGCGAAGTCTGGCCCGGCCAGGATTTGCAGTGGGAAGTGGTGCAGCAAGACACAGCGCAGCACGCCGGCAGGCCCGCCGCTCAGGCCGCTTCAGTCTGGCAGACGGTGCTGCAACTGGAGCTGCCGCGACTGGGCAGGATCAGCGCAAGAATTCGCATCGAGGATCAGCACGCACAATTGCAGCTGCGCGTGCAGGATGAGCAGGCTGCCTCCGAACTGAAGGCGCAAACGGCCATCCTCAGCGATGCCATGGCGGCGTCGGGCACGGCGCTCGACGCCATGACGGTGCAAGGCGATGAGCCAGACTAAGACCCTGCGCAACGCCGTGGCGGTGGCCTACCAGGGAGGTGCGACAGCACCCAAGGTGGTAGCCTCCGGCAAGGGCCAGGTGGCTGAGCACATCATAGAACTGGCGCGACAAAACGGCGTCTACGTGCACGAATCACGCGAGCTGGTGGCGCTGCTGATGGAAGTGGAACTTGACAAGTGCATTCCACCCAATCTGTACAAGGTGGTGGCCGAACTGCTGGCCTGGCTCTACCGCATCGAAGCCGCCTTGCCACCGGAAAAAGATGCGTAGTCATCGCGAGCGCCCTCTTCGTCATAGCGAGCATCATCCACGTCATCGCGGGCACCCTTTCGTCATCGCAGGCACCCTCTTCGTCATCGCGAGGCCGAAGGCCGTGGCGATCCATGACTTCAAACTGCATGGATTGCCGCGCTGCGCTTTCCATGAACAGTTACACCCCTGCTTGTCATTGCGGGCCCCGACCCGCAATCCATGGCTCGCGTGGCACTGGATCCCGGATCAAAGCCTGCCCCGGGCTTGATCCGGGGTCCGGGATGACAATTTCAGGTTCAGAGTCCGTGTGCGGTATCGGACCGGATTCGGGAGGCTCGCAATGACAACCA
>CAITQH010000319.1 GCA_903894475.1 uncultured beta proteobacterium
CCCCTGCTTGTCATTGCGGGCCCCGACCCGCAATCCATGGCTCGCGTGGCACTGGATCCCGGATCAAGTCCGGGATGACAATTTCAGGTTCAGAGTCCGTGTGCGGTATCGGGCCGGATTCGGGAGGCTCGCAATGACGAATCAGATACCCGCATTGACAAATCAGGCGCCATTAATGACAAGTCAGGAGCCAGTATGACGGCCCTGGTTCAAGCGAACGATCTGGCGATGACTTTTGACGTATCAGCGCCATGGCTCAATCGCCTGATCGAGGGCCGACCACGGACTCTGCTGCACGCCGTCGACGGTGTCAGTTTCGAGATCGAGCGCGGCAAGACACTGGCGCTGGTGGGTGAATCGGGTTGCGGCAAGAGCACGGTGGCTCGCCTGCTGGTGGGTCTGCATGAGCCGAGTCGCGGCAATCTGGTGTTTGATGGGCTCGATGCCCATGCCATCTTCAAGACGCCGGCTGGATTGAAGCTGCGCAGCCGGATCCAGATGATTTTTCAGGATCCGTATGCCTCACTGAATCCGCGCTGGCTGGTGCAGGACATTGTGGCTGAGCCGCTGATCGAACACGGTCTGGCGAGCGATCCGGCAGAGTTGAGGGCTCGGGTCGGTGCCTTGCTCGCGGATGTGGGCCTGAGTCCGCTGGACAGCTTCAAATACCCGCATCAGTTCTCCGGCGGCCAACGCCAGCGCATCTCGATTGCGCGCGCTCTTGCTACGCACCCTGAATTTCTGGTCTGCGACGAGCCGACCTCGGCGCTGGACGTGAGCGTGCAGGCGCAGGTGCTCAACATCATGAAGGACCTGCAACGCAAACTGGGCTTGACCTACCTGTTCATTTCACACAATCTGGCGGTGGTGCGCCACGTCAGTGATCAGGTCGGTGTGATGTACCTCGGGCGCCTGGTGGAACTGGCCGACAAGCAGGCCCTGTTTGGCAGTCCACGCCATCCCTACACGCGGATGTTGATCGATGCCATCCCGAAGATGACGGACACCGGGCGTGCTCGCACACCGGTGCAGGGGGAAGTGCCCAATCCCCTCAATCCTCCGCCGGGCTGTGCATTCAACCCGCGCTGCCCGCATGCCAATGAGCGTTGCCGCAGCGAGCGCCCGCAACTACTGCCCCAGGCGGGCATCCGGGTCGCCTGCCATGCGGTTGAAGACGGCCGGATCTAGGCTGGATTTCAGGTGTAGCGCTTTTTGCGCAAATTGTTTTTCATCTCGCTCAATGCCGGTTGCAACTTCTCGCTGCCAATGCGCAGAGCCACGCAGGTGGCAAGGATGTCGATGATCAGCAAGTGCAGCAGCCTTGACACCATCGGGCTGTAGCGATCAAAGCCTTCGGGATGATCGGCCGCCAGATGAATATGCCCGGCGCGCGCCAGCGGCGAGCCACTAGCGGTGATGACCATGACGGTGGCACCGTGTCTGCGCGCAATGTCGCAGGCATCCATCAGGTCGCGAGTGCGTCCCGAGTTGGAGATGATCAAGACGCAATCACCGGGACCGAGCAGGGAGGCACTCATGACCTGCATATGGCCATCGCTATAAGCCACACTGTGCATGCCGAGCCGGAAGAATTTGTGCTGGGCGTCCTGCGCCACCACACCGGAGTTGCCAACGCCAAAAAACTCGATACGCTTGCCATCGCTGCAAGCCTGAACCAGGGTCATGGCGGCTTTTTCCATGGCCTGCGTGCCCGCATCGTTGCGGTGTTTCAGGAACGCCGCGACCGTGTTGTCGATGACCTTGACCATGATGTCGCCGGTCTTGTCATCAGCATCAACGCTGCGGTGAATGAAAGGCACACCTTCGCTGACACTGCCGGCCAGCTTGAGCTTGAAATCGGACAGGCCATCGTAGCCGACGCTGCGACAGAACCGCACCACGGTCGGTTTGCTGACATGCGAGCGCGGCCAACTCGCTGACGGGCAGCTTGGCAAAACCACGCCGGTCGCTGAGCAGCAGCTTGCCCACCCGCTGTTCGGCTGGCGCCAGTGAAGGCAGACCGGCTTTGATTCGGTCAAGCATGGAACTCGTGCACTTTCATGGAGGGTGCATTGCGACTACCAGGTTGAATCGTCATCGCGTCTTCGGATCGAGTCCGGGGTGACAAACAACTCGTCGGGGATGGCAAGGACTCTTTGTCATTGCGGGCCACGACCCGCAATCCATGGTGCGCGTGGCACCGGCATAAGGCATGGATCCCGGATCGAGTCCGGGATGACAGACCGCTGCTCCGGGATGACAAGCCGCTGGTCCGGGATGACAAGTTCTTGATGCCCGGCATGACAACCGGGGCTCAACATTCTTCAGCCCAGCAAAAGCCGTCACGCGCGATCATGGCGCTGGCGGCGCTCGGGCCCCAGGTGCCGGCCGCGTAAAGGCGCAGGCCCTGCGGGTCATTGCTCCAGTGCTCAAGAATCGGCTCGACCCAGCGCCAGGCTTCTTCCTGCTCGTCGCTGCGCACAAACAGGTTCAGGCGACCATCGATGACGTCAAGCAGCAAGCGTTCGTAGGCGCCGACGCGCCCGCTGCCGAAGCGCTTGTCAAAGTCCAGATCGAGTTGCACTGGTGCCAGTGTCTGTGAATTGCGCCGGTTGTCCTGACCCTGCGCCAGCAGATGCAGTTCGAGACCGTCCTTGGGCTGCAGATTGATGACCAGCCGGTTAGCGACGCCGATTTGCGAATTGAAAATGGCGTGCGGCGTAGGCCGGAAATTGACTACGATTCGGGCATCGCGCCCGGCCAGTCGCTTGCCGGTGCGAATAAAAAAGGGCACGCCGGCCCAGCGCCAATTGGATATTTCGGTGCGCAGGGCGACAAAGGTTTCGGTCTGACTGGCCGGGTTGACGCCGGTCTCGTCACAGTAGGGAGCCACTGCGTTACCGGCAATTTTCCCGCCGGTGTATTGACCGCGTATCACGTCCTGTGCCAGGGTCTCGGCAGTCCAGGGTTTGAGCGAGCGCAGAACCTTGAGCTTTTCGTCACGAATGGCGTCGGCGTGCGAGTTGATGGGCGGCTCCATTCCGATGGCGCAGAGCAGTTGCAGGGCATGGTTTTGCACCATGTCGCGCAGAGCACCGGTGGTTTCGTAAAAGGCGCCACGCTTTTCCACGCCGAGTTCTTCGGCAATCGTGATCTGGATGTTGGCAATGTGTTCGCGTCGCCAAAGTGGCTCGAACAAGGCATTGCCAAAGCGCAGGGCAAACAGATTTTGCACCGCCGGTTTGCCCAGGTAATGGTCGATCCGGAAAATCTGTTTTTCGCTGAAGACACGTCGCACTGCTTCGTTGATGGCGCGGTTGCTGGCAAGGTCGTGGCCGAGCGGCTTTTCCAGCACGATGCGGGTCTTGGCGCTGTTCAGCGCGGCTCCGGCCAACTGCTCGCAGACGGTGGTAAAAAGCGTCGGAGCCGTTGCCACATACATGACCACAGTGTCGGTCTGGCGCGCTGCCAGTGTGCCAACCAGGCGGGCATAGTCGGCCGGCCTGGATAGATCCATCCGAACAAATTCCAGCAAGGAGGCAAAGCCAACAAATTCATCCTCATTGGGACGTTTCGCCAACTCAACTTTGTCAAAACGCGCGCGAATCAGGCTGCGGTATTGCTCGGCGCTGAGTTCATCGCGGCCAATGCCGATGATGCGCCCTCCCGGCGGCAGCGTGCCATGGCGAAAGGCCTGAAACAGGGCCGGCATCAATTTGCGCCAAGCCAGGTCGCCAGTGCCACCAAACAGAACAAGATCAAAACTCATAGGTCGCCAGCGATGTGGATTTTCGTCCGTAAGAGGTAATGTAACTCCAGTTCTGGGCCTTGCTTTAAACTGGCGCGGTCCCGCCTGCGGTTGCGGGCCTTACAGGAGTTGCGATGAAAAAACACTTTGTGATGGCTGCCTTGGCTTGCCTGTCTTTGGGCGCCTGGGCGCAAGGGCAGATCAATGTGATTTGCTCGGTGCAGGCGGAGTGGTGCAACATGATTGGCACGGTGTACGCGCGTACCACCGGCACCAGGATCAATGTCAGCATGAAAGGCTCGGGTGAGGCGCTGGCCCAGTTAATTGCGGAGAAGGACAATCCCAAGACGGATGTCTGGTTTGGCGGCACCGGCGACCCGCATTTGCAGGCTGCCGAGCAAGGCCTCTCACTGGAATACAAATCGCCCAGCCTGAGCCAACTCTACCCTTGGGCGCAGCAGCAGGCGCAGCAGGCGGGCTTCAAGACGGTTGGCATCTATTCCGGCCCGCTGGGCTTTGGCTACAACCCGGAACTGCTGGCCAAGAAAAAACTGGCCGTACCCAAGTCCTGGGCTGATCTGCTCAAACCCGACTACAAAGGCGACATTCAGGTGGCCAATCCGGGCTCCAGTGGCACCGCTTACACCATGGTGGCGACACTGGTGCAATTGATGGGCGAAGACAAGGCTTTTGACTACCTCAGGGGATTGCACAAGAACGTCAGCCAGTACACGCGCTCCGGTACCGGCCCGATCAAGGCGGTGGCGCGCGGCGAGACGGCGGTGTCCATCAGTTTTGTGCACGATGGTCCAGGGGAGAAGATGAATGGCTTTCCGGTTGAGACCATCACACCGCTGGAAGGCACAGGCGCCGAGATCGGCTCCATGAGCATCATCAAGGGTGCGCGCAATCTGGAGGCGGCGAAGAAGTTTTACGAGTGGGCTTTGACGCCCGCGGCGCAGGAAATGGCGGCAGCAGCCAAGCAGTTTCAGTTGCCATCGAACAAGAACTCGAAGAATGATCCGCGCATTCCTGATTTCAAGAAAATCAAGTTCATCAATTACGACTACGCCAAGTACGGTGCCAGTGCCGAGCGGCGGCGCCTGATTGCGAAGTGGGAAAAGGAAGTTAATTCCCTGCCTCGCTGATGAAGAAAGACCCCAACCAGGCCGTTCGCATCTGGTTGGTGCTGGGCCTGCTGGCCTACCTGCTGCTGCCTTGGTACGCGATCCAGGACACGGCCTGGTACAGCGTCCTGCCGCAAATCCTTGGCGGCCCGGAAACTGCGAATGGCCTGTTGCAGGCCTTGCAGCACGGGCGCCCATGGCTGCTGTCAGGCTTGATCGGGTTGCTGCTCGCCGCTGTCGGGCTGGTACTGCCGGCTGGCCGCGGGCAGGGTGCCTGGCTGATAGCTGGCGGCATGGCCGGGTTCATGGGGCTGCTGGTGAGCGGCTTTCTGATTGGTGCCAAGGGCTGGTCTTTTGAATTGCTCAACACGCTGTGGGGAGAGCTGGCGCTCCGCCAATTTGGCATTGGCAGTGGCGCGTTTCTGGCCCTGCTCTCGCTCCTGATGATCGCCGCTTTCGGGCTTGCGCGACGTGGCTATTTCAAGGGCGATCTGTTCATTGCGTCCGCCGTCGTCGGCTGCTCGGTGCTGTTGCTGTTGTTCATCGCGTTCCCGGTCAGCAAGGCCTTGTACAGCGCCCTGCTGACCGAGCAGGGACACTGGTCGCTGACTGCCATCTTTGAGCGCATCGGCAACGAGCGCGTCTGGGGCTTGAACTGTCTGATCGGTGGTGTGCGCTGCGGTGTGGCCTGGAACACGCTGTTTCTCGCACTGATGACGGCGACAGGCACGACGCTGCTTGGAACCATGATGGCTTTGCTGGCCGAACGCAGTGCGGGTCCGAGGTTTCAGACCCCGCTGCGCGTCGTCGCCCTGCTGCCCATCATCACGCCGCCCTTCGTGGTCGGACTGGGACTGATTTTGCTGTTTGGCCGCGCCGGCGTCGTCAACCAGTTGCTGGAGTATGCCTTTGACCTGACGCCGACACGCTGGTTCTATGGCGCGCTGGGGGTCTGGGTTGCGCAGTTGTTTGCCTTCACACCGATTGCCTTCATGATCATGCGCGGCGTGGTGCAGGGAGTGGCGCCGAGCCTGGAGGAGGCAGCGCAAACCCTTCGCGCGAACCGGCAGCAAACTTTTCTGACCATCACGCTGCCGCTGCTCAAGCCGGGCCTGGCCAATGCTTTCCTGGTCGGCTTCATTGAGAGCATGGCCGATTTCGGCAACCCGATCGTGGTCGGCGGTCAGTTCTCGGTGCTGTCAACCGACATCTTCTTTGCCATCGTCGGTGCCCAATACGATCAGGGCCGCGCCGCATCGCTGGCCTGGATATTGACGCTGTTTGCGCTGGCAGTGTTTGCGCTGCAGCGCGCCTTGCTCGGCAAGCAAAGCTACACCACGGTCAGCGGCAAGGGCGATGCCGGCATTGCGATGGCCTTGCCGCACAGCGTACGTCGCATTCTGAACCTGGTGGTCTATCCGTGGCTGGCGTTCACGGTCTTGGTGTACCTGTTTGCCTTTGCTGGCGGCTTTGTCCAGACCTGGGGCCGCGACTACACCATCACACTCAATCACTTCAAGACCGCTTTCGCGCTCGAGTGGAGCCAGTACGGCCTGGTGTGGGCCGGCACGGCATGGAACTCTTTCTTCACCACGGTCAAGCTGGCAGGTATCTCTGCACCGATCACGGCGGCAACCGGACTCTTGATTGCCTACCTGCTTGCGCGTACCGAATTTCGTGGCCGCGCCCTGTTTGAATTTGTCGCTTTGCTGGCCTTTGCCATCCCCGGCACGGTGCTGGGTTTGAGCTACATCCTGGCCTTCAACGTGCCGCCGGTGGAACTCACCGGGACCGGGCTCATCATCGTGCTGTGCTTCATGTTTCGCAATCTGCCGGTTGGTGTGCGCGCCGGCACCGCAGCCTTCAAGCAACTCGACAAATCACTGGATGAGGCCTCTTTGATGCTGCGGGCCTCCACTGCACAGACGCTGTTCCATGTCGTGCTGCCCCTGCTTAAACCTGCGTTGGTGGCGGCGCTGGTGTACAGCTTTGTGCGCGCCATGACCACCGTCAGCGCGGTTGTCTTTCTGGTGACTGCGGAGAACGAACTGGCGACAACCTACATCATTGGTCGTGTCGGCAATGGGGACTATGGTGTGGCACTGGCCTACTGCACGGTGCTGATTGTCCTGATGTCACTGGCCATCGCATTGATCCAGTTTCTGGTCGGCGAACGCAAGCTTGGGCGGCGTAAAGGAATAAAGCAATGAACTACGGTGTTGAATTCAGAAACATCAGCAAGCGCTACGGCGCTGAGGCATCGGCACCCTTGGTGGTCAAGGGCATCAGCTTCGGGATCGAGCAGGGCACGCTGACCACGATCCTGGGCCCGTCCGGTTGTGGCAAGACGACGGTGCTGCGCATGATTGCTGGACTGGAGTCGCCGACCGCGGGGCAGATCATTGTTGCCGGCAAGGACGTGACCACGCTGGGTCCAACCGATCGCAACGTGAGCATGATGTTCCAGAGTTACGCCCTGTTCCCGCACATGAACGTGGTGGAAAACGTGATGTATGGCTTGAAGATGTCGGGTGTTGCCAAGGATCTCGCACGATCGCGCGCCAGTGAGACCCTGCGCAACGTCGGGCTCACAACGTTTGACGAACGGCTTCCCAGCGAGTTGTCGGGCGGGCAGCAGCAGCGCGTGGCGCTGGCCCGTGCGCTGGTGCTGGAGCCGGCGGTGCTCCTGTTTGACGAGCCGCTCAGTAATCTGGACGCACGCTTGCGGAGGGAGATGCGTGAAGAAATCAGGTCATTGCAACAGCGTCTGAGTCTTACCGTGGCCTACGTCACGCACGACCAGAGCGAAGCGCTGGCGGTGAGCGATCAGATCATTGTGATGAACGATGGCGGCATCGCCCAGCGCGGCACGCCGCAGGACATGTACGAACGCCCGGGCAGCGAGTTTGTGGCCGGGTTCATGGGTGAGGCGATGTTGTTTCCCGGTACCGCGCTACCCGGAGGGCAGGTACAACTGGGGCCGCTTCAGATCACACCCAAACAGGTGTTGGCGGCTGGCGTTGTCAAGGTGGCCGTTCGACCCGAGGCATGGCATATCCATCGGGATGGTCACGCCGACAACCCGGGCTTGCCAGCCAGACTCCTCAAGTCAGCCTACCTGGGCAGCTTCTTTGAGTACACGTTTGAGACTGCGCTGGGCAGTGTCTTCGTGGTCTCGCCGGATCTGACCGATGTCTTGCCACTTGGGGTTGAAGTACGGCTGACGCTGGCCGACCATGGCGTCTCCGTGGTCGCAGGATAATGGCATGATGAACCAACTGGACGCTCTCAAGCAGTTCACCACGGTAGTGGCTGATACTGGTGACTTCAGGCAGATCGACGCCTATTTGCCGCAGGACGCCACCACCAACCCGTCGCTGATTCTCAAGGCCGTGCAAAAGCCGGAGTACCGTTCTTTGTTGACGGACATCGTGACGCGTTTCAGGGACCGGCCGCTTGACGAAATCATGGACCGTTTGCTGGTGCGCTTTGGCGTCGAGATCCTGTCCATCATTCCCGGGCGTGTCTCGACCGAGGTGGATGCCAGACTCAGCTTCAACGCCAGCGCAACCGTGGCCCGTGCCGAGCGCATCATTGAACTTTATCAAGCCCAAGGCATTCACATCGACCGCGTGCTGATCAAGGTAGCGGCGACATGGGAGGGAATCGATGCTGCTGCGCAGTTGGAGCGTCGTGGCATCCACACCAACCTGACGCTGCTTTTTTCTTTCTGCCAGGCAGTGGTATGCGCTCAGGCCAAGGTGCAACTGATCTCGCCGTTTGTTGGTCGCATTTATGACTGGTACAAAAAGTCGGCTGGTGCTGCCTGGGTCGAAGCGAATAACGCTGGCGCGAACGATCCCGGCGTCAAGTCGGTGCGGCAAATCTACAACTATTACAAGAAATTCGGCATCGCTACCGAAGTGATGGGGGCGAGCTTTCGCAACGTCGGACAGGTCACGG
>CAITQH010000320.1 GCA_903894475.1 uncultured beta proteobacterium
GACCTGCGCCTGCTGAGCCTCTCGAGCGTGTAGGCCGGGCTGCCCGCGCCAAGGCAGAGTTCAGTAAGGGCTGGGGCCAGTGCGCAGAGTTGCACGATCCGGCTGGCCCGACCCAGGTCGATCCCCTCAATGGTGGCAATCTCTGTCAATGATCGGTATTTGCCTTCGTCAAGCAAACGCTGCCAATAGTGCGCCAACCCCAGCGCCCGGATCAACGGGCTGTCTTTGGCAGCCTCGCGATCGCGGCGCTGTGTGGTGGCCTCCGTTTGAAACTGCTCTGGCGCGTCAATCGGCGTGATCACCTGCCGCCGCACGCCGCGCTTGACCAACGTCCACGGAATGAACGTTTCCATCTGCACGCCACCTGCTGGCGCAGGAATTTGATAGGTCACCGGCTCGCCTGTGATCGTGCCCTTGGCCAGCTTCCTTTTGCGCATCGATGGAGTTGAATTCCTGGTCCAGACGCTCGTCCGAGGAAACGCGGCAATACACAGCGCAGCGCTTGCGCGGCTTGGGCGAGCCAATTTGAGAGGTGTCGTTCAAACTGCCTCCCCAGATTTCGATTTCACGCCAAAAAATACTGGCCCAGACCATGGCGTGCCAGAGATGTGCCTGGCGACGGCCGACAGACTCCTGAAGAATTTGCCCTTATATTCAAAGCTGCCATCGGCGGTGACGGTCACTTTGTGATCACGTTCGCCCCATTCGCGAAACAAAACGGTGCCGGGCGCGAGTTCAATGTCGTGGGTTTTCTGCCGGCTCTTGATCTTGGAGTGACCCATGCCGATGTTGACCAGCCTGCGCTGGGTCTCGACGGAGAGACCACCAAACGCCTGTTCCTGAAGCTTGTAGGCCACACGGGACTCCAGGTAGTTGCGGTTCGGGTTCTCGGGGCGGCGGGGGAAATACCGATCCCACAGCGCCCAGAGCTCTGGCGTTGGCAGTGTGGGCAGCGCGGCCACTTGGGCGGAAACTGATAGGTTGGCAGGGTTCATTACAAATTCCTTGGTTGAGAGGGGTTCGTATGAACGCTCTGCCTGCCAGAAAAGCCAAGTCGAATTTGTCTCTGTTTTTGATCTGTCGCATCCTGCGCACTGGCGTGGCTGCGCATGATGGCGGCCGTCAGGATGGAGGTGATCTCGGCCGCGCGTTGCAGCGCGGACATCGAATCGGGTGTGGCGAGTTTGATTGGTCTCATGAGATGTACAGGGCAGTTGCAATGCCCACAAATCATGAATCAAATCTTCCAAAGCAATGGGTAACGTAGGGTAATGGAGGGAGACTACAAGATTGGTACCGTCCCAGCTGGCGGCCTGCTGCTGGTCGGTGGCGCTGACGTGCAGAAAGACCGGATCGAAGCGTCGGTCTGGGCCTTTGGTGTGGGCAAGGAATCATGGCTGATTGAACACCGGGTGCTGATGGGTGACACGGCGCGCGATGAAGTGTGGAAGCGCCTTCAACAAATGTTGAACGAAACCTGGACGCACGAGTCCGGGGCCAGTCTTCCGCTGGTCCGCTTTGCACTGGATACCGGCTTTGCAACCCAGGAGGCCTATGCGTTTGTGCGTACGTGCAGAGATCCCCGGGTCATGGCGGTCAAAGGCGTGGCGCGCGGCGCAGCCCTCATCGGCACACCCACAGCGGTCGATGTTACGCAAGGTGGAAGAAAGCTGCGCCGCGGCATCAAGCTGCCCGTCATCCCAGGCTGCGTGAGCTGCTCCTGCAAGCCTGTGGCCATGCCGGCGAGTTTCAAGTTGCGTAGCTGCTCCAATGTTGCGTTCATCATCATGGTGTATTGCCTTGGTTTGTTTGTTTGTGCTTGATCGGTCGCAGCGCCCATCAGTGGTAATGGGCTGGCCCGCGCACATTGGCGTGCGCAGGACTGACCCACTCAGGCGTGGTGCCGGGAGTCACTTGATCGCGCCCATTGAGCAAAATCTCACGCACATCGGCACTCCTGGTGGTACCGAGCTCCATGGCGATCAAGCAGGCCGCCTCCAGGCGGGGTTTGCCATAGCGTTTTGCCAGTGAGAGAAGTGCCAGACAAGCCCGGTAGCCATGCTCGGGGTGTTGGCGTGTATGCAGAATGCGTGTGACCAGACTGCCGGTGGCCACGCCAATGTCTTGACCCCAGTGGATCAGTCGCTCAGGACTCCACTGCATGTGCGCGCGGTGCGCCGCTGAGAGGTGTTCGGCCACCGTGGTGAAACCACCCTTGTGAGCGCAGCGCATGTGGCTGGCCACACGCTGGCCGCGATGCAAAATCTCCACCGTGCGTTGTGTGGCCCGGACCTCCAGCGTCACGCCCACCAGCGCATGAGGCACGCTGTAGCGGTGGCCCTCAAACTCGATGTGCTGGTCGATGTGAACCTTCACCGTCTTGAACACAGCCAACTCCCAGGTTTGCAGTGGCAGCGCACGCAGGGCCGGTGCGTCGATCTGGGCAAAAACACTGGCACGGCAACCTGGCAACTTCTGAAACGCCTTGTTGTTGAGTTGCACCAGCAGCGGCGCAATGGCCTCGTTGACTTCGTCGACGGTGTCGAACTTCTGATGGCGCAGGCGCATCAGGATCCAGCGTTCCACCACTTGCACCGCTGATTCAGCCTTGGCCTTGTCTTGGGGGTGGCGCGGGCGTGCTGGCAGTACGGAGGTGCCGTAGTGGCGGGCAAAGTCGAGCACCGTGTCATTGGCCCGGGGCTCGTAGCGATCCGGGTTGGCGATCATGGCTTTGGGGTTGTCGGGGACGATGAGCTCAGTGCAGCCGCCATAAAAGCGCAGCGCCTGTGCTGTGGCGCCGAGCCAATCGGCCATGGTTTCCCGCGCTGTGGCGTAGGCGAAGGTGTAGCCTGAGGCACCCAGGGCAGCGACGAATATGTGAGCTCGACTGGCGTCTGTCAGGCCCAGTGTGGGGCCAGCGTAGTCGATGAAGAGTTTCTCGCCGGCGCGGTGGACTTGGCGCATCGAGCGTTTGAGCGTCTTGGCGAATCGGCCATAGTTCTCGCAGAACTGGGAGTAGCTGTGGATGCAAGCATCGGGATGGCGTTCGCTGTGCTCTTGCCATAGCAGCATCAGGGTCATGCCTTTGCGGCGCAGTTCCTGGTGCATTTGCACGTGGTCGGGTGTCACAAAGCTGCTGGCGCGCTGAGGTGCACCCACCAGACGGGTGTGCAGTGCCGTCTCGTCCATGGTTTGTACTTGCGGCCAGTGCAAGCCTGCCTTGCTGGCCAGTTTGACGTATTTGGCGACCACGCCTTTGGAGATGCCCAGTGAGTCGGCGATGTGCTGGTGTGAGTGGTGGAGTTCGAGTTTGAGATGCAGGACGTCTTTGATTTGACGCATAGTGATCCTTCGGGTATCGGGCATGTCGGTTTCCAGCAAAAGCTGGCAAGACTACCCGCATCGGTTGGGACAAATATGCGCAGCTCCTGCACGCCGCTTGATCGATTCTGCGATGCTGTCGTGAGCGCCAGTTACGGCGTCATGTCTGCTCGTTCAGGCCAGCCCCGGACATCGGTCACGATAAACCGGAATCAGCGGTCACGATAAACCAGAACAGCCGGTCACGATCAGCCGGAACGACTGGTCACGATGAACCAGAGTCGCCGGTCACGACAAACCGGAATGACCGGTCACGATCGACCGGAATACCCAAATTTGACGGTGTGACCAAAACCCTCCAGTTTTCGAGCCCAGTAATGAGCACTGCCACATGCCTCCATACCGATCAGGCAGGCTGGCAGATTGATAAAGAATGCAGCGACCTGGTCACGGCGTAGCTGCTTCTTGATGACGGCCCTGCCGGCCTCGTTAACCCCATGGAGTTGAAACACATTCTTGGCCAAATCGATGCCAACTGTTGTAACCTTCATATTGGACGCTCCTGTCTGGTTTAAGTGGTTGATCGCATCGCCACTTTGGCACATAACGATGCCGTTAGGGTGGGAGCGTCCATCCCATTGCCATAGTCAGATCCTCTTCAATCAGCCACGCAAAGATCTGATTCACCGTGGCCACTTCGCCGTCTGTGCCAGGTACCAGGATGACCCGGTCGGTTTGCAGGCTTTTGTGCTCACCGCGACACAGTTCGGTTTTGATGGCACCGCTTTGGTCGAGCAGCACGCGTCGCAGACCAAATCCGGCCGGACCGCCCTGGCGGTAGCCCAATTCGATCAGGCGGCATTGCCCGGCGAACACCTTGGCCGAGAGCTCCCGACTGTATACACCGGCCATGGCGCGCTTGACGCCTTTGACGATGGTGGAGACGGGAGAGCCATCGTTTTCGAACTGCTCGGCTACATAGACGACCTGAATACCTTTTCTGCGGAGCTTGTATTCGTAATAGGCCGCTTCGTCAGCATCTTGAAACCGGCCCCAGCGACTGACGTCAAAGACCAGCACCAGGCTGAAA
>CAITQH010000321.1 GCA_903894475.1 uncultured beta proteobacterium
GATCTATCCACCAATAAATGTATATTTATCACTCTTATATTGATTGAATCACAGTTAAACAACAAAGAAAATATGAAGGCTCAAAACCAGAAAACCGGGGCAACGCCGTCCAGTTGCATCAACCAGAGTACAGCTTAAATTAACCGTTAAACTGTCTAGCCTCTGGGGTCCACTTTAGCCTCAGCTTGCTGATACGCAACTGCCCAAACTTGTCATGCAGATTAGGCTGGTTGTAACCACCGGGCGCTTCGCTCAGGGGTAACTGGTCCTCAAACCCCTCCAGCTTTGGCTGGACATCAGGAAAGATGACATGGGCCACCTCTGGCTCGGTTGGCTGCAGGTCTAGCCCCGGCTGCGGTGCAATGTCAACCACGTTGCCTTCCAGAATGGCGCCGACCTCCATCCACCACTCTTCGCGACTCGGCAGATGCCGAACTTTTTCTATCGGCCAGAACCACAGGGCACACCAATAGTCCATCACCAACTTCAGCCGGCGAAATGGCGTGGCCAAGTCACTGTCTTCATTCAACAGTCCCTGCTTGCGGATGGCCTCTTTCTGTGCGCGACTAACGTGACCGCTGTCTCCGTCTTGACTCTTGCTCTTGTGGGGCCATACGGTCAGGGCGTCTTCAGTTCTGTGACGGTCACGTGCCAAGGCAGTAGTGTGTTCAGCCCACAGTTCGGCGATTCGCACGCTCAGTTGCTGCAGGCGGGCCACTTCGTGGGGCAGCAGCGGTCTGCAAAAGACTTTGCGCCAAGTCTTCAGATGGTCAAACTCAGCCTTGTACAACGCCTTGGCGACCTTGTCGGTGTAGTTGGCCATGCCAGGGTCGGGCAGAAGGAAGTGCCAAATTTCGTCGGGCTTGCGGGGCTCTGCTGCGGTAACGCGGCGCGGAGCTTCTTCATGCCAGCCAGGCTTAGCCCCCTTGTTCAGCGATGCGGCGTTGTAGACCTGATGGCGCGCACCGATAAGGCTGTTGCCGGAAAAAAGTTGATAACCAAACCATGGCACTCTGGCCGGCAAGGGCCGCTTCTGTTCGTCTTCTTCGCCATATATGGCATTGAGCCAGATAGAGACTTCGGCCAGTTCCACGGCGACAGGGTTCAAATCGACCCCGAAGACATTGCGGTCGGCCAGGTACATCCGCACCTTTTGCAACTCCTGCGGGTAGTCGTCGTGCGGAATACGCTTCTTCAGCTCCTGTTGTTTGCGCTCCAAATAGGCTTCCGAAAGTTGGTTCACCGCTTCGTTTAAGAACGCAGCACTACCCATAGCGGGCTCGCAAACCGTAATTGTGAGAATATCGTCGGCCTTCTTGACGCGGTCGCTGCTGAGAAGTTCTTTCAGGGCGTACTTGACTAAACACTGCGTGAGCACCTGCGGTGTGTAGTAGCTTGCCGACTTTTGCCGGTCGCGACCAGCCAGACGGTAGATAAAGCTACCGCGCTCGTGTTTGCGCAGTACGCGGTGACCAGCCTCATTGGTGTCGTAAACGCGTTCATCTTCTTTGTAATCGCTCAGGCGGCTGGCGGGTACAAACCATGCGTTTTCCAGCATGTCGGCGTGGTTGTCCCCTGCGGCGTGGCCACGACGGCCCGTTGCCGGGCTTGAGTCTGCGTCATCAGCATCGGCACCTTCGTCACTGTCTGCGCCACCTTCGTCGTCTTCGCCGGTTGACGCGCCACCCTTCTTGGGTGCTGGCTTGACTTCGTACAGGTCTTCGGCCGCAAAGAATCCCCGGTAGCTGAGCAGTGCCTCATACACGGCGCCCAGTTGATTGATGGACAGTAACTGGTAACTGACACGCCCGCTGCGTTGACCCCGGCCCTTGCCACGCGTGAGTGACATCAAGCGGATGACGCGCTGCCACACGTGGTTGGGGAAGTGGACCTTGTCCAACAAAGGCATGGTGCTGTCGTCGAACAGACGGCTGTCCAAAGGTGCCATTGCGAAAGTGTCTTTGGCACCAGCCACGGTGGCACCCAGCTTGTGCTGGTGAGGTTCACCCAAGCCACAGCCCTGCGACACCAGTCTGAAAAGGCGTCGCAGTGTGGCATCAAAATATTTGCCATCGTGCGCATGTGGCGTGGAAAGCTGCTTCATCTCCAGGTCGCGAAGGCTTTCCAGGCTGTAGCCCTTCAAATAAACCTGGCTCTTGCCGATGGGCACGTAACCCAATTCGGGCCTGGCCTCGATGTAGAACATGAAAAGCAGCCGGTACACCATGCGCAGGCATTCCAGGCTGAGTACAGCGGGGTCGAGCATGTACTGGCCTGAGTACACACTCTTCTTGCTGCCGCTGGCCTGTTCATCGAGCTGGCGCGCAGCCTCGTTACCCAACAACTCAATGGCTTCACGCAGGGCGTATTTGAGGTCTTCACTGACGCCAAAGGCGTGCTTGTGGGCGTTCTCGTCCAGGGACTGGAGCAGGCTATTGCCTTCGCCCGGAGCCAAGCTGGTTTTATGAAGCAGCGCTGCAGCGGCTTTAAGGGTGTCGGGGTCTTTGCGGTCCAGAATGTCGGGCCAGTCAAAACGCAGGGCACGGTTATTGGGCCACTTGTAGCGGTCAATCAGCAGCCATTGGTCCAGGCCCAACAGCAATACGTAGCGCGGCGCAGTCTCAGCCCCAAACACGGCGTCGGACAACATCGTGGTCCAGGTTTCACCTTGCAGAGCGTTAGCAACTGGGTCACCACCGAAGTGCAGACTGGTCAGCGTGTGGTCAAGCAGGTCCTCGCCTTCTGCACCGGGTTGGTATGCCGGAATGATGGCCAACTGTGGCAGTTGCAGATGCCAAAACGGAATCGGCAGGCCCGGTACCAATTCGTGGCTGGTCGGCAATTTGGCGGGGGCTGGGTAACCAAGGGCTTGCAGCAGACCTGTCTGGATTTGGGTGAAGACCTGCCAGCTCTCTGCGGCGCTACTTGCCTTGTGTATTTGACTGCGCAGAGCAAACCATCTTTGCGCCCAAGCGGACAAGCGCTTATTGGGAGCACGGTAGGACTCGTCACCAGGGTGGGCTGTGTCTTCGGCCTCCCACGCATCAAGACGGGCCTTGATGTCGCCCTTGAAGACTTCTGCCAGGTAGTGGTGGCTGTAGAACTCGTTTTCGTTGGCGATGCCAGCGAAGGTTTGGACGGCTTCCAATGCAGGCATGGTCAGACTCCAGCACCAGATGAAGACAAAGAAGCGGGATGGCACACGCCGGCCAGTACCTGAATCCAGGGCTGGGGCTCGGTAGTCAGTGTGTCATGGACCCACTGGCGGTAGTCGTCAAAGACACGGTTGATTTGCTGCTTGCGCTGCTCGAAACGTCCACGCTTTATCGTTTCCAACTGATTGTCCAGGTCGAGCGTAAGCTGCTCCATTTGTCGACCTTGCAGGCGCTGAAGCTCTGCCAGGGTGCCTTCGAGCCGCTGGGTCAATTGAGCGGCAAAGGTGGCCTGCTTTTGCAGCATATAGGCCTGCATGGTCTGCACGGCAGCTGGCAGCGCGGATTGCATGGACTCGATGACACCATCCAGCTCAGGCGTGTGCCCACGGTTCGGCAGACCACCTGCCTTGAGCCCGGAGCGGGTCAGGAAACTCTCGAAGGGTTCCAATACAAATGCACTTTTCCCTGAACCATCATCCAAACGACTGGCCACTTGCCACTCAACCAGCAAGGGTTGGCCTTTGCGGTTCGGAACCAGACTCATAAGGATGAAGGCTTGTTCACCCGGCTGCAGCTTGTGGCTTTGCAGCATAGGAGCGCGGTGGCGGCCAAAGTGCGTGAGCACGCGGTCGCCCAGCCAGTCCATGATGGGGTGCTGAGGCCACAGGTAGTGCAACTGCGGCCAGGTGTCTTCTTCGGCTCGGGCCTGGCGGGCGGTCTCGATTGCCTCGGTCATGCGCTTGGGGTCGGCACACAGCGAGTAGTGGTCACTGTCAGCCTGCACCTCGCGTGGCAATTGGCGCAGACGGTCCTGCAAGTCCAACGGGGCCGTAATGGTGATGATTTGGTCAGTGTCCTGGGCCGCCCACTGGCACAGGGTCTGACCTTGATTCAACTGGGTAAGAGCGGTCTTGGCGTAGTGAAAGTCGCTGTTGAACAGCGATGCGGGCTCGTCGATATGGTCGATGCTGCTGCCCTGCTGTGCCGGCGAATTCGGCGTGCTTGTCGCTGCACCTTGCTCAACAGCAGTGTCAGCGGCACTACCACCAAACAGTTGCATCAACCAGTCACCGTCGTTATCGTCCTTGGCCGTGGCCGCCTTCTCCATGTTCGCCTCGACCTGTTCGGGTGTCAAACCATCGGCCATGAAGCCGCTGACTTTTTCTGCCTCCTTTTCCGGGTCGAAGACATTGAGGAAGGCAGACGGGTCACCCAGATTCAACAGAGCCTGCTCGTCCTTTTCTTCCAGAATTTCAAGGATGCGCAGGTCACCCTTGATTTTGTCGTTTACCGTTTCAGTGAAGAGGTAGACGATGTGCGGCTGGTGTTTTTGGCCGTAGCGGTCTACCCGGCCATTTCGCTGCTGAAACACCATGAGCGACCAGGGCAGGTCGAAGTGAACCAGACGATGACAAAAGTAGTGCAGGTTCAAGCCCTCGCTGGCCACGTCGGAACACAACAGGATGTGCATTGGGTCATCGAGGCGGCCAAAGCGCTCAACCAGGTCCTGCTGCTCAGTGTCTGCCATCTGGCCGTGCAGCACTTCAATCTGATTGGCCTTGAGCCTGAGGTCTTCACGCAACCGCTCACGCAACCAGCGCAAGGTCTCGATGCGCTCCGAGAAGATAACCAGGCGGTCGGAGGCGTCTTGCACCTTCCAACCAAATTCTATCGAACGCAGATGCTCAAGCAAGCGCTGGTACTTGCTGAAGCTGGCGGCTGTTGTGTCCTTGGTCAGGGCCTGAAGCGCGTCATCCAGAACATCCAGACCTTGCAACTCGGTGGCTTCGTCAGCCGTGGCGGTCGTTTTGGCCTTCAACAAGGCGATGCGCTTTTGGGTCGACTCCAGTGCGGCGGCAGGGCTTGAGAAAAGTGCCTTTTGCAGGCCAATGCGTTGCAACTCGCTCTGCCGACCAGCTTTATGCTGCCCACCTTGGGTGAAAGCCACGGCAAGCAAGGCGCGATAGGCAGCCTCTTCATGGGCGCTGGCCGGCTTACGCAAGCAGGTGGTCGTGCGCTCCTGAAAATCGGCGGTCACCTGGTCGCGAATGTCCTTCTTAAACCGCCGAATCACCAGACCCTTGCTACGGAAGTCGTCTGGGGTGTAGTCGTCCGGGTCAGAAATGGCGGTTGGGTCCAGCAAGCTCATCAGCGAAGCGAAGCTGCGAGCGGAGCCATCGTGCGGGGTGGCCGAAAGCAGCATCAGGGTGTCAGACCGGGTGGCAAGCAACTTGGCCAGTCTGGCACGGCGCGACAAACCGGTTTCGCCGGCGCGCGCCGCGACGTTGTGGCATTCGTCAATGACGATGATGTCCCACCAAGCGTTTTCCAGGTAATTGCGGTACTCCAGATTGCTCTTGAGCGTATCAATGGAAATGATGCTGCGGTCGAAGTAATTGAACGGATTGTGGTTGGCGGGGATGCGGTTGCGCACCCGGGCCAAGCCGACCGAATCCAACCGCACCAAGGGAATGGAGAAACGGCTCCACCACTCCTTTTGGAACTGCGTGAGCATTGCCTTTTGGGTGACCACCAGGATGCGCTTGCCACGTCCACGTTGAATCAGTTCGGTCGCCAGAACCCCCGCCTCCATCGTCTTGCCCAAGCCCACGGCGTCGGCAATCAGGATGCGTGACCGTGGCTGGCGCAAAGCCTGCAGGGCCGGGTCAAGCTGATAGGGCACCAGGTTCATCACCCCGCGGTGTCCGAGGTGGACCTTTTCGTCGTTGGCCACGCTGCGCCGGCGCAGGCTCTCCAAGTACAGAATGGTAGCGTTGTAGGTCGGGCTCGTGTCGGGTACAAGCAGCGTTTTGGCCGGGTCCAGGACCTCGATGTCGTCTTCGAGTTCGGTCAGGAATAAGGCCGACTGACTACGCACAAGGTGAGAAATGCCATCGCAGGTCAGCAGCCAACCGCCATCAGTGGAGGGGTCAACGCGACGTATCAGCCACTCTTCGTCACGTATGACGGCACGGGCACCTGGGGCAAACGGCAGCATTGCGTGAGTTGCCTTCGCGACGTTCAATGAAGACGAACGAGTCGTCCTGATTCTTGCGGCTTTGCCAACCAATATGCAGGGCAATGCCAAATAGAGACTGTTTCCATACACCGCTCCCCTTCTGTTTTACTCTTTGTATCCATTCTAGGGCTGAGAATGGTGCCTGGGGATGGTAATTGGGGGCGTACGAGAAATTGCGCTGCGGCAATGAAAAGGCAGGTTATGAGAACCTGCCAAGGGAAGCAAGGGGTATTGCGTCTGTCTCGACGTGCTACCCCGGGTTAGCGACGTCCGCTTTGTCGCTTGATTCTCAACGAGTCAGTCAGTCAGACACATTGTTACCCGCTCAAACTGTCTTGGTACGCCGAGCTCTTGGCAGAAAAGTATGTTCCCCGAAATCTGTTGCCTAACAGCGCCAAGACTATTCGACGCTCGGTGGGGACCCACAACCGCACAAGAAAATAAGCCGCCCGGTGGGCGGCTTTGAATCATTCTTCTGTCGGTCACATGTATGCCGCACCAAAGATAGGTAGCCGCCCTAGCCGACATCGCTCGGAGGAGGGTCGACTTTTACGAGTCTGCGAGACCTACGCTTCAGACCATGTGACTGCGCTGTCCTAACAAAGTGATACCACGCGTCATTGATTGCCTTTACCTTCAGTTCTAGTCGCTTCTTCGTGCCGACATCAGCGCTCTCGCACCTGCCGACACAAACCGATATGTCATCAGCAGCTTTGCGAATCAAGGTGTCAAGTTGACTTAGCCAGAAATCAGGGCTGATTTCGTTCGCCGCCAGGGCACTCCTGAGCTCATTTTTCTCGACGTCCGTTAGCTTCTCAAGCAAAGTACTCGACACCTTGGCAAAACGACCACCAGCACTGACACTGCCAAGGTACTCGGTCGTCCGCACAGCAAGTTGAATGACATTGCCCTGCGCGTCTTTTTGCGCCGGCTTGTAAATAGCGCGCTCAAGACTTAGGTTTGACTTGCGTTTCCTTATGAACATATTCTGGCCTTTTCTGGTTTAGGCACAGGTAAATCCGTGCTCTTAAGTCCGTATAGCGATGATTTCTGAAGGCGTCCGCCGGTCTAAAGAATGTTGCAGTTGGGGCTTTTGTTTTCCGGGATTGCCACGATTTCCTCGAACACGGCAGCTTTTGCCGTGCGCGTGGGCAGTTGATGCCGTGGACACGGCAGATAGTGCCCAGAACACGGCAGCTACTGCCGTGTGCGCGGGCCGTTGATGCCGTGGACACGGCAAACAGTGCCCCAACGAAATTGGGTGTGCAGGTCATCGGTTGCCGTGTCCTGGGACATCCACGCCCAGAACACGGCAGCATCTGCCGTGAGTGCGGGCAGTCCATGCCGTGTTCACGGCTAACCTGCCGTGAACACGGCAGACGGTGCCCCGACCAAATTGGGTGTGCGGGCCACTGGTTGCCGTGTGCGGGGACGTTCCTGCCCTGCACACGGCATCACCTGCCGTGTGTGCGGGCAGTCGATGCCGTGGACACGGTTAACCTGCCGTGGACACGGCAAATGGTGCCCCGAACACGGCAGCATCCGCCGTGTTCACCGCTAATGTGAATTTCGCAGTA
>CAITQH010000322.1 GCA_903894475.1 uncultured beta proteobacterium
AAGACCCGCCACGGGGCCGCCGGCCGGTCCGGAGAGAAGGGTCAGTGCAGCCTTTTCCCGCGCCAATTGTGGAGAGATGACGCCGCCATTGGATTGCATGATGAGCAGCAGCTTGGAGAAGCCGATGTCCTTCAGACGGGATACCAGTTGGTCCAGGTAATGGTTGAGCTTGGGGCCGACGTAGGAGTTCAGCGCGGTGGTGCTGACGCGCTCATAAAAACGGATCGAAGGCAGGACGTTGCTTGACACCGACAGGTAGGCACCGGGCAATTCGCTGCGTACCAGTTCCGCCGCAGCCAGCTCATGCTGGGTGTTGGCAAACGAGTTCATGAAGCAGATCGAGACTGCCTGGACACCTTCGCGCTTGAAGAGTTCGATGGCCCGGCGCACCTCGTCGAGATCGAGCGCCTGCGACTCCTGGCCGTTGCGGTCAATTCGTCCCGTCACGCCGACGCGCAGGTAACGCGGCACCAGTGGTACGACGTTGGTGTAGCGGTTGTTGTACTGCTCCTCGCGGATGCCACGACGCATTTCCAGAGCGTCGCGCACGCCCTGGGTCGTCAGCAGCGCGCTCTTGGCACCGTTGCCGGTCAGAGTGGCGTTGGTGGTGACGGTGGTTCCGTGCACAATCGTGTCGATGCTGCGGGCGAACTGTTCCAGGGAAAGCGCCGGACTCATGTTCGCGGCCATGTCGCGCAAGCCGTTGACCACAGCTATGGACGGGTCGCTCGGGGTGGAAAGCGACTTGAAGATCAGCGGGTCTGCGCCGTCGCGCGTGAGAACGAAATCGGTGAAGGTCCCGCCAACATCGATTCCAATTTTGGTGCCACCACGGCGCGCGCCGGCGGCCGTTGGACCTTCGCTTTGCTCTGCTTTTTGACTCATGGTCCTTCCTTTTTCCGGTCAGGCGGTTTCAACGCCGGGCTTGCGCTTTACTGCGCTTCTGATCTGTTCGCGCATCAGTTTGCCCAGCGCTGTGCGCGGCAGGCTGTGCGTGATGACTACCTCGCGCGGCAACTTGTAGCGCGCCACCCTGCCTTCCAGCAACTCGGCGATGCGCTCGGCACTGATGTGACGGCCCGGACTTGGCACGACCACGGCCACCACAGACTCGCCCCACAGTTCGTCCGGTCGTCCGACGACCGCCACCTCGGCGATCTCAGGACACTGGCTCAGCACGTTTTCGAGCTCGGCCGGATAAATGTTCTCACCACCCGAAATGATCATGTCGGTGCGGCGGCCATCGACATAGAGATAACCATCCATATCCTGATGACCTACATCGCCACTGTGGTACCAGCCGTCAGACAGGGCTGCAGCAGACTCGGCGGGCTTGCCCCAATAGCCCGACATCACGTTGGGCCCGCGAATGCAGATTTCGCCTGTCGTGCCTGGAGCCACGTCGCGCCCCGCATCATCGATCAGGCGCAGTTCGCAATGCAGGGCTGCCTGACCCACCGAACCGGCATGCTGGCTGGCATCGGGCGCGCGCTGGTAGGCCGCGATCGGACAGGTCTCGGTGGCACCATACACCTGCAGCAGCGGCACGTTGGGCCGTAGATGGCGCTGATATTCGGCAGCACCAATGATGGTAGAACCCGTGGTGATCGAGCGCAAAGTGGTTGAACGAAACTGGGCCCAGCGCGCGTCGCTCGCCAACAAATCAAGTTGCGCGGGCACCAGCACGGTCAGCGTGACACCTTGGGTTTGCAGCGCATCGATCACGGCGCCGGGCTCAAAGCGCGGTTGCAGGATGACGCTGGCACCGCAGTGCAAGGCAGGCAGGGTCTGGATATTCAGACCGCCGACATGAAACAGCGGCAAGCTGGTAAGAATCACATCGGCGCTGCACATGTCGTGCATGTGCGCACTGTTCACGGCGTTGTAGAAAAGTGCGTTTTGCGTCAGCACCACGCCTTTGGGCTGCCCGGTGGAACCAGACGTGTAGCACAACAAAAGCGGGCTATCCATGTTGGCACGGCTGACTTGCGCGGCGCCGGCCGGGACAGCGCTCAGCAGATCATCAAGCGCCGTCCAGCCCGCACGCGCCGGACCCATACAGACGCAAGCACAGCCACCCAGTGCCTCGCGCAGGGTGGCGCTGGCTTCGACAAAGGGCTGGTCCACCACCAGCACCCGCGGTTGGCAGTCAGAGAGCATGATGCAGTGCTCAGGCGGCGCCAGACGCCAGGACAGCGGCACAAACAGGGCACCCAGGCGCGCACAGGCAAACAGCAGCGTGACTTGCTCGGCGCTGTTGTAACCCAGATGCGCCACCCGGTCGCCCGGCGTGACGCCCTGCGCAGCCAGCGCAACCGCCATCTGCTCGATGGCGCAATGCAGGTCACGATAAGTCCAGGCGCGTTCAGCACAAAGCAGCGCGGTCTTGTTCGGTGCAAACGCGGCGTGTCGTTCAATCCAGTGCGACAGGTCCAAATTCGTCTCCATCAGTGCAGATGTTGGATGGCGCAGCCTACTTGCGGTCAACCACTTCCAGCACCACCGCCATGGCCGAATCGCCCGCCGCACAACCGGTGAACAGACCGCGCCCCCCGCCGCGCAGCGCAAGTTCCTCGATCAACTCGATCACGGAGCGGGTTCCCATCGGCGCCTGGGGATGCCCCCATACCAGCGAGCAGCCGTAGTTGTTCATGTCAGCGGTGTTCACGCCCATGGCGCGGGCAAAGTACAGGTCGTTCAGGGCAAACGGGTTGTGTGTCTTGATCGCGTCAATCTGGTCAATGGTCAGCCCGGCCTGCGCCAGAGCGCGCTGCGCTGCAGGGACGGTGGCTTCCGGCATGCGCGCCAGCGCCACGCGGGCCTGGCCAAAACCGAGCAGGCGAACGGCCATCTTCGGATTCGTGGACAACTCGGCCGCGCGCTGCGGCGTGGCAACCAGTATGGCAGCGTTGCCGTCAGCTGGATGTGTTTGCCCGCCAAAGGTCACACTGCC
>CAITQH010000323.1 GCA_903894475.1 uncultured beta proteobacterium
CAACACATTGAGGCGCACGAAGCCGCAGACCCGGTTACGAAATGAACTATTTCCCGGGGCAACCCAGCTACCCTTCCAGTAAAACTGTGATCGGGCCTGCAGCTTTGCGTATGCAGATTCCTCTGCATTTGCCAATGCAACAGAATCTAGTCGCTTAGCGTGGCATTTGCAATGGGGTTAGCGCAATATTAATTATTACCTCTTGATGGCGTACATCCTTTGTTCAGCCGATCAGTCCGCGCGATGTTGCCGCTTGGGTTGAGCAGCGACTCAGTCCAGACCAAACTCACACAAGTGGCTTACCGGGAAGCTGCCACCGGCGATTGACAGCAACCGCTGCAGAACTGAAGTACGTTTCGCTCCATTGCTGACGTTCCATTTTGCTCGTCAGCCGAGAAGCGGCTGACTCCAGAAGACACACAAATGCCAGTCGAGTTGCCGAATTGTCAGCCTGATAGCTGTTGTTGGGTTGGTCCATAGTGGAGGACATGCCAAGGGATCTGCTAAATGCTCTAGTTCTCAAACAATGGATGGCAGAGTTCGCAGCCTTACCAAAGCGGGTTTGCTGAGCGAATGCCAGCCAAATAGACCTGCGCGAAGAGCCGTTTTGGAGTACGAACGGCCTCGACCTGCGCCCTTATCTCATTCAATACAGCGGTACAGCACCTCGGCGCGCCCAAAAAGCACCGCCATGCGTCATCAGGCCACCGAAGAGATCTGCTCTATCCCAGAGGGACGATAACAGGCCATGCAACTGCGGCTGGCTTGTCAACCAATTCACAGGAAGCAAGATCTCGTCTTGGCCACAGCCACCTAAAAGGTAAGTCATGAGGAGATATTGCTCGCTGTAGAAACGCTCATTCCAATCGGCAGGATAGTCCCGAGGAAGAAAGATGTCATGGATACCGTATATGACACCGGGTGGAAGAGCTGGCATTACCTCCGCGAAAAAGACAGTGACATCCGAGCCGGGGAAACTGCGGTGGCTGTTGTCGATGAAGAGAATGTCGCGCTCATCTAGGCTGGTCCAAAATTCCGACGGCATGTTTTCCGCGCGCTGCACCAAAACCTCGTCGCACAAACCTTCAACCGAATTGTGCGGGTGCGGATCGATAGAAATGATCTTCGTCGAAAGACCCAGGTCAATGATCGCCTGCCTTGCAAAGCGAGTTGATATTCCTGACCCCACCTCGACGTAGCGACGAGGCTTGTTCACGGCAATCAGTCCGTAGAGCGCGGCGCCGTCGAAAGGCGGAAACCAAGGATTGTCCCAGTACGGAATCAGCGCATCGGATGTCGAACGCGGAATCAGCGCGAGTGTTTGAACGTGCTGGGCGATGGCGCGCAGCGTTCCGGAAATACGATCTTCCTGGCGTTTGAACATCGCTTCGATTTGGCGTCCACCTGCTGCATTCTCTATAGATCGCGGGCTCGGAAAATAGGCGTAATCAGTTATAAAAAGCCTGCTTTGAGATTGCGCCAGCCGCGTAGTTGCAGTGTCTTCTTCTAGTTGTCGGTGCACACGTCGAAGGCCCTCCAGATCGGTTAGGAGTCCAGCGTAAGCTTCTTCTTTTGCCTGCAACTGTTGGCCAAGCTCGCTTGACAGTGCTGTCTGGTTCGCGCTGTCAATTTGAAAACTCTGCTCCATTTCTGCAAGGTGTACCTGCGCCAAATGGAGCTCAACCAAAAGCCGGTCACGACTTTCCACCAACCCGCGCAGCGCAGGAATCCAAAGTGAGAATGAACGCAAAAGGCTCATGCAAAATTGTAACCCCGCCGATTCACACTGAGTTCAGAAGTAGAACAACTCCCGTATGAGCTTGCTGTAGGGCGTTGGGCCTTGAGAATCTCACAAGTGCGATCCTGGTTCGCAAACTTCTGCGCCGCTGCCGTTTCGATTCGATTGCAGGGCAGCCGGCGTGCCTGGACTGCCAAGGGATCGTTCATGTTGAACATCGCGTCAATTCAGCTGCGAAAAAAGTGTCAACATGGGTATGATCTCCCGTGGTCTGATATCCGACAATCTCGGAGCATCAACGGATGGCAAAACCATCCGAGAAGTTCGCTGGCGACCCGGTGCTGATTGCGATTGGCGCAGCAATTCGCCGTGCCCGGAAAGGGCTAGGCTTATCGCAGGAAGCGATGGCGGTGGATGCCGGCTTGGATCGGTCTTATATGGGCGGCATCGAACGTGGCGAACATAACTTTGCGGTCATGACCGTCACCAAAATTGCCGATGCGTTGAAGATGTCGCCATCGGAACTGTTTGATTTGGCAGGCTTGTAGCTGGAAATGCCGATAAGTCGATATCGCGATGAGGCGAAGTTTCAAAGAGTCCACATACGCGCGAGCGAAACTACTCGGCATCGATAGTTAAAACCCGCTGTCTGCTTGCTCCAGCGCTGCAGTGATGCTGAGTCCTCCTCAAACCGTCATAGCCTTCCGAGCAGCCTTCGCCAGGAAGCCGCTGCGGGTTGCACCGCTGGCCCGCGCCGCTTCGTCGATGTCATGCACCAGCCCCTCGGGCAGCGAGATATTGATCCTCATGGGCTTTTGGCTCTTGCGAACATCAAGTCTGGAAACGTCAACATCAACCGCCATCCAAAAGCCGCCGGTAAAGTCGGTATTGCTTGCCAGCTCCTCCAGCGTCGTGGGCTCCGGCAAGTCCAAATTTTCACCCTCACACCAGAGCTCGACCGCCTCTTGCACCATGCGTGGCAGATCCTGCAAATCATCGGCGGCAGAAAAGCAGCCGGGGAAGTCAGGCAATTCAACACCGTGCGAGTGGGTGGCGTCACCAGGATGAACGTAAACGGGGTACAACATGATCATTCCTTCCAGTTCCAGCCAGCTTGTCGATAAATACTTCGCAGCGTTCCGATTGCAATATCTTTTCGCGGATGCGGCACCACGACATGACCAGGCTTTTCCGGGTGCTTGAATTTCTCATGATCACCCTTGCCACCAGCCTTGAATCAGCCCTCAGAGGTCAACCGTTTGATTATTTCGTTGCTGGTCATGGTGCCTCCTTATTCTACACACAACTACACACCAGAACAAACCAGATCGCATGGCCGCGCTGCTTTCGCCCCAGCCAGTTGGCAACTCTAACTGTTCGACAGGTTGATGCCCGCAAGCTGACCAAGCAGCGCCGACAACGCCCCGATCTGCTCTGCTGGAACCAACTGGACGGCTTCCTGGGCGATGGGCTCCACCGAGACCAGCGCGTATTTCAACAGTTGCTGGCCGGATTCGGTCAGTGACGCATAACCAACCCTGGCGTCTCTGGGGTCAGGTTGCCGCGCTACCAGACACAATTTCTCCAGTGGCAAGAGGCTGCGCGTTACACCCGAGGCCGTCACTCCCAGGCGCTCGGCCAGGTCAATGCGGCGCAATCTGGATTCTGGTGCGCGGTCAAGGTAATACAGGATCATGAAGTCACTGAAGCTCAGTCCGTGCAAACTCGAAAGTGCGTTGTCCAGTCGACGTGTCAGGGTGGCATAGGCGCGGTTCAGGCGCAGACAGAACTCAAGGCTTTCGCTTGAATCCCTTGTAGCAGATGGAGTTTTTGTTTGCGTGGCCATGGGTTGCTGATCTTTCACTGGTTTAGATTGAATATTACTTGTTAGGTCAAGTATATATCACATTCCACGCAAGAACGTTCAGGCTGGCGGGGCACTTAGCGCAGCGGCATAAAGGCGGAGGCCGCAGGCCGGGGGACAGCCGCGAAGCTGAGCGCCCCGTCAGTCTGAACTTTCTTGCCTACCTTGCATACACTTGAGGCCATGTTCACCAGCTGTCCGAAATGCGCTCACAAGCCCTTGCCGAGCGACCAGTCGTTGCCGGCGTCATGCCCGGCCTGCGGTGTGATTCTCGCCAAGGTGGGCCAGCCCATGCCGGCCAAGGTCGTGTTGCCTGCGCAAAGCAAAGTCGACCCCATCATCTTCTGGCCACGCCTTGCCCTGCTGGCGGCGTTTGCGGTCTGGGGTGTCGTGCTGATCATGCAGGACTATCGCATCGGTGAGATCGGATCCTCGTTCCTGCATCGCCCCTTGCTGATCTTCCACGAGGCAGGTCACGTTGTGTTTCGCTTGCTGGGTCAGTGGATGATGGTGCTGGGTGGCAGCCTGGGGCAACTCCTCATACCCGCGATTCTGGGTGGCGCCTTGTTGATCAAGAATCGTGATCCTTATGGCGCGTCCATCGGCCTCTGGTTTCTTGGCGTTTCACTGCTCGATCTTGCGCCCTATATGTACGATGCACTGCAGCCGCAGCTGATGCTGCTGTCCGGCCATACGGGCGAACAAGGTGGTCACGACTGGATCTTCCTGTTTTCGTCGCTCGGGCTTTTGCAAAAGTCACAATTCATTGGCGCGCTGGTTCACAAACTCGGCGCGCTCACAGTCATTTTTGCCCTATGCTGGGGAGCCCGCGTGCTCCAGCTTGAGTATGGGCGTGGGCGTGAAAACGGAGATGCAAATGGCGACGAATCATCGTAGGGTGGTTTTGGTGGCGGGGGCAACAGGCCTCGTCGGTCGGGAAATCCTCTCGGCCCTGCTGGCAGACAAGGCGGTGGCAGCAGTTCACTGCGTGGGTCGCCGGGCACCCGGCGTGACTCACGCCAAACTCACGGCCCATGTGCTTGAGTTGAACGCGCTGCCGGCGCTTCCCAAGGTCGATGAATGCTTTATTGCACTGGGTACCACCATCAAGGTAGCCGGCAGTCAGGCCGCATTCCGGGCTGTCGACCTGGATGCAGTAGTGGCTGTGGCCCACGCCGCGCGATCCGCTGGCGCGACAAGACTGGGCGTCGTCAGTGCCATGGGTGCCGATGCAAAGTCCCATGTCTTTTACAACCGCATTAAGGGAGAGATGGAGCAGTCTCTGACACGCATGGGCTTCGACAGCCTGGTGATTGCACGCCCCTCCCTGATCGACGGAGACCGTGCCGCCCTCGGCCAGTCTGACCGCGCCGGCGAGGGCATCGGCCTCATGCTGGCCCGCAGTCTGCGCCGGCTGCTGCCTGCCAACTACCGTGCCATTGTGGCCAGGGATATTGCGCACGCACTGCTCCGAGCAATTCATGCCGGCCCGCCTGGCGTGGTAACGCTGTTATCCGGTCAAATGCAGGGCGGCTGAGATGAAAACGATTGGACTGCTCGGGGGGATGAGTTGGGAATCCACCGTCCCTTACTACCGCTTGATCAACCAGAGAATCAAGGAACGTCTGGGCGGTCTGCACTCAGCCAAGGTGATTCTTTACAGCGTTGATTTTCACGACATCGAGCGCCTGCAACACGCTGGCGACTGGGATGCCGCAGGCCTGATGCTGGCCCGGGCCGCGCGCGCTCTGGAACTGGCTGGAGCAGACTTCATCGTCCTGTGCACCAACACCATGCACAAGGTTGCCCCCGCGATTGAGGGGGCGATCAAGATTCCCCTGCTCCACATTGCAGACCCGACGGCCAGACAAATCAGGAACGATGGACACACCAAAGTGGGGCTGATGGGCACCCTCTTTACGATGGAGCAGAGCTTCTATCGTGAGCGTCTGCAGCAGCAGGGCTTGGAGGTGATCACACCATGCCCGCAGGATAGTGCAGCAGTCCACAGAATCATTTACCAAGAACTTTGTCTGGGTCAGGTCTTGCCAGAGTCACGCACTGCGTATCAGGAAATCATGGCCAGACTGGCTGAACAGGGAGCGCAATCCATCATCCTTGGATGCACCGAAATATCCCTGCTCATCGGACCATCAAAGGCGGCGATTCCTCTTTACGACACGACCGCCCTTCATGCTTTGGCGGCGGCGGATGAAGCGCTAGGCATGCGCTAGATTTGAACCCGGGTACCCAGTTCGATCACGCAGTTGTTGGGCAACCGAAAGAAGCCTGCCACGCTGCCCGAGTTGCGCGACATGAGGGCAAAGAAGGCTTCCCGCCATTGACTCATACCGGCGCCCTTGGTTGGCACGACAATTTCCCGACTCAGGAAATAGGAGGTTTCGAACAGGTTGATCGGCAGGCCCTGCGTAGTACAGAGCTCGAGTGCTTTCGGAATGTCGGGCGTATTTTTGAAACCGTAATTGACCTGCACCTTCCAGAACCCCGCAGCCAGCAGTTCTACCTGCACACGCTCTTCAAAGGCGATCCACGGCACGTCGTGAAACATCACTGTGAGAATCACGTTGCGCTCGTGCAGCACCTGGTTGTGCTTGAGGTTGTGCATCAGCGCCTGCGGCACGGTACCCGGATTGGCCACTGCGTAAACAGCAGTTCTGGGCACCCGGTGCACGCTGTCAGTCAGCAAGCCCTTAATAAAAGGCAGCAATTCCGGGTCATCATGGCGGATGCTCTCGATGAGCAGTTCGCGGCCACGTCGCCAGGTCGCCATGACAAAGAAGATGGCCATGCCCAGCAGCAGCGGAAACCAGCCACCCTGGAAGAACTTGATGGAACAGGACAGCACCAGCAACGTATCCAGAGCCAGGAATACGCCAGTGGCCGCAAGCGCCAGCGGCAGCGGGTAATGCCAGCCGTCACGCAGCACAAAATACGTCAACAGTGTCGTGATCAGCATGGTCACGGTCACCGCAATCCCGTAGGCCGCCGCCATCGCCGAGGAACTTCCAAAACCCAGCACAGCCATCAGCACCGCGATCAACAAAGCCCAGTTCACTTCCGGCATGTAGATCTGTCCTGCCTTCTTGGCCGAGGTGTAGTTAACCTGCATTCTCGGTAACAGGCCCAGTTGCACTGCCTGCTTTGTCATGGAATAGGCACCCGAGATCACCGCCTGCGACGCTATCACCGTGGCAAGGGTCGCCAGCACCACCGCCGGCATGAGCCAGAACGATGGAAACAGCCGATAGAAGGGATTGGCGAGTGCCGTTGGGTCACGCATCAGCAGCGCGCCCTGCCCCATGTAGTTGATAGCCAGCGCTGGCAACACCAAGCCGCCCCAGGCCCACTGTATCGGTCGTTTGCCGAAATGCCCCATGTCGGCATAAAGCGCTTCTGCACCGGTGAAGGCCAGCACAATGGCGCCGACCGCGAGGAACACGTGCGCTCCCTGTGCCCGCAGAAACGACAACGCGTTCAAGGGGTTCAGGGCCGCCAGAATGGCGGGTTGCTGCACTATTTCTCTAATCCCCGTCACTGCCAGCACAGCGAACCACAACACAATCACCGGACCAAACAACCTGCCTACCGTGGCCGTACCAAAGCGCTGCATGGAGAACAGACCAATCAGCACCGCCATGCAAATGGCCAGCACATAGGGCTTGAAAGCCGGTGTCGCCACTTCCAGCCCCTCCACCGCGCTCAGCACCGAGATCGCCGGGGTGATGACGGTGTCGCCATAAAACAGAGCCGCACCAAATACACCGGTCATCAGCAAGGCCAAACGGCGCTGCGGTGACCTGCCAGCGGCATTGGCTGCAAGCGCCGTCAATGCCATGATGCCGCCTTCGCCACGATTGTCTGCACGCAAGATGAGCAGCACATATTTCAGTGTGACGACCATCATCAGGCCCCAGAAAATCACCGAAACAGCGCCAATAAGATGGCTGGCGTCCAGCGGGACTCCGGTTGCCGGCCCAAAGACTTCCTTCATGGTGTACAGCGGGCTGGTCCCAATGTCACCGTACACCACACCCATGGCTCCCAGCGTCAGCGCAGCAAGGCTTTCGCGCTCGTCTTTGATACTCATTGCAAGCCAGTGACATTGAACATCAGGCCACTATCGTCTCCAATGCATCAGGAACGCATAAGGACGGATCCGCTAAAGTGCCGCCAGGCGGTAGCCGATGCCGGTCTCGGTCAGCAAATGGCGGGGTTCCGCCGGATCGTTTTCAATCTTGGCTCTGAGCTGCGCCATGTAGAGCCGCAGGTAGTGCGTGTGCTCGGTGAATTCAGGCCCCCACACATCGACCAGCAGTTGTCGGTGCGTGACCACCCGCCCCGCGCTGCGCACCAGTCGGGCCAGCAGCTTGAATTCGGTGGGTGTCAGGTGCAATGCCTCACCTCTGCATTGCACCTGATGCAATATCAGGTCAACGCGCAGGTCGTCCAGTTCGTGCACCTTGATGGCGGCGTCCAGCGTGGTGCCACGATGCCGCAGCGCAACCCGAATGCGCGCCAGCAGTTCAGCCACACTGAAGGGCTTGGTCAGGTAGTCGTCGGCGCCGGCGTCAAGCAACTGTATCTTTTGGGCTTCCTGATGCCGCGCCGAGACCACCAGAATGGGCAGCGAATAGTGTTTTCTCACTTCATGCACCAACTCTATGCCGTCGCCATCGGGGAGTCCCAGGTCGAGCAGCATGACGTCAGGAGGCGTGTTCTGCAACAGTGCCCTGGCCTCACTCACGGAGACAGCCGTCTGCACATCAAACCCTTCCACGCTGAGCGACGACTGCATCAAGCACCGAATTTCGCGGTCATCTTCGACCACCAGAACGCGCAGTGTCATGTCGACTCCCCAGGCGGCGGCTGCCGGTCGAGCGGCAGTGAAAGCGCAAAGGTGCTGCCGCCACCCTTGCGGCGTCGGTACGTCAGACCACCACCGTGTGCCACGGCAATGGCCCGGCATACCGCCAGCCCCAAACCGGCGCCGCGCTGCCCGGAATGGTCGTTGTGCGAAAACGGTTCGAACAGGTTCTGGACCTGCTCTTGCGGTATGCCCGGTCCGCGGTCCTTTACAGCCACCTGAAGTTCATGTTCGGTGGCGCTGACACTCAGGTCTATCGCCTCGCTGCTGTACTTGAGTGCGTTGTCCAGAAGATTGCCCATCAACTGAGCCAGCAGGACCGGATCGACCTTGATCAGCGGCAGGTTCTCAGGGACTTTGGACTTGATGCGGCGTGCCGTGTCGCGCTGGCGCACGCGGGCCAGCACAGCGCCCACAATCTCCTCCATCGACTCCCAATCCTGATTCAGAACTTGAGAAGCATTGGTCAGGCGAACCAATTGCAGCGTGTTGTCTGTCACCGTAGAAAGGTAGGTCGCTTCACTGACGATGCTGCTCAGGAGCCGGTCCTGTTCGGCGCTGCCGAGTTTGTCGCGCTGGGTTTGCAGCGACGATGCCGCACCAACGATAGCGGCCAGCGGTGTGCGCAGATCGTGTGAGATGGCAGCAAGAAAGGTACTCTGCAAATGCTGGCGCTGCGCTTCCTGCTGCGCCGCAAGCACTGAAACGCCAAGGCGCACGCGCCAGAGCGCCTGCCCCAGCAGGCTGCACAAGGCCTGTGCGTGTTCACGAGCGCTATTGTCGCCAGCCAGCACCGACTGAACACAGACAGCCCCACTCATCTGACCCTTGCTTCCCAGCGGCAGATACCAGGCATTGAGCCCTGGCCAGCGCCCTGTGCCCGGCCCAAGAACAGCGGCTTCGTTCATGCAGCACTTCATCGCGTCGCGCATGGCTGAAGACAGTTCATCGCCGGCCTGCAGTTCACCGTCGTCCTGGCACAAGACCAGTACGCTGGGTCCCTCAAAGGCCGACCCGAGTGCGCTTTGACCCAGTGCCGAAATCTCCTGCGCGTCACTCACAGCCGAGAGTTCGGTGGCCAGCATCTGCAACTGGCCGGCGCGCTGCGCGTGCAGCCGCGCCGTCTCCGTTTCGCGCCGCAGCCCTGCCGCCAGATGACTGATCACAAGCGCCACCAGCAACATGGTGAACAGGGCGATCAGATGCTCCTGGCTGTCAACCTCAAAGGTCAGGCGTGGCGGAACAAAGAAGAAGTTGAATGCCGTGACGGCACCCACCGCGCACAGCACGGATTCTTTCCAGCTCAGCGCGTAGGAGGTAATCACGACGGCCAGCACGTACACCATGGCCTGACTTGTCAGCGACACATGATGGTCAACCAGGTAGCCGCAGGCCGTCGCCCCGATCAGCAGCAGGACAACCACAGACCAGCGCTGGAGAGACTGGCGTCGGGAACGGGTGGCAACTGTATCGCTCATGGGACCGCCAGCGTAACACTCGCGGCATCAGGATTGCATCAGGAACGGGTGTTGCTGGGCTTGCGAGCTCCCTGTTTCAGGTGCCGAAGCTGCATAGGGCCCATGAACCTGGGGCTGGTCATCGCGAGGCAGTAGCCCGTGGCGATCCATGCAGTCTGTCGCAAATTTTGCACCACTTTGTCGTCAAGCAGTTACATTCATCACTGTTCCACAAAGGGAACCACTCAGATCGGCAAGCAAAAAGAGGAATTGATATGCTGACAATCAAGGCGCTCAACAAGACCTACGCC
>CAITQH010000324.1 GCA_903894475.1 uncultured beta proteobacterium
TCATTTGTCGCTGCGGCTACGTGTTGCCAGATGTCGGCGACAACTGGCGTTGATGACCCGCAATTCAGCCAGTGTGGCGTCGATTTGTGAGCGCTTCTGTTCCAACTCTTCAATCGCCGTGTCGGTTCGCTGAATCACGTAACTCAATTGCTCGGCGCGGCCTTCGCCATGATCACCATACAAATCCAGGTAGCGCTTGATTTCAGACAGGGGCGAGCCTATGTCCTTGGCGCGAAGAATCAGCGCCAGCCGGGCGCGGTCGCGCCGCGTATAGACGCGCGCGCCGTTGACGCGTCGGGGCGCCACCAGCCCCTTGTCTTCATAAAAACGCAAGGCGCGCAGTGAAATGCCAAACTCCTGGCACAGTTCAGTGATGCCAAACAGCTCCGATGCGCCCTCGTCGCGGTGCGCGTCCACCACGGCTTGGGCGTCACTGGTGCCAGAGGCAGCGCTGCTTGCAACCCGTTTGGGCGCCGACGGTGCTGAGGCCACGCGCTGGATCTCCAAAGCGGAAGTCAGACCACGCGCTGCAGGCGCATGGCCACACTCATGTCACCTGTGACCTTGAGTTTGCCCATCATGAAACCGGTGGCGGGTTCCAGGTCGCCCTTGAGCAAGGCGTTCAAGTTTTCCAGCGTGATGCCAACCGTGCAGTCAGCCTCATCGGTGCTGTTGCTGACTGAGTTGGGCGTGGATTTTCCGTCGATGTAGATAGCGCCATCGCTGCCGCAATCAAATTTCAGGGTGGCGGCAAGGCCGCTATCTGCGCCGACTTTGGTGCGGATGGCTTCGGTGCAGGCTTGGATGTCCATGAGTTGTTCCTGGTTAAGAGTGGGTGATTTTGAGAGGCAAGGGCAAGCGCTTGACTGCGGCTGGATGCTAGCAGGCCTGGTTGCCGCTAAGTATAGGGGAAATACCTATACGAAATGAAGTTGACGTTAACGTAAGCATAATGTCTAATGCGGTGCAATCAAGAGGGTTCCCATCCATGCCAGTCATCCGCTCCAAGATCAATGTCAAGTCCGATGCGTTTGGCCTGAACGCACAGCGCATGCTCGAATTGCTCACCGAAGTTCAGCGACTTGAGCAAATGGTGATTGCCGAGTCTGACTCCAAACGGGCCAAGTTCGAGGCGCGCGGACAACTGCTCCCACGCGAACGCGTGGCGCGACTGCTCGATCGTGGATCACCCTTTCTGGAACTTAGCCGTCTGGCCGGGCTCAATATGCACGACGACGACGGCAAGAAGTCGGTGCTGGGCGGTGGCTCCATCGTCGGTATCGGCGTGGTGGCGGGCAAGCGCTGCCTGATTTCTGCCAGTGACAGTGCAGTCAAGGGTGGAACGGTGGCGCCGATGGGCTTGCGCAAAGCCCTGCGCGCGCAGGAGATCGCACAGGAGAACAAGCTGCCGGTGATTTACCTGGTGGAGAGCGGTGGCGCCAACCTGATGTACCAGAGCGAGATTTTTGTCGAAGGCGGGCGCAGCTTTGCCAACCAGGCGCGCATGTCGGCCGCCGGTCTGCCGCAGATCGCCGTGGTGCATGGTTCCTCCACAGCGGGTGGCGCCTACCTGCCAGGCTTGTCGGATTACGTGATTCTGGTGCGGGGGCGCTCCAATATTTTTCTGGCTGGCCCGCCGCTGGTCAAAGCTGCCATTGGCGAGGACTGCACCGAGGACGAAATTGGCGGCGCCGAGACCCACGCCCGGGTTACGGGCTTGGGCGAGTACCTGTGCGAGGACGACGCCCACGCTATCGGCATGGCGCGTGAAGTACTCGACAAGCTGAGGTGGGATCAGCTGCAGGTGGCGCAGAAATTCGCTGAGCCCCTGTTCGACGAACAGGAACTGCTGGGTCTTGTGCCGGCTGACGAGCGTGAACCCTACGACGTGCGGGAGGTGATAGCCCGGCTGGTGGACGGTTCCGATTTCCTGGAGTTCAAGTCCGAGTACGCGAGCGACATGATGTGCGGTCACGCCCGCTTGCAGGGACACCTGGTTGGCATCCTGGGCAACAACGGGCCGATTCAGCCGGCGGGCTCGACCAAGGCAGGGCAGTTCATCCAACTCTGTGATCAGAGCGGCACGCCCTTGATCTTCCTGCAGAACACCACCGGCTACATGGTCGGTTCGGTGGCCGAGCGCAGCGGCGCCATCAAGCACGGCTCCAAGATGATCCAGGCGGTGGCCAATGCGCGTGTACCGAAGTTCACAGTGGTGCTGGGTGGCTCGTTTGGCGCCGGCAATTACGGCATGTGCGGCCGTGGTTTTGATCCGCGGTTCATTTTTTCCTGGCCGACGGCACGCACGGCAGTCATGGGTGGCGCGCAGGCCGCCAAGGTGATGGATATCGTGAATCGCGCCAAGATTGAGCGCACCGGAATGGCCGCCAACGAGGAAGCGCTCAAGGCCATGTCCGATGGGCTGCGGCTGCGTCTAGACAAGGAGTCGGCCGCCCTGTTTGGCACTGCGCGCTTGTGGGATGACGGCATCATCGATCCGCGCGATACGCGCCGCCTGCTGGGCTTGTGTCTGGCCATGGCCGAGGAGGCGCAGCGCCGCCAGTTACACGCCAACACCTTTGGTGTGGCCCGCATGTAGCGCAATGCGATTCGTAGCTATCTCACGGTTGTCATGCCGGACCCGATCCGGCATCCAGTGCAGCGCGGAATCTGGATTGCGGATCAAGTCCGCAATGACAGCAGTGGGGCGCAATGACAGCAGCGGATCACGGATTTGTTGTATGCAATTTGAAATTCACCTGAAAGGCCTTTATGAAATTTACCCCTGAACACGAACAGATTGCCGACACCGTCCGCAAGTTTGTTGCCAAAGAGATCAACCCCCATCTGCCTGAGTGGGAGGCAGCAGGGCAATTCCCGGCCCACGCAGTGTTCAAGAAGATGGGCGACCTGGGCTTGCTGGGTATCAAGTACCCGGTCGAGTACGGCGGCATGGGGCTGGATTTCAGCTACTCGATGGTCATGGCCGAGGCGCTGGGTGAATGCAATGCCGGCGGCGTGCCGATGGCCATCGGCGTGCAAACCGACATGTGCACACCCGCACTGGCACGCTTTGGCTCGGACCAGCTGCGTGAGGAATTCCTGGCGCCCAGTATCGCTGGAGACATGGTGGGCTGCATTGGCGTCAGTGAAGTGGGCGGTGGCTCGGACGTGGCGGCGCTGAAGACGACCGCGCGCAAGGACGGCGACGACTACATCATCAACGGCTCCAAGATGTGGATCACCAACGGCATGCAGGCCGACTGGTGCTGTCTGCTCGCCAACACCTCGGAAGGTCCGGTGCACAAGAACAAGTCGCTGATCATGGTGCGCATGGACAGTCCGGGCGTGACGCGCCAGAAGATTGAAAAAATTGGCATGCACTCTTCCGATACCGCGCAACTGTTTTTTGACAATGTGCGGGTGCCCCGACGCAACCTGATCGGGCAGGAGGGCATGGGTTTCATGTTCCAGATGCTGCAGTTCCAGGAGGAACGTTTGTATGGCGCCGCCGGTTCATTGCGCTCGCTGGACCGGTTGATCGACCAGACGATTGATTACACGCGCCAGCGCCATACCTTCGGCCGGCCAATTCTGGACAATCAGGTCGTGCATTTCCGACTCGCTGAACTGCGCACGGAAGTCGAGGCGCTGCGCGCTCTGACCTACCGCGCAGTCGAGTCCTACATTTCGGGCAAGGACGTCACCAAGCTGGCCTCCATGGCCAAGCTCAAAGCCGGTCGTCTGAGCCGCGAGGTGGCCGACAGTTGCCTGCAATATTGGGGTGGTATGGGTTTCACCTTTGACAACCCGATCTCTCAGGCGTACCGCGATGGCCGGCTGATCTCTATTGGTGGTGGTGCCGACGAAATCATGCTGGGCATCATCTGCAAATTGGAGGGCACGCTGCCCGGCAAGGCTTCGGCATGACCTTGGCGCTGGAACGTCGCGGTCCGGTCCTGCACATCACGCTGAACCGGCCTGAACTGCGCAACGCGATGTCGCTGCGCATGGTCTCGGAACTGCGCGCTGCGCTGCGAGCCGCGGAAAGCGAAGGCCAGGTTCGTGTCATCGTGCTGCGCGGTGCTGGAGGGAATTTCTGTGCTGGCGCTGACTTGAAAGACATGGCTGCAGCGCGCATGCAGGCCGTGCAGAGCCAGCCGCAAGTCGCTGCTGACGCGCCGGCACTGGACGCGGTGGCGCAGGCCAATCTGCAGTTTGGTGAACTCTGTCTGGCCTTTGCCAGCACTCCCCTGGCACTGGTGGCTGTGCTGGAGGGCAGCGTGATGGGTGGCGGCTTTGGATTGGCCTGTGTGGCCGACGTGGCGTTGGCTTGTGAGTCGGCATTGTTTCGCCTGCCTGAGACTTCTCTGGGTATGGTGCCGGCGCAGATTGCGCCTTTTCTGGTCGAACGCTTGGGTTATTCGCAGGCCAAGCGGCTCGCGGTGACCGGCGGGCGTGTCAGCGCAGCGCAGGCTATGTCCATCGGTCTGGTGCACGCTGTTCACGCGGCGGATCAAATCGAGGCGGCGCTGGCCGCGGCGCTGGGCGACATTCTTGCTTGCGCACCGGGCGCACTGGCAGCTACCAAGGCCTTGATTTCGAAGGCGCGCCTGACGGCTGCAGCGGACCTGCTGCAAGCATCCGCCATCATATTTTCCCGCGCCGCGCAGGGTGCCGAGGGCATCGAGGGAACGACGGCCTTTATTCAAAAGCGCAAACCGAACTGGGCACTAGTGTCATGACTTTTTCCAAAATACTGATTGCCAACCGGGGCGAGATCGCCTTGCGCGTGATACGCACAGCGCGCACGCTGGGGTATCGCACGGTGGCCGTTTTCAGCGATGCGGATCGCGCGGCAGCGCATGTACGCCTGGCTGACGAAGCGGTGCACATTGGTGGCTCGGCCGCGGCCGATTCCTACTTGAATGTTGCAGCGTTGCTGGAGGCAGCACGCAAGAGCGGCGCCGATGCGGTACATCCCGGCTACGGTTTTTTGAGTGAAAACCCCGGCTTTGCCCAGGCCTGTCTGGACGTCGGTCTGGTCTTCATTGGCCCGCCGCCCTCGGCCATGCTGGCGATGGGTAACAAGGCGCTGGCCAAGCGGCGCATGTTGGCCGCCGGCGTGCCCTGTGCACCGGGCTATCTGGGTGAGGATCAGGACGACGCGCGCCTGACGCAGGAGGCTCTGAAACTGGGCTTTCCCTTGCTGGTGAAGGCGGTCGCTGGTGGCGGTGGGCGCGGCATGCGCCTGGTGCACAACGCTGACGAAATCGCGCAGGCGCTGCTCGGTGCCCGGCGCGAGGCGCAAAGCGCTTTTGGCGACGGCACGCTGATGCTGGAGCGCCTGATCGAAGACGGCCGCCACATCGAAATCCAGATCTTTGCAGACGAGCACGGCAACGCTGTCTACCTGGGCGAGCGTGACTGCACAGCCCAGCGCAGGCGGCAGAAGGTGATTGAAGAAGCACCGTCACCCGTAGTGAGTGCCGCGATGCGCGAGGCCATGGGCAAGGACGCGGTGGCAGCCGCGCTGGCGGTTGGCTACCAGGGTGCGGGGACTGTGGAGTTCATGGTGGACGGCGCGCTGAAGCACTACTTTCTTGAAATGAACACAAGGCTGCAGGTGGAGCATCCGGTGACCGAACTGGTGACAGGTTTCGATCTGGTGGAGTGGCAGTTGCTTGTGGCAGCAGGCCAGCCACTGCCGGTCGCCCAGAGTGAGGTCACCCTCTCAGGGCACGCGATCGAGGCTCGCCTGTACGTGGAGGACCCGTATGCCGGCTTTGCGCCGCAGACCGGTACCGTGCGCTGGTGGCGTCCGGAGCAGGCCAGGCTCGACGGTGCGCGCATCGACGACGGTATCGAAGAGGGCAGCGAGATCTCGCCCTTCTACGACCCGATGGTGGCCAAGGTCATCGTTCATGGTCGCGACCGGGATGACGCGATACGGCGACTGCGAGCGGCGCTGCGCAACACGCCTTTGCTGGGGCTGCGCAATAACGGCCGTTTCCTGGCCGATCTGGTGAGTCACCAGGCGTTTCGCGGGGCCACCATGACCACCGCCTCGATCGATCAATGGCAAGACCGTGGTGAGGCCCTGCTGCAGCGCCCTGTGCCTGACGAGTCGACATGGTGTCTTGCGGCGGCCGTATTTGCCTTGCAGAACGGCGCCAGCTGGCGCGCTGACAGCGTTGCCGCTTTTGACATTCCCCTGCAATGCGACGGTGTTGCGCAGACACTTCGCGTTCAGCCTGATCGCCTGGGGCGCGTCAAAGTCAGCCTGGCCAGCCAGCAGCGCGAGATAAGGATCATCGATTTCAATGACGGTGCGCTGCGCTTCGAGATCGATGGCGTGACACGCCGCGCTGTGGCGATGCTGCAGCAGAGCCAGCTGCATCTGGCGCTGGATGGCGACTCGTTTGTGTTCGGCGAAGTCTCACCCTTTCCTGGCAAGGACCAGCTTGCCGACGCAAGACAGGCGCGCTCGCCGGTGGCTGGCAAGGTCACGCAGATCAGGGTTGCGGTGGGAGACGCCGTTGCACAGGCGCAGCAATTGCTTTGTGTCGAGGCCATGAAGATGGAAATGTGGTTGACCGCGCAAGTGGCTGGCAAGGTGGTGGCCGTACACGCAAGCGTCGGCGACCAGGTGGAGTCCGGCGCCTTGCTGGTCGAAATCGAGCCCGAAGTAAAGAAGGAAGCATGATGGACAAAGCCATTCTCACCTGCGCCCTGACCGGCGTTCTGACCAATCCCAAGCAGCACCCGGTGCCGGTGACGCCGGCGCAGATGGCGCAGGAGGCGCTTGACGCGTTCAACGCTGGCGCTTCCATCATGCACGTGCATCTGCGAATGCAGGAGGAGGGTTTGGGGCACATGCCGAGCTGGGACCCGGACGTGGCCGAGTCGATTGTCAACGCCATTCGCGCGGCCTGCCCCGGTGTCATCATCAACCTGACGACGGGTGTCGTCGGTAAGGACATCTCGGGACCACTGGCCTGCATCCGTCGAGTCAAGCCCGAGATCGCCGCCTGCAACGCCGGTAGCCTGAACTACCTCAAGATCAAGGACGACGGTCAATGGGCCTGGCCGCCCATGGTCTTTGATAACCCCGTCGCCAAGGTGCAGCAGTTCCTCGATGTGATGCAGGAGTGCAATGTGCACCCCGAGTTTGAGTGCTTCGATGTCGGCATCGTGCGCTCGGTCGGCATGTTCCTGAAGAACGGCATGCTCAAGGCGGGCATGGGGCGCGCCGAATACAACCTGGTGATGGGAGTGGCGTCCGGTATGCCCTGCGATGCCGAATTGCTGTCGCTGATTCCGCGCTGGATGGCAGCCGACAGCGTCTGGCAGGCCACCCTGATTGGTCGTGCCGAAATCTGGCCAGTGCACCAGAAGACCGCTGAGCTGGGTGGCATGCTGCGCACGGGTCTGGAAGACACCTTCTATTTGCCAGATGGTCAGAAAGCCAGTGGTAACGGTGTCCTGATCGCCGCTTTGGCCGACTGCGCGCGCAAGGCAGGTCGGGCGGTGGCGAGTCCGGCGGAGGCGCGGGTGCTGCTGGGCCTGTGAGCTTGTTTGCGCATGTAGCACAATAATGCTACATTAGGCGAAACTTGGAAAGTCAAGCATGCCTACCACCACCATCCGGATTGAGGACACGCTGAAATCGCGCATTGCCGCTGCGGCAGACCGCACCGGTAAAACAGCGCACGCCTTCATTCTTGACGCCATATCGGAAACCGTTGAGCAGCTTGAACAAGACGGCGAATTCGATGAAGTTGCCGAACAACGCTGGAAGGCTCTGCTTGCCTCCGGCAAGACGGTGTCGTGGGACGAAACCAAGGGTTATCTCTCGGCGAGATCGCAAGGTGCAAATCCGAGAAAGCCGGTGGCCCGTAGCTTCAAGCCTTGACAGTTGCAATGTCAACGCGCATCGAACTTGCTCCTGAGGTATTCGACGACTTTGACCGTTTCTTTGACTACATCGCGCAGTTCGATGTCGACTCTGCGCCTGAACGCATCGAAGAAATTTTGCAGGCCGTGCAAATTCTGGCGACCAGCCCGTTGATCGGCCGACCTGTCAAAGGCGGCAAGCGTGAGTTGGTCATTGGGCGTGCTTCCCGTGGCTATATTGCCTTGTACCGATACGCAGCGTCGATTGATACGGTCTTCGTTCTGGCAATGCGGAGCCAGCGCGAACTGGGGTACAAGCGCAATCGTTGAACTATCTGAGGTCAACCACCGCATCTGGTCCTGATCAAACCTTGCCAGCCAAAATCAGTGAGGCGCGAAGTGTGTCATTGATGCGCGTCTGCCAGCCGTCGCCCGTAGCGCGCAGCGCCTGTAGCACATCGGCATCCAGCCTGATCTTGACCGGTTCCTTGGTCACCGCTGCCTTAGGGCGCCCGCGTTGAATGCCGCGCAGCTTGGTTTGCAATGAGGCTGGTAGCGCAGAAAACGGCTTGAACAATGTCGGGTCAACCTTTGAGAGGTCGCCCACTTCGCCGTCAGCGTCAATTACGGGTAAGCGTGAAACCATGTTTTGCTCCTTCTCTAGGGTTTGCTTTGCGAAAACTGATCACCCGGATGCCGTGCGCGGTCTCGCCAAATATCAGCACATGCAGCCGAACATCCAAATACCCCAGCGCCACAAAACGTGCATCCGGGTAAGCCTTCCGTGTGTCCTGCCACACCTTGGCAGTTTCAAAATCAAACTCCACAACCTGCTCGAAATTCAGACCGCGCTCAGCGATGTTGCGCTTGTTCTTGGCTGGGTCAAAGCTGATTTCCACGGCAATTATTGTACACCCAATAAATGGAATGCTTGATCAAGGGTCTTTCACCTCATCTCCCTGACTCAGCAGCCACCAGCGCAACTGCGGCGTGTTGGGCAGACTGGCCTGCAACCTGCACCAACCTTCAGGTTCATCGATTTTGGTTAGCACCTGATCGGTGGTCAGCTTGCATTCCGCCAGATACTCGCCCAGCCCCGGTGTGTTCACCGCCACCAAGAGCGAGGGTATTGTCCTGGTAGGACTTGCGGCAACCGAGGTCGATACGGTGGAAGAGGTCGACGAAGAAGCTGCGGTGGAGGAAGATGCGGCCGCCCCGGCTGTTTACTGGTACACATTCCCGGCCTACAGAAGGCCGTCAGGCGCCTATCCAATCAAGATCGGGCGAGGTAACAACCCTGAGACCAGAATCGGCCAGCAGGTCACGGCCATGCCAGAGCAACCCGACATTCTCGGAACGTTCGAGCACGGGGACGTCCACAACCTGGAGCGGGCCCTACACGCTGTGCTGACCCTGCGCGGCAAACGCAAGAGGGATGCCCCCGGCGCCGAATGGTTCGTCACCACTCCGGAAGAGATCGAGGAACTCATCCAGGCGGTTCTCGGCGACAAGGGCAGGTAGACACACAAAAAAGGCCGGAAGGTTTTGAACCTTATCGGCCTTGGCAGTGGTGCCGGAGCCACACCCACACAAAGGCCGCTAACCCGCATGAATGCTTGATGTTGTCTTTGCGATGGCGCAAAATGCCCCCAATTGTGCCCCCAAATTGCGAAGGATACCCCCATGAAGCTGACCGATGCACAGATACGCAACCTAAGCACCCCCGGCAAATACTTTGACGGCGGCGGGCTGTACATTGAACTGACCAAAGCCGGGGGCCGATACTGGCGTCTGAAGTACCGCCACGGCGGCAAGGAAAAACGCTTGTCCTTTGGCGTCTATCCTGGCGTCGGCCTCAAGGATGCCCGCGACCTGGCAACCGGGGCACGCAAAGTGCTGAAAACCGGCGGCGATCCGGGCGAACTGCGCAAGGCAGAAAAGGCCAAAGCCGTACACGAAGCCGTCAACACTTTGGAAGCTGTGGCAAACGATTGGATGAAGCACCAGGCCGCACGCTGGGACACTGCCACGGCGGGCCGCATTCGGGGCACCCTTCAGGCTGACGTTTTCAAAACCCTGGGATCACGCCCGCTGGCATCCATCAAGCCGGGCGAAATCATGGATGCCGTCAAGAAAGTTGAATCACGCGGGGCAGCCGACCAAGCGGGCCGCGTGTTGCAGCGGATCAAGGCGGTTTACCGCTGGGCAGTGATTCACGAGCGGATCGAAACAAACCCCATGCTTGATCTGGTGCCGTCTGAAATACTCAAGCCCCGCGAAGTCCGCAACCGGGCAGCGATGACAGACAAAGAGCTACCCGTATTCTTGCCAAAGCTGGAAACCTATGACGGCGACCCCCACACAAAGCACGCATTGCGCCTGTTGATCCTGACCGCAACCAGGCCGGGCGAGACACGCGGCGCAAAGTGGGCAGAATTTGACCTTGACGCTGCGCTGTGGATCATCCCGCCTGAGCGCATGAAGATGCGCATTGAACATCGGGTGCCCTTGTCAACGCAAGCGGTAGAAGTGCTGCGCACCATGCAAACCCTGAGCGGCGGGGGTGCCCTTGTCTTTCCAAGCCCGGTATATCGGAGCAAGTCCTTGAGCGAAAACACGTTCAATTCTGCCCTGGCACGCATGGGCTACAAATACACAGCGACAGCCCACGGCTTCCGGGCCTTGTTTTCGACCGTGGCCAATGAATGCGGCTGGAATCCTGACGTTATCGAGCGGCAGCTTGCACACAAAGAACAGAACGCAATCCGGGCCGCTTACCACCGAAGCACCTACCTGGCAGACCGTGAACGGTTGATGCAGTGGTGGGCTGACTATCTGGACGGACGCAAGGCGGGCAACGTGGTGAAGATGCCCCAGCGGGCAGCGTGAAACCACATTTACAGGCTGCTACCGTGCCAAAACGCTGCGACACTGCGGACAAATCAGCAAAACCCAGCAACCATGCGGGTTACAGCCTGAAAAGCGACTGCGGACAAAGTGCGGACAAACTGAGGACAGAGTGAGGACACTTTTATATGATGAAAATGATTCAATCTCTTTTCTCTTACCTTTTCCCGCTGGCCAGCCCCGCACCGGCCCGGCCTTGTACTTTGCCGGATGCCGTCACACATTGTCGGAAATGGGCGCGAGCGGGCTTCCCCCTTGGAGCACATCACGACGCGGCCCGGCTAAAAAGTGGGGGTATCCAAGGCAAACAGGGGGTACACGCGGGGGTACAAATTGACATTTGCGCCATGATGCACAGCGGGTTTCACTGGAGAAACGCGATTGACTTGGAATCCTTACTGACCGACCGCCTAGGAATTCGGGCGAATTTTGGGTGAAATCTATGAACATTGAACAACTTCAAATATGCGCTGATGTGCTGGGCGAATTGTCCCGCGACTTTACGGCGCTTCCGACCGAGCACACCAACGGTAAAGAGGCCGGGCTTTACTGCGCGATGACGCGGCTTATCGTTCTTGAGCTTGCCAAGCACATCGTTGACGGCATGGAGCCTTACGATGCGATGGTGGCAACTGCCAACGGCGAGCTTGAGATACCCGAACAGAGCACGGTCATGCTCAAGATATTGACCGCCAAGCCAAGCAAGTAATTCATTTTCGCCACGCCTACCGGCGTGCCTGATTCGCACGCGGGAAAAGCCGGAAACCTTCACCGGCCTGGCGCTGACACCCAATGAAGGCCGCACCGTGAAGGGATTGCGATGTTTATTCGGCCGGATTGGCGCGACAAAGGCGCTTATAAATGGATGTTACATGGCCCCGTTCATGGTGCGATTGCATGGGAATTCATCCGCAGAAACCCCGACTATCACAAAGATGTCACGCCATATCAAAACGAGGTGATTGATTTTCGCCGGGACAATCCAACTTCTTTCGATGAGGGTGAATCAAGCTTTGAATTCCCCGAACGCTTTTCAGCTATGGTTTGTTGCCACATGTTTCACCGACCTGAACGCTTCAAATTTTGGCGCACCTATTTTGTGAATAGGTGGCGATTGCATCGCCCAATGTTGCCCGATGAACAGGTTCACGGAGAGGAAATTATCTTCACCACTATCGATCAATTCGAATCGTTCAAAGTTCAAGGTTTGACATCCCCAGTGACTCAAAGCCGGGTTCTTATACCCGTTGACCTTTCGCGTCCGCTGGAGGAAATTCAGGAACAGCTATTTTTCCAAGTGCGAAGGCTTCGCGAGGAGGGCATTCGCGATGGCACCATCAAACCTCAAACAAACCGCACACTTGCGCCCCGCGTATACGTGGAACAGTTGCGTATTCTTGATGCGTTCGATGAAGGCGCGACCGTGCGGGAGATTGGACACGTGCTGAGTCCTGGCGCAGTAAACGACATCGATGCACGTCAATTGGATAAGCGCATAAACGCGGCACATGTCGCAGCTAAAAAGATGCTGGAAAGCGGTTGGCGAGTGTTGCTTCCAGGGTCATAGCTCTTTGCATGTCAAGAAAAATTACAACGCCCCATCAATCTTGACGGGTGGCATTACCTTTTCTGTATTTTGTTTTTTCTCTGAGGGACTATAGGCTTCTTTTCAACCAAGGAAAGCCATGAAAATCCAAGCTAACCCGCCCGCGTCCAGTCCTGAAATCTTGCTCAGACTGCCGCAAGTGGAAGCCCGCGTAGGGCTTCGCAAATCCAGCATTTACGAGATGCTGAACCGCACCCCTCCCGCATTCCCGCGTCCCCTCAAATTGTCCCGCCGGGCGGTGTGCTGGCCAGCGTCCGCAATCGACGCATGGATTAGCGAGCGCATCGCAGCGGGTGCGCAATCATGAATCACGGCCCGGAATACGTTCGCGAAGAAGCGATAAGAGCGGCGGCGCATCGCCTCCGCAAGGCTGCACTTTTTGCAGAATTCAACATCAAAAATCCGTTGTTTCAAAAACGAATGGGCAAGGGTGAAACATCAGTTTTGGTGCGGCTTGAATGGCCTGGCGTGTTACGGGTTGTCGATCCGGAAACGGGCGAAGTATTGGCTGAGTCCGAAGCGGGCAGACCCGACATTTTGTGGCCTTGTTTTGTTCCTTCGGTGCCCGCGTTATCAGGTAGCGATCAGGAACGCAATTTACGCGGTTGATGCTGATCGATTTATCCCTCAGCATGAAAACCACCATAACCCCCGATCTGATCCGCAGTGCCTTGCAATACGTGTCGGCAAATTTGCCCCGCGATGAATGGGCACGTGTCGGCATGGCGATCAAGTCCGAATTTGCAGACGATACCGGGCGCGACCTGTTCACCGAATGGAGCGCGACCGCTGACAGCTACGATGCCAAGGCCACGGGCGCGACCTGGCGCAGCATCAAAGCAGGCGGCGGCGTGAGTATCGGCACACTGTTGCACCTGGCCAAAGAAAACGGCTTCACGCTGCCAAAGGCAGACCAGGCAGCCAGCACACCAGACCCCGAAACGGTGGCACGCCTGGCACGTGAGCGGACAGAACGACAGCAAGCCGAACAAGCCCGGCAACAGGCGGCACACGATCAGGCAGCAATCGAAGCGTCGGCGCTGTGGGCACAAGCCAGCGAGACAGGCGAAAGCCCCCCCTACCTGATCCGCAAAGGCGTGCAGCCTTTCGGCGTGCGGTTTGCTGCTGAGGGCTGGCTGCTGGTGCCAGTGCGCAATGGTGCGGGCGAACTGCAAAACGTGCAGCGCATTGACCCCTTAGGCACGAAACTATTTTTGAAAGGCGGGCGCAAGTCGGGCCTTTGGCACTGGTGCGGCGATCCGGTTGGCGCTGCTGTGCTGTTGATCTGTGAAGGTTATGCCACGGGCGCAAGCATTCACCAGGCAACGGGCCGCCCGGTGGCTGTTGCCTTTGACGCGGGCAACCTGGCACACGTGGCAAAGGCATTGCGCAGCCAATACCCGCAAGCCCTGATTCTGGTTTGCGGTGACGATGACCGCGACACGCACGCACGCACCGGCAACAATCCGGGCCGCGACAAAGCCACGGTGGCGGCGCGATCCGTGCGGGGCATTGCGGTATTCCCTGAAAACCTGCCAGATGGTGGCAGCGACTTTAATGACCAACACCAGGCACATGACCTTGACGCGGTGCGGGCCACAATCGAGACCGCGATCAATGCGCACCAGGCAGCGCAAACGGCTGCACAGGCCACGCAAACCGACAAGGCAAGCAAGGACAGCCACAACACCCAGCGCAAGCCCAGCGGGGCCGATAGCGACCCCGGCAACACGGGCCGCGATCACGACCCCTTCACCGTTGACGATACCGGCGTCTGGTTTGTTGGTGCCGATCAGGACGGCAAGCGCAAGCCCCCCGAATGGATTTGTTCACGCCTTGACGTGCAAGCCCGCACCCGCGATCAGGACGGCGGCGGCTGGGGCTATTACCTGGCCTTTGCTGATCCGCTGGGCAACGTCAAACAATGGGCCATGCCCGCCCGGATGCTGAGTGCTGACGGCGGCGAATACCGGGCCACGCTGTTGAATATGGGCCTGCACATTGCCACATCACCCCGTGCCCGCAACCTGCTCACTACCTACCTGCAAAGCCGTGAACCGGCAGAATTCGCAAGCTGTACCGACCGCATCGGCTGGCATGGTCGCGCCTTTGTGTTGCCCAAAGAAACCATTGGTGACAGTGCAGAGCGCATCGTTTTTCAGTCCGATGGCGCAGTGGAAAACACATTCCGAAGCAAGGGCACGCCCGACCAATGGCGCGAGCGTGTCGGGGCTTTGTGCGCTGGCAATTCGCGCCTTGTCTTTGCCGTGGCGTGTGCCTTTGCCGGGCCGCTGCTGCGACCGGCGGGCATGGAAAGCGGGGGCTTTCACTACCGGGGCGATAGTTCAAGCGGCAAAACGACCGCCCTAAAGTTGGCAGCCAGCGTGTACGGTGGCGCAAGCTATTTGCAGCGGTGGCGTGCCACTGATAACGCACTTGAGGCCATTGCAGCCCAGCACTGTGACGGCCTGCTGATCCTTGACGAACTGGCACAGATTGACCCAAAGACAGCGGGTGAGTGTGCCTATATGCTGGCGAACGAACAAGGCAAGGCTAGAGCAACACGCACCGGCACGCCACGCACCCGGCAAGCATGGCGGCTGTTGTTCCTGAGTGCTGGTGAATTGGGCCTTGCTGACCACATGGCAGAGGGCATGAAACGCGCCCGCACCGGGCAGGAAGTGCGCATGGCAGACATTCCCGCCGATGCTGGCCTGGGGCTGGGTGCATTCGAGAACTTGCACAGCATGGAAGGCGGCGCAGCCTTTGCAAAGCACATCACGCACCAGGCGCAAGCCGTGTACGGTGCCACGGGCCGCGCCTGGCTGCAATGGTTGACTGACCATGCCGACACACTCAAGGCCAGCATTCGCACAGCATCAAACGCCCTGGCTGCGCAGTTGATCCCCAAAGATTCAAGCGGACAGGTTGAACGTGTCGGGGCACGCTTTGCGCTGGTGGGTGCGGCTGGCGAGATGGCCACGCAAGCGGGCCTGACCGGCTGGCCAGTGGGTGAGAGTGAGCGTGCCGCTGGTGCGTGCTTTGCTGCCTGGCTGGCTGCACGCGGCGGCTGTGGCAATGGTGAAGTGCTGGCCATGCTGCGAGCCGTGCGGCGCTTTCTTGAAACGCATGGTGAAGGCCGCTTCGCAATGTGGCACCGTGGCAGCGATGACCACGCCCCCAAGACTTTGAACCGTGCAGGCGTGCGGCGCATGTTGAACGCTGACGGCGAGCCGATCAAGACCAATAGCCAGCACGGGGCAGAGTATGGCGACCGGATGCCCGCTGCCCTGGGTGAAGATGTGAGCTTTGAATACTTCATTCTGGCTGAAACATTCCGGGGCGAAGTGTGCCAAGGGTTTGATTACCGGGCCGTGTGCCGCGTGCTGTTGGATCATGGCTGCCTGACCCCCGACAAGGGCCGCCCGTTTGACTGTAGGCCGCGTCTGCCTGGCGTTGGCTTGTCGTGGTGCTACAGGATCACGCCCGCGATATTTGACCTTGATCTATGACCACGTGCCACGCCTTGCCATGTTGTGCCCGTGTGCTGACTGACTGCATGGCCAGCGTGAGCGAATGCCGGGCCGCCGGTAGGCGGTGGCTTGCGGGAGTTATTGCCGCGCTGCAAATACCCGCATTCACTGGCACCAGATACCAGAGCAAGGCACGACCGCACGCCCTTGCACTTACCCGGAATGGATTTGTCCCAGTTGTCCCAGTGACTGCGGACAGACTGAGGACACGCAAACCCAGCATTCATGCGGTTGTCCCAGTGTCCGCAGTTGTCCCAGTCCAAAACACGACACCCCGAAGCACAAGCCCAGCCGATGCGCTGGCAGCGTGCCCGGCGGCTGGCTGTTGGTGCTGGTGCCGATGGCCTGACACGTCATGGGGTAGGGGGTTCAAATCTCTACAGCCAGTGAGCCTTAGACCGCACGTAGATAGCGGCTTGCATAACCGCGAAATGACTAGGGGGTACCCCCCCCCTTTAAGGTACTTCCCAGAGGATTAAGGGTACGGGTCATTCTGAGCGCGTGATCGCGCTAGTAAATATTTTTTTCCATTAGGTTAATTCGCAGTCAATCCGGGCCGTTACGGTTCACTTTTGAGGATAGGTAAATCATGCAGCAAAAAGAACTTGCCAACCTGCTAGGCGTAAGCCCGGCGATAGTGTCACGCCACGCGAAACGGGGGATGCCCACGGACACGCTAGAGCGTGCCCAGCGGTGGCGCAAGCGACACCTTGAGCCGGGCCGCGTGAAGGGTGCCCGCTACACACCTAACCACGACCCCGCGCCCGAACGCCTGCCCAGCCTGCCCAGCCTGCCCGAAGCATTGCCGAGCGTGTTGGAACTTGAAATGGAAGCGGCGGGCGACCTGATCGATGCTGCCCTGGCACGTGGCAACCAATACGGGGCCGCGATCCGCACCTGGCAGCTTCGCGGCTTGCTGCGACAAACGACAGGCGATGCCTGCCCGCGCCTATCTTTGCGCGTGTGGCTGGCGCTGCTGGGTTACTGGCTGCA
>CAITQH010000325.1 GCA_903894475.1 uncultured beta proteobacterium
GCATGCCGGAAGGACACGGTGAAGATGCGTGTGTCAAACAGGGTCAGTTCAAAACGCCCACTGTCGGCGCCCAGCGGTGCTGCCGCCCAGTCGTACAGCGTTTCTACACAAGACCGTGTGATCCAGGCCATGTCCTGCGCACCGGTGAGCGTCATGGGGCGTCCTGCCTGCTTCAATGCAGACTGCACCAGCAGGGCTCCGGTGATCAGATAGGAGACTGAAGCCACAGCCGGGCTCCAGCTGTGCTCGTCGCTCCAGAGCAAATCATCGGGCAGCAGCAATACCACCCCGGTGGCGAGGTTCTTCAGTTGCATGTGTTTTGACCTGGATGAAATTCAGACCGAGATTCAGACCGAGCGCGCTCGGGCGACTTCAAGAAGCTGCAGCAGACGCGATTCATCGCGCGCATCGATGCTTGCACTCACCTTGCTGTTGCCAGAGGCAAGTTCCACGCGCACCGTGCGCACCGGACCAGCATCTCCTGCCAGCACGGGTCTGTCCATCGCAAAACCGAGACTCGGCACCAGACCGCCACTGGAAAAACCTTGGATCTGACCCTGCACCCGCTGCGCCAGGGCCTGCGCCGGTATCGAGAGTTGGTTCAGGGATTCAAAGAAGCCGGCGCCGAATCTGGAGACTGCAGATCGATTCACGACAAATTCCCCGGGTGTCAGCATGGCGGGCACCGTGTCGGAACGGGACAGGCCGCCTGCGCCGTAGTACTGACCCTCACTCTGATCCATATAGTCCAGGAGATCGCGCTCCAGGTCTTTGCCATAAACCATGGGCTGGGCCATCGCCTTTTGCCAACGATCCTTGATGGCCTGCATCTTTAACTTTTCATTGGAGGTGAGTTGCTTCAGGCGTGAGAGGGGCTCCAGCGCGCCGCGATCTGCCACCGCCTGGCGCGACCAACTCTGCATGGTGTTCCACTCCATGTCCAAACTCAGCGATGATGCAAAGTGAGAACGCAGCCAGCTGGTGTACTCACGCATTCCCTGCAGGCCAAGCTCAATCATCTTTCTGGCCTCGAATACATCGCGGTTGCTCTTGACGGGAGTGGGGGCGGCATTGGCATTGGAGCCATTGGCTGCGACCGAGCCGCCGCTGGCAAAGCGTGCCACGCGGTTGGCCAGCCGCGAGAGGGCACCGCTGCCGTATTTATGGACAGCAGCCTTGCGCAGCACAAAGGCTCCGGCGTCCAGCGTGCGTGGCACTGTGTCCTGATTACCGGATCCTGGCACCGAGCCGCCGGGCATGCGCGGAAATGCGGGGGCCACGGCGCCGCCCCCGGCAAAGTGACTGATGCCAGCTCCAACCAGACCGCCGCTGGCGTTCACTTCGACGCGCTGGACGTAAATCGTGTGCGTGCTTGAGGTGTTCATGCCATTGAGGCTCTGGATCTGGCTCCTGGCGTCACTCACATTGGTGCTCACGCTGTGCTGGGACTCGGTGCGGATCCGGCTCAGGGCGTTGATCATGCCCTCGACATTGGTGATGGCGGCCTGGGCTTTTTCTGTGGTGACGCGAAGCTCCAGGAGGGAGTTTTCTTTGGCGTAAGTGGTGAGTTTGTCCAGGGCCGCTTTGGCCTGGGTCACGTCTGCATCGACGGGGAGCACTTTTCCTTCTTTGAGCAGCTGCTCATATTCCTGCAGCTTCTTTTGCGCTTGCTCGAGGTCGGCCTTGATGGGGAGCAGGCGCTCTTTTTCTGCGAGGGATTTGTCCAGGTCGGCGATGGCTTTGTCGAAGCGGCTGGTGTCGGCGTCCAGCGTAAGCTTGAAACCATCTTTGAGCTTTTGTGTCACCTGATCGATCTGGGACTCGGTGTCAGTCAGGGTCTGCTTGATCTGCTCGCGCGCCGTAAGTGCTGCCTGGGCTGCTTTCTGGTGCGCCTGGGCCTGGGCGTCCAGGGCGGCATTGAGAATTTCTTCTGATGTGCGGATGTCCTGGATGGCGCTGTTGATGCCAAGCTTTCCCTGGGTGATCGCGGCATCAGACTCTTTGGTTTTTTGGCTGAGTTCTGTGCGCAAGGCATCGGCCTGGCGCATCAGTGCCTCGGCTGCTGTGTATTCCTGTTTGCGGTAAGCATCACGCGACTGCGCCTCGAGCTGGAGCACTTGAGAATAGGCTTGCTCGGACTGCTTCTTGGCATCTTCTGCGCGTTTGGCATCGGTCGTTTGGCTGGTGGCCACCTGAGCGGCCAGGTCCATCGCCTTTTGCGCAAGCAGTCGGGCCTGTTCGAACTCACCCTGGGCCAACAACTCGCGCGCCTTGGTTTGCAAGTCGACGACCTGGCGCTTGCGATCCTCTGTCGCCTCGAACTCCGTCATTCCCTGGCGGCGGATTTCTCGGATCTTGTCTTCGGTGCTGAGAGTGAGTTGGCGTTTGGCTTCCTCAATGCGCTGGATCTCGGCCAGGTGGCGATTCGCCTCTGCGTTCAAGGCGTCGATGTGGGCGCGGTATTCGGTTGCCGCCTGCAGCATGGACTGGCGTTTGGTGGCCAGGATTTCGTTTTCTACACGGGTGATATTGGCGCTGCGCTCTGCTTCCGTCACACCCTGGCGCGCCGCCTCAGCAATCCTGGCCTTGGACTCGTCATCGAGGAGTTTCAAGGTCTCGGCCAGCGTCTGGCGACGCAACGTGCTCTGCTGCGCCAAGGTATCAAGCAACAACTGGGTCGATTTGGCGAGCTTATCGGCCTCGGACTGCTTGGACAGGTCGAGCGCCGCCTGCTCCTGCAGGTAGCGTGCCTTGACGGCATCGACCTGCTTCTGCAAATTGGCTTCGACGATTCCGGTCAAGCCCTTGTAGGCCTCGGCCATTTTGGAAGTGGCGTCTGTCACGACTGCGTTGGCTTTTGCCACCGCCTGCTCCACATCACCCAGACGCGACTTGAGTTTCTCGACTGCCGAGTGCACGGCTTCAACACCGCGGCCGACGGCTTCTTGCGTGCCTTGACGAACTGCCTCCAGGCGCTTGGCGATTTCTGCTGCGGTGTTGGCCACCGTCGTCATGGCGCCCTTGGCCGCCTCTGATCCCTTGGTGGCGTCCGCATACATCTGTCCAAAGATCTGATTCATTTCGGCCAGGCGAGCTTGATGGCGCTTGGTCGCTGCATCTATCGTGTCGTTGGTGAAGATCGCGGCAAAGGCTTCCCAGCGGAACTGCAACTGCTCGACGCCCTTGACCAGGACTTCAACCATCAGGATGCCGGCCTTCTTGACGAACTCGAATTTGTCGGAGAGCCAGGTGCCGATTTCCCAACCGACGAGGAAGGCGCCGAGAACGCCAAAGGCGGTCGTGAGCAAGCCGACGCTGGTCACGGCTGCGGTGACAGAGAGATTGGCAGTCGCCCAGGCAGCCGATGTGGCGCTGGCCGCGGTGACGGCTGCCGCGCCTGCAGTCTGCCAGGCGGTGATCAGTGCCGGGATCAAACGGTAGATGAGGATCGACAAGCCGACTTCGGCGATAGTCTTGAGCCAGCGCATGACCGTTTCAAGATTTGTCGACAACCAGGTCAGGGCATCTGCCAGCTTCCTGGAAGTGCCAGTTGCGGTGTCGACCTGGCTCACCCACTGACCGAAGGCGTTTTGCAATCGCTGGAAGGCCTGACTCACCGTTTGGGGAAGCTGGGTGTATTCGGAGGCTAGCTTGTCCTTTTGCGAGAGGAGCGCGTTGACGACCACGTCGGCTGTCAGGCGACCTTCTTCGGCGAGTTTGCGCAGGCGCCCGATGGGGACGTTCAGGCCATCAGCCAGTGCGGCGGCCAGGCGGGGGCTGTTTTCAACAACGGAGTTGAATTCTTCGCCGCGCAGCACACCGGCTGCCAATGCCTGGCCGAACTGTAAGAGCGATGACTGCGCCTCGGTTGCCGACGCACCTGAGAGTCGCAGGGCCTGCGAGATGCTCTCGGTGATGGTCAGTGCATCCTTTTGCTCACCACCGAGCATACGAACGGCCTGCTGCAGTTTGCCGTACAGGGTGGCGGTTTCCTGGATCGGCACGCCTATGCGCTGGGCGATCTCGAACAGGGCCTTCTGAGCTACTGCGTATTCCTGCTGGCCGATGGTGGCCAGTTTCAGGCGCGCCGCCATCATGTTCCAGGCGTCTGCTATTTGAACAACCTCTTGGAGCTTGCCTGCGGCCCAGTTGATCGACAGGAAAGCCAGCAATTGGGATTTGGCGGAACTGACCTGATCGCCAAAGGCAGACATCCCCGCTCTGACCTCGGCCATGCCAGCCGCAGCCTTATCTCCAGCCGTCTTGGCGTTGGTGGCCAACTCACCCAGGCTTTGCTGGGCCGATGTCAGGGCGCGCTTGAGCCCGTCATCGGAGCCTTCCAGTGCGACGAGAACGGCAATGCGGTTGTTGGCCATGGGTGAATGCGGTTAAAAAAACAGTGTGTTGCTCAAATATTCGTTAAACTGTGCGCATCTCTTAATGCGCATTGGACCTCTCTATGCCTGCCATTCAACCCACCGCACCCAAACGCCGCTCTCGCCAGCCCTTAAAACGGGCCACCAACGTGACCTTGAGCGCCGATGTGCTCGATGCGGCCAAGGCGCTTGAACTCAATATCTCGCAGGTGTGCGACAACCATTTGCGTCAAATGGTCACCC